>NZ_JAWRYD010000003.1:0-351175 GCF_046534765.1 Burkholderia sp. SIMBA_062
CAGTCATGGCAACGCGCGTGGGAGCACGTCATACCGTTCTTCGTGTTTCCGCCGGAGATCCGACGGGTTGTGTACACAACGAATGCCATTGAAAGTCTGAACATGCAACTGCGCAAGATCATCAAGACCCGTGGTCACTTCCCCAATGACGAGGCGGCGATCAAGCTGCTCTGGCTGGCGCTGCGCAACGTGCTGGCCAAGACCGTGCGGGCCGCCTTCGACTGGAAATCAGCGATGAACCAGTTTGCTATCCTGTTCGGCGAGCGATTCACGCAGGCGCGTGGATAACCTGTTGTTCAACCGCCTCGCCCACAAAAATGCGGACAGGTTCGGCGAATGGGCCGTCCTTCATGCCAATTGGCCGTCTCGGCAGGCTCGGGCACCTGAAGGGACGATATTCATTTCGGCATGTCTCCCTGCATCTTTAGCCCATTCGACGTCAACTCGATACGCAAGGGCTTGTCCGCATCGAGCTTCTTTTTCTCGATGACTCGCTTCCAGTCCTGGGCGGCTCCGGGTACGCGGTACAACGCAACGACCGCCACATACTCCGTCTCTCGCTGCATCGGCTGAGACAGGCTTGCCGATGCTCCAGGGTTCACGACCGTCGACATGTCCGCCTGCAGATCCTGGGCGAGCACAGTCCGGTCGTGCTTCAACAGATCGTCGTATGACGCCCCATCGAACATCTTGCGATCCTTCAACTGGTAGACGCGCACGGCGACCGACGTCGGTCGTCCCGCGGCGTCCGGGTTCAGCGCGGCACGTGCATCAAGGTCTACATCAAGCACCTTCACCTGCTTGAAAAATACGGCCCGATACGCATTCGACGACGCGTCCGACACCGACTGCCAGGCACCACAACCCGACAGCAACAATACGGCGGCAGCGGTGGCCGCACTCATTCGGTAGAACATGGAAACTCCGGAATCAGATCGTGCGCGGCACGAGGTGCGGGTTGGGTTTTGACGCGGGCAACGCCTCGTAGATACCCAGTGCGATGTCGATCATTCGTTCGTCCGCCGACGGCAATACCGTCGTCCAGCCGAGACGCGGCGCCGGGCCGGCACGTTCGACCCCGACAGACGGATGCGGCACGAACCGGGACGACACCTCCATCCGCAAATGCACATCGGCCTTGATGCCCACATACAGCTGGACGAATGCCATCACCTCCCGATGCAGCCATGCGCCCGGCAACAGATCCTGGGCCTGCCGCGCATCGGCCGGCCGCAGCGTCACACACACCGCCCGGCTGCGATACGCGAGACGCCTGCCGAGCACGTAACCGCCACCGAGCCCATTGCGCTTCCCGTCCGACAGCGCATCCGCACCCGGCTTCGCCGACGTCAACGGTTTCGGCCGACCGGCACTCGTCGTCACGGCCCAGAATTCGTCGACACGAACATCGACGCCCGGCGCAGCCAGCGCCACCACGCCGGCCAGCCCTTCCGACGTACGCGTGCGCTGGATCAGCAGCCCCAGCAACGCGAGCATCCGCGAATCCGGTAGGCCTGCCCGCAAAGGCTTGTCGCCCCATCCGAATCCGGCCAGACACAACAGGCTCTGCGAATAGTCGTCAACACCGCCGGCGCGGAAATGCTCCGGATAACGATATTTCTTCCATGCGCGATACAACAGCGTCGCCGTTCGGTGATTGAACGGATCGAGAAACGCCTCGACCGCCTCATGCCCTTCCTCCCGCAGCACGATCTCGTCGATCATGTGCGACGGCATCGCCGCATCGACGCCGTAAAGCCCCATGAAGGTCGTGCGTACGGTCGGCGGCGCATCGGGTTGTTCGTCGTCGAATTCGACGGCGGCCATCTCGCCCGCCGGAAACCCCAATCGCGGACGCGGCCGGAATCGCACCGGCTCGTATTCCGGCGTATCGCGCGTGCCGAACCCGGTGCGTTCGGGCGCGCATGCCTCCAACAGACGACAGAACTGCATGAACGTCATTTTCGGCGCCTGCGCGAACAGCGTCCCGGCAATGGCCGGCAGTCTTGTCGGCTCGGTAACGTCGGCGCCCGTCTGGTCGATCGAAGCCGTCATAGCGGTGCCCGCCGCGCCTTGCTGCGCGGCCATTCCGTTCTCGACCGCGACGGCAGGCTGACGATCGCCAGCTTCGTGAACAGATTGATCTCCGCATACGCACCGAAGAAGCGATGCAGCAATTCGCCGAACAGCATCACGTCGCCTTCGCCGGAGAACGCATGCGTATCGAGCATGACCTCGATCAGCACGCCGCGCTCGACCGCGCCGCGCGACACCTCCTCGATCATGTCCTGCGACACATGCAGGATGCCGGCGAGCCGCCGCCGGTTCAGTTCGTCGTTCGTCCAGTCGTACAGCGCCAAAGCGCCACGCAACACTTCCGCGTCCATCATCGACAGGAAGTTGGGCGCGAGATGCGACAGCACGCGCCACTGGAAACGGTCGTCCGTCGGCGGATACAGCGGCAACGTCGGCGACACGAGATTGCGCACGCCCGCGACGTTCGGCGTGCTGGCCGCCAGCGCATCGAGGCTCGCTTCGCGCAACCCCTTGCGCGGCAGCAGTCCGTTCGTGCCCGTCACGCGCAGCGACAGGCTTTCCTCCGGCAGCGTGTCCATCGTTTCCCACGCGTGACCGCCGAGAATCACCCACATTTCGTGGAGCCCCGATACGCCCGCACGCACGCGCGTGTGGAAATAGCGCTCCGGCGCCTCGTGCCGCAGCATGCCGCCGCGATGCCGGAACGTCGCGAACGGCACGTATTCGTATCGCTCGGCCGTATCGTGATCGAACGTCGCGACCGCATCGACCGAGTAAGTCTCGACATGCGCGCCCTGATGGCCCGCCGGCACGACGCGATATTCGGTTTCGTGATGGTCGATCTCGATGGGCTCGGCATCCAGTTCGAACAGGTTGATCACCGGCGAACAGAACAGCCGCACGTTCTCTGCGTTGAACCGCTGATCCGACGGATAGGCTTCCTTCAGAACGATTTCCAGTTCGAAGCGAGTCGATTTTTCGGGCAGCTTCGTGATGTCGAGTCCGCACAGATCGACGAACAGGAATTTTTCCCGGAACGTGAAGTATTCGAGCAGCAGCTGATAGCCGGAGAACGCCGCATCGGCTTTGGGCCACAGCCGCTCTTCCGTCGAAAAGCCTGCCGGCTCGATCGTGACGCCCGGCAGCGGCACGGTTTCGCCATCGCGTATTTCCGGAACGCGCCAGTGAATTGCATCGACCTGGCGCGTCAACGCAAGATGCATCGCGAACGCGGTCGGCTGATCGGCGTTCAGATGCAGCCGCAGCCGCGACAGATCCGTCTCCTTGCGCAGCGCCGAGCCTTGCAACGCGAAGCCGACGCGGATCACCGAGCGGCCGTCGTGACGCACGGCCGGCCCGGCATGCGTGATCGACACCGGCTGCAATGCAACCGCCTGCGTCGTCCGGTACAGGCATTGCACCGTTCGCGGCGCCACGCCTGGGGCTGCGCCCGCAGCAGGCACGTTGATCGGCGAGGAACGCACCGGCACGCCGGCCGGCACGACGATCGTTTTCTGAAGCGTCTCCGCGAACGGCGTCAGCTCGACGATCGACAGCGAAGGAATCATCCGCAGATAGTGCGGCCACAACAGGCTGACGAGCCCTTCGGTCAGTTCGGGCAGTTCGTCGTCGAGCTTTTGCCTGAGCCGGCCGGTCAGGAACGCGAAACCTTCGAACAAACGTTCGACGTACGGATCGCGATCGCCGACGCGGTCGAGATTGAGCAGGCGAGCGCGGTCGGGGTGCGCCTTCGCGAATTCCTTGCCGGATTCGCGCAGATAGCGCATTTCCGCTTCGTAGTAGCGCAGGATGGGATCGTTGTTGTTCATGAGAATCCGTTACGAAAGGGTCAATGCACGGGCAGGGTCGAGTACCGTGAGTTCCGCCTGCAATTCGCCGATGCGGCGGGCGAGCGCCGGCTTGTCGGCGTCCTTGCGGTTGCTCATCGCTTTCAGTGCCTTGACAAGTTGTTGCTTCACCTCGAACGTCAGCGCCGGCTCCCAGCGCATCAGCGGCAGCGACCGGGCCGACGCGTCGAGTTCGGCCAGCAACGCGAGCGACGTATCGGGCCGGCCGGCATGGTCTGCCAGGCGCGCCATCACGAGCCGCTGCAAATAGCGATGCCGATCGGTTTTCATGCCGGGCAGCGCTTCGAGCCACGCGAAGGCCATCTCGACGCCTTCGCGCGCGGCGAGTTCACGGGCCTGGCTTTCGATCTCCGGCCAGTCGCCGGTTGAATCGCTTTCGCTATCCGCGCAGACGGGCAGCGGCACGACCGTCTCGCCCGCTTCCAGATTGCGCACGACGGCATGCCGGGCGATCCATTCGAGCGTCGTGTCGTCGGCGAACGGCGTGCCGTCGCTGAATGCCAGCCGTTCGATGCCCGGCAACCGTTCGAGGAACAGCGCGAAATCGGCGCGCAACAGTTCGCGCCACTCGCTGTATGGGGTACCAACATGATCGAGCGCGACGTGCTGGAAATACTGCAAGTCGAACCACAGATGATTCACGCCCTCCATGAACGCACCCTCGACACGCTCCAGCAACTCGTGCCAGTGCTTCTGCAGCGCGAGCCGCTTCATCTGCTGTCGCAACTCGGCGCGCGGGGGTGTCAGGCGCGTGTGAGAAGCGGCGTCCGCAGGCGGCACGTCGTGCAACGTGTCCCATCGAATGCTTCGCACGACGCGCACCGACGGCAAGTAGCCGTTTTCCTGATCGCGCAGCCACGCCGACATTGCACGTGCCTGATTGAGCAAATCGAGCGTCGAGGCGATCGAGCCGGCTGAAGTTTTGCCCGGAGCACTTGCCGGCGGCATTGCCATGCCCGAATCGGCACCGCGCACCGGTGCTTCCTTTTTATCGAAGCGGGACACGAGCGGCTGCAGATTCGGACGAGCAGCGTCGGGCCACGCCTGCGTATGCGTCATGAGCGCGTCGAGCGCTGCGAGCGCACGCTCGAGATCGGCCGGCGCGAAATCGCCGTGGCGATCCAGCGTTTCGATCAGGCGCGCGGTCGCGAGCATTTCCAGTGCGGCTTTCTTCGCTTCGTGACGGGCCGGCAACACGGCCTCACCGAACCGGTCGACGAGCGCGGCGCTCAGTTCGAGTCCATCGGCGAAACCTGCCGGGCCGTCCTGCCGCAGGCGTGCGAACGCGTAGTAGCCGGCGACGCGCAAATCCTTGCCGGTTTCCTTCAGCAGGTGTTCGCATGCACGGACGATCAGGCCGTCGTCGATTCCCGATAGTTTGCCGGCCTCGTCCTTCAGTTCGAAGAAGGCGTCCTCGTAGCCGGGGTCGCGCCCGCACGCGTGGTCGCCCGGTATCGGCGCAATCCACGCGGCCCAGGTATCCGTCCGTGCCCTCTGAAGTGAGTCGTCGCGAGGGCCCCCGACGAGTGTCTTTACAAAATTGGCTAGCGTCATCGCATGACTCAAAATACAAATGCGTCGCCCAGCAACGCGAGGGCATGCCCGAACGGGCTGGCGGGTGAATCCGAAAGCGCCGACGTCGTCGCCGCGGGCGAGATCGCAGGCTTCGGCGTCGTTTGTGTCGTCGAGACGGCCGTGGTCGTTTGCATCGGCGCTCGAGTCGGCTTGAGATCGGTATCCCGGCCGGATATCTGCTCCGGCGCCGCCCACATCGTTTCATCCGGCAACGGGCTTCTGCCCGGAAGCCCCCGCGGCAGCGGCACGGCCGCATGCTTCGCCGCCTCGATCGCCGACATCGGCAACGGCGGCGGGCCGCTCGCCGAGGCCCGCGCCCCGGCGTTCGCTGCTGCCGTCACGAACACGCGTGCCGGCAACGCGAAATGGCGCAACTGGAGAACGTCCAGCGGGCCGGCGCCGGCTTCGCTGCGCAATTGCACCCTGAGTGGGATGCCCTGGCTCGTGTCGGGCGTCCAGGTCAGCAGATAGCGGGCGTTGTCCTGCTGTGTGACCTTCGCGCGCTCCAGCAGCCTGATGAAACCGAAGCGCCCCTGCGAATCAAGCGCGGTGCGCAAGCCGCCCTGTTCCGTCTGCCACTCGATGTGCGACAGGTTCTCGAGCGACTGCCCCGGCCACTCGAACGGCGTCCACTCCTGCTTCTGGTTGAAGTAGTGCAATTCGCGGCCGGACAGCACGAATCGCATGTCGGTGATGCCCGGCGTCGGCTCGGCCCGCAGTTCGTAACGCACGCGTGCATCGCCTGACGGGAACAGCACCGTCGACGTGCGCGTGAGCTTGTTCAGGCCGTTGAGGAAAGCCGGATCGATCGTCAATGCGCCGGAGTCGGCTCCCTGCGCGGCGACCCACCGGTCCCCCTGCCGTTCGACGACACCGGCCAGTTGCGACGTCACGAACCGCGCGATCACGCCGCTGTCCGGACGCATGAAGCGCGCCATCTCGGGCAGCGACGCGTCGTTGTCCGAATCCGCGAACGGATAGCGGCCGCCGAAGGTCTTGTTCCAGTCCGCCAGGATCGCGATGCGCCAGATTTCGTTCAGGCTTGCAGCGGCCGGCTGCACGATGACCTGCCACGACTGATCGAACGGTGCGCGGAACAATGCGCCGAATCCGGACCATTGTTCACCGAGACTTGCGGCGACACGGCTCGCGTAATCGCGACTGTCGGCGATATCGGAAGTCTTGCCCTGCAGCACGGATTGCGCGGCCAGCCGTGCGATCGCGTCCGGATCCGGGCTGGATACGATCTGCGACGTTTTCAGGCGCATCGCCGTGATCCGCTCCAGATAGCGTGCCAGGCTCAGGTCGCCGGTTGCTGCCGGCGGTGTGACGGCCTTGCCGCCGGATGGCGCCCCCGCAACGAGATCGCTACCGGTCAAACGCAAGATCGGCCCGAATGCGGCCGCGAGCGGCGCAAGTTGTGGCTTTGCCTGCTTCGACGGATCTTTCTCGTCGGCACCGACCAGTTGCTGTGCCTTGCTGATCAGCGTGTCGGACAGCGACTGGGTGTTGGCTCCCGTTCCCGCCTGATACACGATCGCATTCATCAACGCGACGAGCGGCGAGCGTTGCGGATCGCCCAGTAGCGTGAGTTGATCAGCCGTGGCTGATAGCGTCGGTGCAGGTTGCCAGCGCAGGCTATTGAGGAAGAGCGCCCATGCGCGCGCGTAATCGTCGAAGTAGCGCCGGCGCAGTTCGGCCTTCAACGTCGACGGGGAGGCATTGGCCGACTTGGTGTCGGAGAGTATCCAGTCGCTCGCCACATCGCGTTGCTCGCCGGCTTCGTCGATTGCCTTCGAGATGCGCTCTTCCCATGCTGCACGCGTGAATACGCCGGGTACGGTCGCCGTCGTGCCGAACAGGCCACGGCTCGTCGCGCTGCTGACCGACGCTTGCGACGCCGCGTCGCCGAGCAGCGTCGCGAGTGATAGCGGCGGATATTTCGGTATCGCTTCGTCGATGATCTGCTGGTAGATCGCTTCCCCGGAGTTCTGAATGCCGCGCACGCCGACGATCGTCTGACGGGTGGACGCGATCAGCGCACCGTCCGGGGAAATCACCAGCGCGGCGCGGCTCGCTCCGGCTTCGTGCCCGATGTGATTGGCAAGGAACGTGATCGCGTGCTGACGCATATCTTCCCATTTGCCTCGCGACAGCTGCGAACCGGCCGGGCGTCCCGGCGCGGATGTCGCGACAAGTTGGGGCGTCAGGAATGTGGCCACGGCCCGCTCGGGCCTGGCGAGCATCAGGTAAGTCTTGAGCGTGTCGTAGGCGGCCTGCACCTGGGCGTCGCCGCCGCTCGCGATTTCCGCGTCGGACAGCGACGCGAGTTGATGCAGTCTTGCCTCGAGTCTCTGGCGGATCGGGCCGATGAGGATGCGGTTTGCGGCATCGGCGTAGTACGGCCAAAGGGCGTCGAGCAGCGCGTGGTCGCGGTTCAAGCCGAAACGGGTGGTGACAGATGCGCCGGTGCGCAGGTGGATTTCGAGTGTGTCGATTTGACGGTCGAGGTCGGTGAGCGTTTGCAGCGATTGCGTCGGGTTCAGGGCTCCGGCGAGCTTCGCAACCGTATTCGTGGCGCTCCCGATCGTCGCGCGGTTGGCGAAGCCGGACAGCAGCGTGCCGACGAGCCAGCAGCCGATCAGCGCGGTCGCCATCCACGCCGCCGTGGTCGATAGCGAAAAACCGATGCGGCGACCGTGTACCTTGCGGCTGTGGGCGGCGACGGTTTGCCAGATGGTGCGGTGTTGGGCGCCGTTCGACGGCGCATTGTCACGCGTGAGACCCGACGCGGGCCGTACCAGTTCTCTCTCCTTGAATAGCGGCGCAAACAGCACGCCATGGACGGCGTGCTTCCACGATCGGGACCGGGTAATCTGCTGTATCCGGCCCGCCAGCGCGCCGCTCACCCCGGAAATATGCTGCGACAATTCGGCGGGATACCGATCGCGGGCATCGTTCGCAAGCCGGGCAGCCCCAACATCCGCGAGATTGCTGGAGAGATTCTGCAACGAGGCGTCGATTTCCTGTGCGTCGACATGCGCACTCGTCCATGTGAAGCCGATCGCTTCGTCCGGCCCCGCCGACTCGCTGCCGAAATCCGTGACGTTCAGCAAATACACTGGAGCCGCCCAGCGCAATGCGCGCGTGTACCGCATCAGCCGCTGAGACGGATCGTCCGCATCGCATGGGGAACCGCCCGAACTGCCGTTGCGCTCCACCGCGACGATTGCGTCGACAGGGCGACGCCTGCGCATGCCCCGTACATGGTCGAGCCAGCCGGTATCGAGCGCGTTGCTTGTCTGCTTGGCGTACAGGAGAATCGCATCACCGGTGATCGCATACCCGGTGTCGGCGAGCCCCGGGGCCAGGCGCTTGACGAACGATTCATCGCCGACCACGAGTACCCATTGCTGGCGATAGCGCCACCGCCAGCCATGTCGGTCGCGAAGGCTATTGGCCAGCGAAGCGGCACGTACCGCCCCCTCGGGAGTTGCGCTGTCGCGCCGTTCGGCTTCCGACTTGAACTGCCGTCCGACCCAATGCCTGACTCGCCGCATTGCTACCGCAGGGCGTGCCGAGGAATCGAAGCTGTACCACAAGAAAAGCACGACGAACAGGATACAAAGGGCGACAATCCATCCTGCCCGCCCTTCGGCAGAACGCAAGCCAAACCAGGAATCCCCCTTTAGCCAGACCGCCAGTCCGGGCAGGACGACCGCTATAACGACGCTCAGAATGTCGATCCGAAACTTGTTCAGCATACTCAATCAAGGTTGGAACAGGCTGGGCGGCGCGACGGCCGCCACATGTCCTGCTGGTTAATCGCCACGTGACCGGAGCGCGGTTGGCTCGGGGTCCCGGGATAATTCGTTTAAACATCGACGTAGGACGAACGCTGCGACGGGAGCAGACGAGGAGGTGGATCGCATTTGCATACGCACAAATCGTCACTGAGCGCACCCTCTCTACCGTTCGGATCTTTCATCGACAATCGCGGCCCGTCGCACACAATGAGCCCCATCGACTGACACGTCGGACACCAAACCTCGTCGCGCTCGTATGCTTGTTCGCGATCGCCGATCCTGTCGTTCGCATCGCCACCCAATACGGTGCCATCGGACGTTGTCTTGTCGCCTTTCAGAATGTCATACCGCCTTATCATGATCTGGGTCTCCTGATTTCCCGGTGGTGCAATGCGCTGCGAGGTTCTCCAACAAACGTTGGGTAGTCGATGTACGGTTCAACGCGTACCGAGATTCCTTACTACCGCGAAACACGGTTTCGTCCTGCTAGTCGCCACAACCAGTTGAGTCGAGCCATCCCGGGCCGCCGCTTTGGCCGCGCACGCCATGCTCAACCACGACGCGGCCTCACCGGCATGGCCGACCATGTAATCGAGATCCGCCGGCTTCGTACCTATGCTTGCCCTGGCCAGCGCAGCCGTCGTTGCATTTGCCGTAGTGCCATCGACACCACCTCGCCATACGCCCTTAATTTCCGACGTCTGCACTTTTCCCCATTGCACAGCACGAGCGAGAGCGACGTCTACAGAACAGTCGCTTGTTCCGTTGGGTCGATGCATCAGCGCTACCGATGCGAGATTGAACTTGCGGCGCACAGCCTCGGGTACGAACAGAATCGCGACGACGCTTTCGGCGCTTCCATCTGGCGGCATCGCCTGAAGAACGGCGTTCAGCTGAACAATGACGAGAAGTCGCGCTTCCTGATCGGAATTCTGTTCGACGCGATCAAGCCAGGTGTCGACGTACATCAGATCGGCAATATCCGGCAAAACCTCCGCATCAAGCTTTCGACCATCCAGCTTCTGCCACTGTGCGTGCCATGACGCCAAGATTTCATCCGTTCTCGCCGCACCCGGCACGACCAACTGGGCCGTCAGCTTCAAATCCGGCGGCATTGAACGCACCGCGTCAGCCACCTCATCGATCACCGCGCCGAACGCCCACGCAGTGACATGGCGTCGTCGCTTATCATCGGTATCGAACCGCACGCCATCCTCATCCGCGTCAGGCTTTTCGAACCAACGCGCGTTCACCGGACGCGTATCGGGCTTCGGGGCGATTCGCGGCTCGAGCATCACGGACCCATCCAGCAATTTGGCGAACGCATCTTCCTTGGCGTCGCTTGCGAACCTGTAGCTCGCAGCCAGAACCGCGAGCGGCTGACTTGCCTGTTCGAATACATCATCAACATATTCTTTGCGGGCTTCGTTCCACACGATTGCGTCCAAACGTCGGCCTTCGTAGACGCTATAGCGCCTCAACACGACGAAGGAAGCAACGCCGAGCGGATATACGATGACGCAGACCCAGAACCACGGAGTCCGGGTTGGCTCTCCTTTCGGCCAGAGAAGGAGGACCAGAAATACGCCGGCCAACACGATCACGAAGAAAACAATCGTCCATACGAGTCGCGACGGTGGATCGTCTGGAACGGGCTCCTCGGGTGGTAGCTTGTTGAAGTCAACGGGCATTCGCTACCCTCAAAAACCATTTTGATACGGGAGCACCGCTCTGGGAGTGATCTCCCAAAGAGATACGCTGAAATTTTTCAGAAAGCATCACGACGTGGACGAAGGCTTCGGGACACTGCATCCCACAAGGCGACAGATTCGCCATCCGTTAAGGAAGCCTTGTCAATTTTCTCCTGCAATACATTGTTCGGCGCCCCGGTGTCCATGTCCAACGTCAGCAAAGGTGTTGCAGCGCTTCCCGTCTTTGAGTTGGCCTCCAGTGTCATATGATGTCCCGGTATCTCGAACACCGTCTTTCCCGACACGAGCCATTCTTCAGCCTCCATACCGTCCAAAGCGACTGAACCTTTGCGAATCGTCCGGCCACCGTTAAGCCGAAGTGCGGCATTGACGCTATCGCCTCGCTCCAGAAGCGTGTTCGGCTCCTGAATGTCGGTATCGGATTCGATGTTGAAACTAACGTCTCGATAACCACGCAAGACGAATTGCGTAAACACTTGCTCCCGTTCGCCGGCCTTACCTGGAAGAAATCCCCCAAGGAAGCAAACGCCGGGCACTGTAGGAATAATTTGGGTAGGGCGCCCCTCTACCCTTCGAAGTAGATCGAAGATGAGTTGCCTTTTTTCCGGCACGTTATTGATCAATTTTCCCGGTATGCCGTACGGCGTTCCTTTATGTTTTTTAACGTACTCACTATTGACTCTATCTGACGCGCCTACAAAAAGTTTGATTTGATATCCATCATGCCACTTGTAGGCCTCCACAAGACGATGCATGTCCCCGGGCTGGCCTTCATTTTCTAGACGAACAAAATATCGCGTACCTTTTTCTGGACCTTCGCCATGTTCATAGAGGAATCGATAGCCCAATGGACTTTCCTTCGCCTTCAGCATAGCTTCATATGCATCGATTGCATGGAGATAAGCCTCCTCCGACATCGCTTTTGTTTCAAAAGATACCCCCTTGATCTTGGCTGTTCCAAAAACATGCACTTCGGCCGGCATGTCGATCAAAAATCGTCCAATGCAGTAGGTATTTTTTTCAGAAAATTTATCTGCGGCCATTTCCTCTTGACCGTTAAGTTTCGTTGATTTATTACATCCCGCAAGAAATACCGCTAGAATCGACGTAACCCAAAAATTGATCGACATCATGATTTGTACGCCATATGCGATTCGAATCGCTTCTGGCATGGCGAGGGGAATACCTCCTCGCACAAATACCGCATGACTTCACCCACCGTCGTGACGCGCGGCGTACAAAACGAAATACGTGGCGTCAACGTGACTACCGGCGCGACGACGAGCGCCATCAAGACCTTCCTGCGGGACAAAGTCTTCATACCGCCCCCGGACGCAACCGAATAGAGTCCACCACGGCATCCCACAACTCCAGCGCCTCGTCGTCGTTGGCGAACGATTCCTTGTTTGTGGGATACGCGCTCTCGCCTACCCGCAACGATGCGTTCAGATTGGGTTCGGCCAACGAGTACGCCTTGCCAGGCGCTTCCCATTTGAAGCCGTAAGTCCGCTTGCCGTCCTGCGTGCCAGCCACCAGAATCTCGTCGGCTTCGATCGGGCCGACTGGTCGCGCTCGGTTGCGCAATTGGCCCACGCCCGCCACCGTTCCCAGCAATGCCGACAGAATGCCACCCGCGCGGGCGCGCAAGCCTGGCTCAATTTTGCGTTGCGTGTACGCTGTCAGCCGAAACCAGACATCGGGCTTGTTCGGGAGTTTTATGACCATCTCCCAACTTTCGAGATTGAAATCCGCATCAACCAATATAGTGTCGCCAGCCACAAAACCAACGCCTTCCGGCAATTCGTCGGGTGGAATTTCCTGCCACTCTCGTGATAGATCCTCACAAAAATCCAGTATCAACCTTTTCCTATCGCTGCCGACATTAGCCGTATACATCAATGCCTTTGACCCGGCTTTTAAATAAGAGTTAAAGCAATACTGTCGCTCCGAGTACTCACTAGACCAAGATACCAAGGTAACAGAGCCATTGGAATGCGGCACGCGCTCAACGAACATACTTCCAAGCACGGCGTGCTTACTGGCCCGCAACCCTCGCTCCCTTCTATCGACTAGATTATCGAAGCTTATCTGCGTCCTAATCTCTTGAAGTAGCTCAATGCGGCCATGGTTATATGAATACGTCTCAGCAGTGATCGCCTCAGCCGGCAAATCCACCAGATGGCGCCCAATAGCGTGAGTTCTCCAACCTTGCTTCATATCGACTTCTTCTTATGCCATCGGTCTGCGGCACAATGCGGTTCATTCCGCTTTTGATTCGGTGAGGGAAACACCTCGTCGCATAAATAACGCATCGCATCGTTCACCGTCATCACGTGCGGCGCGCCCAACGAGACGCCAGGAACCATCGTGGCGGCTGGCACGGCAACAAGCATCATCAGAACCGCTCTACGAGACAGCATCTTCATACCGCCCCCGGGCGCAGGCGAATCGATTCCACTACGCCATCCCACAGCTCCAGCGCCTCACCGTCGTTGGCGAACGATTCCTTGTTCGTGCGGTACGCGCTCTCGCCTACCCGCAACGATGCGTTCAGGTTGGGTTCAGCCAGCGAGTATGCCTTGCCCGGCGCTTCCCATTTGAAGCCGTAAGTCCGCTTGCCGTCCTGCGTGCCAGCCACCAGAATCTCGTCGGCTTCGATCGGGCCGACTGGTCGCGCTCGGTTGCGCAACTGGCCGACACCGGCCACCGCTCCCAGTAATGCCGGCAGAATCCCGCCGGCGCGAGCGCGCAGGCCTGGTTCTACCCTCTTCTGCGCATAGGCGGTTAGTCGGAACCATACATCGGGTCTGTTCGGCAACCGGATGTTCAACTCCCAGCTTTCTGGGTTGAAACGTTTGGCCACCAAGATGACGTCCCCAGCCACGAAACCGATACCTTCCGGTAGTTCACCGCGAGGGATTTCTCGCCATTCACCGGACATTTTTTGACAGGTCGCCAATGCCGCGTCCCGGAGATCCGGCGATACCTCTCCGGAGTACTTCAGGCTTTTTGAACCCGCTCGGAAGTAGGTATCGAAGAGGTATAGTATGTTCCCTGTGGGGCGATTCCAGGAGATCAGCGTCACCGAACCATTGGCATGCTGTATCCTCTCAACAAACAAACTGCCGTGCTTGACGTGCCTAATACCACGAAGCTCCTCCTCCCTCTTTGAAATCAAATCATCGAAGCTCTCCCGCGTAGTTATCTCGCCAAGAATTTCAATCGTCACCTCGTTGTATTTATACGTTTCAATAGTTACTGCTTCACTGGGCAGGTCTACCAAATGTCGCCCAATTGCGCGCGTTCTCCAGCCTTCCTTCATGCCGACTCCTTTTTATGCCAGCGGGCCTGTTGAGCAATCTTGATAATTGCGTACATGGTGGCGTACAGTGATCGCCCGTGCTCGTCGCCATAACTGGCTTGATGGTCATATCCGAAATGGTCATTGCATCGACCGGGATTGCCGTGCCCATGTGCGAAGCTCATGGCAATGCCCGCTTTACCCGGCGCTTCGCCGGAATACGCTCTCATCCCGCGCTCAAACTCCTCCAGCGTCTGGAATATCGCATTGACCATCACGCCTTCAAATTTTGTATGGCCAATCGGCTGAGTGCTGGCTGGCAAATCAATCAGATAACGCCCGGCACAGTTGGGCTTCGTTTCTGCCGTCATCTCCATTACCACCTTTCCCTCCTGCGCGGAGAGCAGGAGTGTCTTCCGCCCGCCGGTCGCAAGCGACATCATCCAGCAGATCGAACTAAGCCCAATCGCTTTCATCGCTCAGAATCCGTTGGGACGTGGCCGCAGCGTACGAATCACCTCGTCCCACAACGCAACCGACTCCCCTTCCGTGAGCGAAGATTGCTTGATGGTGTCAGCCTCTGTCAGAAAATTCGGGCTCGCGGTTTCCATGTCCAGAACGATGTAAGGCGCCTGCGGAGTGCCCTGGTAATTCGTTTCTACCGAGAAATGATGCCCCTGCACCTGTACCAGCGTCAGTGCCGACGTCAATACCTCGTCCACCTTCATGCCGCTGGGGAGCGTGACGCTCCCGGATCGAATGACGCGACCCCGTGCAGTTTTCAACGCGTCCTGAACATCCGCGCTCCATACGCGCGGCAGCAGAGTGCTGGTTGCCTGCAAATTGGCGAAGCTGTCCCAGTTGAACGACACATCCGTCTTGTCGGCCAGTACATAGTTGGTCGAGATATTCTCGTTTTCTGCACTTGCCTTACCCGGCATGAATCCGCCAACGAAGCAGGCACCAGGCTCGGTCGGAATAACATTTTCGGCACGGCCTTGCAAATTTTCTATCAGATCGAAGGCGAGTCCCATTTTGCGCGGCACGTCATTTTGGATTTCCTTCTTCTTGACCCAAGATTTTTCCTTGTCTACAGACTTAGTCCAATCCGTTCCTTCAACCTTCAGGCTGATCTGATAACCGCGATCCCACTTATGAACTTCGATATCTCGATTTGCATCGCTCAACTCCGGATTGGAGATGAAATATCGCGTGTGTTTGATGCCTCGCACCTTGCCGCTCTCAAAGAAGAACTGATACCCGAGTGGATTCTTGGTTACCTTCAGTTCCGCCTCACGCACTATCATGCCGTGCTCGAACTCCTCCAGCGTCTGGATTTTCGCATTGACCATCACGCCTTCGAACTTTGCATGGCCGATCGGCTGAGCGCTGGCAGGCAAATCGATCAGGTAACGCCCAACACAGCGGGGCTTCATATCCATTGTCATTTCCTTCACCATCTTTTTCTCTTGTTCCGTGAGCGCCGGTGTCTTGACACCGCACGCCGTCAGCAATATTGCGCAGATTAGCCAACTGGTCTTCAACATGCGCGGTATTCCATGGACGTGCCCTTGACGTTCCACACCAGGCGCGTGATTGCCCGAAGCGCGAACAATCGGCATGGCAGCGGGTTGTACGCGCCCTCGTGGTCGACACCCTCGAAGGCGACGCAAGCCTTTGCATGAGGTGTGGGCGCACGGCCGGAACGGACCGGAACGGTGCCATCGCCGTTTTCCTCGGCCGGTTGCAAAACGAAATCATGTATTGCTGGGACGGGTTGCTTCGTACGGTCAATCACGCGCTGAACACCAGTGCGGGAATCCCATTTTCCTTCCAGCTCCAATGGCTTCATAATGGGCGGCGTACTGCTAGATAACAGGTTGCGCTTGGGCAAGCTCCGCCGCCACACTACATCGCCCCAGGTCTTGTGTTTCTCGTCGTTGCCGTAGAAGGCATACGTGTACTCATGGTAACAATCACTAATTACGGTTTGAAACGTTCTAACCTGCTTATCAATGAGATCAACATATGCGATCCAATCTCGCTCCAAATGAACCTTCGCCTTATCGAGAGGATTGATAAGCTTATCGTCGACAAGTCCCCACCACGTCCCGCGCATTTTATAGATCTCATCATAGGGATCTCCCGCTCTAGGCAACGAATCAAATCGATCGCCGTCCCGAATCTTTAACCAACCGTTACCGTAATTGGCATCCGGAAGTAGTTGCAATGGTCCAGGCGATTGCGCAAATACTGCTGTGATCTCTGCGGCGGTTTCGCCTAATACCTTGCGGCCGATTCCCTCTTCGATTGTGTTACCGGGCTCCCACCCCGCCTTTACCCGCTTGTAGGCTGTAGCCGAACCGATGGCGGGCATCACGCTGTGCACGATGCCCAGAATATTGGTGCGATACCCTTTTACTTCTGAGCAATAGCGTGCCACCAACCCGCCCATCGAATGAGTAACGACAATGACCTTTTCGCAACGAAAATGCTTACGATAGTCACTCATGATTCGATCAATTTCGAGAGCCAGATATTCCCCCGAATCCTTGTTCGAACGAAGCCAGTTATAGCCCACTGCGTGAACGGGAAGTTTGTATTGATACGACAGCTCAACTTCATCGTCGCTCAGTGTGTCAAGGCCCGGCGCCACCACCTGCTTGATCAGACTGTTGCGCAAACCGTTGCGGCCGTGATTGGTTCCCGCGTGAGCATCGTCGAGCGCGTCCTGCAGCCATACCAGCCAGTCCCCGTAGCTTTTCTTGGAAACCGTGCCCCACCCGCGCGCCTTCTTTTCGGCGTCGGTAAGCGACGTGCCTTTCGGGAGATCGCCTCCATCGAAGACCTTGGTATTGGCTGGGTCCAGCGCCTGCTTCCGGTATGCTGCATCTTTCCAAGACCAAGGCAGCATGCCGGCGCCGCTATTGACGACCCACACTGACTGATTTTGGTTATTCATCAAATTGCTGCCCATGACTCCCGGCACGAAAATCACCGGAATCACCCGGTCAGGCACCATGTGGCAAACGGCGTGGCTGTCATCCGATGGTGACGAAGCCGACGAATAGTGCGCCGAACCATCGTCGGCAAGTTTGGCGGCAAGGATACGTTCAACAGGCATCTGAATGGTTCCGTCTAGTCGCGCGCGACTGGTGAGTTGAAGAAATGCAAATAGACAACGATCACTCAGGGTCAATGCGCAACCGCATCCCTTCAGCGAACAGAGTCCTTTGCAACCCCGCCCGGCCTTCCGCGTCGGTTACGCCCCGGATTACGCTCCCATCCTCCCGGATGATTGAATACTTGCGATTAGGCACCGGCTTTCCGCTGTATGGCCACTTGACGACAAACTCCTCATCAAACTTCGCGTGCTTCCACGTATTCATCGATTCCGCAAGCGAACTCGGCCCCTGACGACTGAAAGCCGCTGACTTGATCGTTCGGTTTCCTTGCGTCCCATCCTCGATGCCAGTTGACGAGATTCGAATGTACGAACCGCCACATTTGAGAATGAGTTCGCTCTTCGCCTCGATCGTCACCCGGCCATTGGCACTCGTCATCCGCATGTCCTTGTCCGACAGCAAATGCATCTCGTCGCTCTGCGCCTGAATCTCGACTTTCCCGCGCGCCGCAAAAAGCTTCATTCCCAGTTTCTGCGCGAAGATCGATACCAGTTCGCCAGCCGCGACCGTAAACCGCTTCATCACACCGATGTCGGCGTTCCCACCCGCCGTTGCGATCAGATGGTCCTTCGCGCTCAGTTGAAGATCGGTTCCCGAGACCAGCCCCATACCGTCGGGCGCGCTCACGAGCACACCCGATTTCTTCAACTCCTTCAGCGTTCCTTCAAGCAATGCGCGCTGACGCTCATAATCCGCCGCTACCGCCTGCGCCACGCCGGCCGCCTCTCCCAATCCGCGCATCTGCTGCAGTGCCAGATCGAGCAACCCTTGCGCACCCTGCATCCCGAGTTGCTCGCCGACGCCTCCAACCTGAGCCTCAGCCGTCACCAGCACACCCATTGCACCTCGAACCGCAACATGCTCGTCGGTGCGCAGTTCCGCCCCTTTACCGCGCTCCTTGCGGCTCTCATCGACCATGTGACCCAGATTCAGCTCACTGGTCTGAAACGGCGTCGTCAAGTGGACATGCTCATCGCCCTCCTTATCCTCCATCCGCAACTCATTCCGCGCGGCCGTCCGAATAAGGTTCCGCGTATGGTTCAGGTTGTTCACCAGATCCGGATGCACGCTGTCATGCATTGCCCCGATGATCACCGGCCGGTTCGGATCGCCGTCCGTATGGACAATCGCCACCTCCGCCCCGTCGATCAGCGGAAAGTGATGCCCATAGTCGCCACCGCTATACGGCTTCGCCAACCGCACCGGCCTGCTCGTCCCACCCGGGCTCCATTCATCGAGATCGAACGGCAGCTTGATCACGTACCAGCCCTGCTCGGTCAGATACGCATACTTGTAGTTGCCCGGCGACGTAATCCGCGCCGGCAGGATCCCGTCCACCACCGGCCGTGAAACCGAAGCCACCGGCGTGCGCCACACGCGATCCGACGGAATTCCCTCGAACGCCACCCAGAACGACTCATTCCGCCCGCCGTGCGACTCGACCGACGTAACGAAAACGCCGTGCTTCGCGTCAGCCGGTTTCGGCTCGACCCGCATCACCTCGCCGGCCTCGAGCCAGAACGGATTGCCCGTTCCCTTGAACGTAATCTGCTCGGCCAGATAAGCCTCGTGCCGCAACCGCGCAACCCGCTTGCCCTCGTCCGGCGTCTCGTAATGCTCGCCCCAGCGATAATCGACCGCGTTCGTCGTCTTGTCGTCGCGCGCCGCGTTTTCCTCGACCAGCAGCGACACCTCGGCCTGCCGATGGTTGTAGTCATGCAGCCGCACCGCCTCCGGCACACGCTTCATTTCGCGCCCGAGCGTCTTGATCGCATCCGCACCGACACTCTCGAGCCCCGAGTCACGCCGATACGGCACCGTGCGCTGCTTGCGCGCATAGGCATCCAGATCGTCGCCGAACACGACCACCGCACGATCCTTCTTTTGCTCCCAGCGAAACCAGATCCCTTCTTCCGCACAAAGGCGCTGAATGAAGGAAAACGTCGTCTCGTGATACTGCGTCACGTACTCGCGACGTTTGTACTGCCCGCGTAACTGAAACTGGAAATCGACACCCGCGCGGTAACCGTAATGCCGCAATGTGTCGGTCACGATCTCCTCGACCGACTGCTTCTGAAACAACCGGCTGGTCACAGCACGATCGAGATCGGCCAGGGTGGGCTCCAGCACGACCCGGTAGCGCGTTTCGTCCGCCGACGTCTCCCGCTCGTCGAACTGCGTGATCACGCCATGAACCGTATACGCCGCCGGCTTCGTACTGAACTGCGCGGCGTTCTCCCCGAACATCTTGCGCAGGTAATCCATGTTCGAATCGATTGGATCCGCGCTGAACTTGGCCGGTCGCCCCAGCACCTGATCCATCGGAATCCCCGCCACCGGGCTCGTGAATTCGATCTCGTATCGATAGAGCTGGCTCACGCGGTCCAGCCCGGTGAACTTCAGGATCGAGAACGGCGCCGGATGCGGCGCGAGTTTCAATTCATAAGCCTGCGAAGGCAGAATCATCGCCATGGAATTTCTCGGTTGCGCAAACATGCGGTGCCGCCGGGGCAACCTCGTCACCCCGGCGGCTCACCATCACATGTCAGATCAGTTCTTGGATTTCGGCATCTGAGACACGAGCGACAGCCCGATGTCCATCCCTTCGACCTGGAAGTGCGGGACGATGAACAGCTTGATCCGGAAGAAACCCGGGTTGTCCTCGATGTCCTCGACCGTGACCTTCGCCTCGCGCAGCGGATGCGATGCCTGCAGCTCGTCACCCGGATCCTTCATCTCGGTCACGAGCCCCTTGATCCAGTTGTTCAACTCGAGCTCGAGCAGACGGCGATCCTTGGTCGTGCCGATGTTCTCCCGCTGGATCAGCTTCAGGTAGTGCGCGATGCGCGACAGCAGGAAGATGTACGGCAGCCGTGCGTTGATGCGGCTGTTCGCGGTCGCTTCCCGGGTTTCGTACAGCGCCGGCTTCTGCGCCGAGTTCGCGGAGAAGAAGCACGCAAAGTCGTGGTTCTTGTAGAACGACAGCGGGATGAAGCCGAGATTCGCGAATTCGAATTCGCGGGTTTCGGGAATCAGCACCTCGGTCGGGATCTTCGGCTGATGGCCGGTGCCGAGGTCGTACAGGTGAACCGGCAGATCCTCGACCTTGCCGCCCGCCTGCGGACCGCGGATCTGCACGCACCAGCCGTTGCTCACGAAGCTGCGCACCATGTTCGCCGCGAACGCGAACGACGCATTCATCCACAGGTACTTGTCGTGGTCGGGGCCCTTGACGGCCTCCTCGTAGTTGAACGCTCGCAACGGCGCCGTGTCCTTGCCGTACGGCAAACGGCCGAGCACGCGCGGCATCGTCAGGCCGACGTAACGCGCATCGTCGGTATCGCGGAAGCTCTTCCACTTGATGTACTCGGCACGATCGAAATAGTTGCCGATATCCTGAATCGCTGCCACTTCCTCCATCGACTGCTTGCCGAAGAACGCCGGCCCGACCGAGCCGATGAACGGCATGTGCGCGGCGGCCGCCACCTTCGAGATGTTGCGCAGCAGTGCGACGTCCATCGGCGAATTCGCGAACTCGAAGTCGCTGATCATCGCGCTGATCGGTTGACCGCCCGGCGTGTCGTATTCCTCGATGTACGTCAGGCGGTACAGGCCGCTCTGGATCAGTTCCGGCGTGTCCTCGAAGTCGCGTTGCAGCGCGTCCTTCGACACGTCGAGCACTTCGATGCGTGCGTTCTTGCGGAAATCGGTGCGACTCACGAGCATCTTCAGGCCGCGCCAGCGTGCCTCGAGCGCCTGGAATTCCTGCGTGTGCATCACGGCGTCGAGCTGACGGCTGATCTGCCGGTCGAGCTGGCCGATATGAAAATCGAGCAGCGACTTGTCGAGGCGGTCCACCGGCTGGCTCGCGTTCGCGACGAGTTCGAGGAATGCGCCCATCCCGCGCGCGATGCGCTCGTCGGCCGACGCCTCGGACAGCATGTCGTTGTCGCGGAACGCCTCGAGCGGGCGCGCTTCGCTGACGGGCTTCAGGTTGATCTTGCTGCACAGCGACGCATAGACGCTGTCGATATCCCCGTGCGGGGCGTCCAGCACGACGGTCTCGCTCGCGCCGGCGTGCTGCGTTTCAGTGGATTTCATGGCGTGTCCTGTCTGCGATCGAATCGCTACGATGTTGCGGAATGCGCTGAACGCGCGTTTTGCCCAGCGCGTTTCACGCATGCCCTTCCGGCTGCGTCGCGGCGGTCGCGATCTGCGCGAGTTCGCCGCGCAGCTTCGCGGACAGGCGATCGTCCTTCAGCACCTTCTCGAACTCGCGACGGAACGTGCCGTTGTCGAGCAGGTTCGATTTGAGGTCGCGCAGCAGATTGCGCATCGCGAGGAGCGCCTGCAGCTCGGGAATCTGGCGCGCGACCTGCTCGGGCGCGAAATCCTTGATCGAGCGGAACGACAGGTTGATGGGCAGTTCCGAACCGTCGCCGGCCAGCGTGTTTTCCGCGGCGATCCTGAGGTCCGGCGCATAGTCGGCCAGCACGGCATCGAAGTTGTTCTTGTCGATGTTCACCTTCTTGCGCTCGGCGAGCGGCGCCTGCTCACGGCCGGCGCTGAAGTCGCCCGCCACCAGCAGTTTCAGCGGCAACTCGACCTTCTTTTGCGCTCCACCCGTATGCAGATCAAGGGTGATCGACACCCGGCTCTTCGGGATCTCTCGCTGAAAGCTATCCAATTCGTTCTCCTTATCTCAGAAAGCTTGAAGACTCCGCGACACGCACCCGCGACCACGGGTGCGCCGTCGTTCACGTCACCTTTGCTCAAACCCCGCAACTCGTATTGACGGACGACCGAATCGGATATCCGCGGCACGACATCCGATTCAGGCGGCAAAAAGTATCATGCACGTTCACGCAAAGTAAACCACAAAGATCAAAATCCCATCATCGATCCGACGCGAAATAGACAAATTAATACTCGTCCTAATTTTTAATCATCCCATTCAACCATCAGCAGAGACAAACCACACCTGCGACCAATCTCATATCACAACATTAAAAGTCTAATCTGTTGATTTTTATAACAAAATTTTTGAATACGAATACATGAATATCTCGATAAAAACCGCGCACAACGATTCTGCTGCTTCGCAAACCTCATCCACCCACACAATTTCACAATCATTTACATTCATATCTCGATATAAATGAAACATTCGTCAACGAATCGCCCAATTACGGGTATACGAAATCATAAAACGATTGTTAGAATCGGCGCCTCATAATTCCTACATCGGTATTGACCACACCATGCGGATCGACAAACCGCTCTGGCATGAAGGGCTGATTCTTACGCAGCAGCATTTCCAGCAGCAGGAGCGCTGGACCGGGTTTGCGCTGCAACAACTGGCGTCGGCTGTCGCCGTATCGCCATGGGGAACGCTGAACGTCGACATAGACGAGGAGGCACTGTCCTCCGGCCGCCTGAAGCTCGCGCGGCTGCAATTGCGTTTCCCTGACGGCACGCCGATCGACACGACCGTCGCCGACGCGTTGCCGCCAGCGCGCGACCTCGTCAGCGAAATTCCCGCGGACACCCAGACCGTCGACGTACTCGCCGCGCTCGCGCTACCCGACGCGAACGGCAGCAACTGCCGTTTCGACGAAACGGCGCTGGCCCGCCCGCGTCGCGCGTATCGCGAGTTCGTCAAGGTGACGGACCTGAACGGCTCGGCCGAAACCGAAATTGCCGCCGAGCGTCACGCCGTCCGGTTGCTGTTCGGCTTCGAATCGCATGCGGACGACACGGTATGCGCGATCGCGCGCCTGACGCGCACGACGAGCGGGCAATTCCAGATCGATCGCCGATACGTCCCGCCCTGTCTTGCGCTATCCGGTCACACGCTGCATATCGAACGCATTCGGCGGATTGCCGACATCCTCGCCGCCAAAAGCGCGCTCCTCGGGGCGCGCCGCAGCGAGCGCATCGAGCAGGTGGCCGAGTACGGCGTCGCCGACGTCCAGCTCTTCTGGCTCCTGCATTGCATTCACCAGGCGTGGCCGCAACTGCGGTTCCTCGCGTCGCATCCGGGGCAGCCGACCGATCGCCTGTACCAGGTGCTCGCCCAGTTGGCCGGCTCGCTGATCACGTTCTCGACGCGCGTGTCGCTGACCGACATTCCGCCCTACGACCACGCGAGCGCCCCTGACGTGTTCGCAGCGCTCGAATCGCTGATCCGCGATCTGCTCGACGCGATCATCCCGTCACGCGTCGTCTCGATCGGGCTCTCGCATACGACGCCGACGACCTGGGCCGGCCAGTTCCGCGACGAGCGCATCGTCGAAGACGCCGCGGACTGGTATCTGTCCGTCAATGCCGCGCTGCCGGCGTTCAAGCTGGTCGAACAGTTTCCGCGCCTCTGCAAGATCGGCGCGCCGGACGACGTCGAGCACATCGTCAATTCCGCCGTGGCGGGCATTCCGCTCAAAGCCGTGCAGCGGGTGCCCGGCGCCATACCGGTCCGGCTGGACAACCACTATTTCGCGCTCGATGCGCACGACGCCGCGCATGCGCGGATGCTCGCCGCGCGCGCTTGCCAGATCTATCTGCCCGCGTCGATTCCCGACGCGTCGCTCGAACTTTATGCGGTGCTGCGCTGATGAATGCCGTCACCTCCCTGCGTCACGAAACCGCACTGCTTGCGCGCGATCCGTCATCCGGTCATGCACATCCATCTTCGATGCGCGCGCTGCTGCGCGATACCGCATTGCTCGTCACTCACCTGTCGAACGGCGGCCAGGTCGACAACGCCGCAAGCCTGCGTGAGCAGTGCCGCCTGCTGGTCGCACAGTTCGCGGCCGCACTCGATGCGCAGGGCATTGCCGCGGACGTACGGGACGACGCCATCGTCGCCCAGTGCGGGCTGATCGACGAAACCGCACTGCGGCACCTGCCGGCTTCCGACAAGGCGAACTGGGAATCCACGCCGTTGCAGGTCGACCGGTTCGGCACTCACGACGCCGGCACGCGCATTTACGAGCGGCTCGACTACCGGATGCGCGAACCCGCGCCGAACGTCGACCTGCTCGAATGCTATGCGGCCATTCTCGGCCTGGGATTCCATGGCCGGTATGCCGCTCGCTCGGGGCCGTCCGCAGGCCCCCATGACGGTGAGGCGAAACGTCAGGCACTGATCGCCGCGCTGGTTGCGCAGATCGATCGACTGCGCCCTGCGGTCCGCCCGGCGTTCGTCACCGATCGCTCCAACACGCGACTGCTCGACCGGTTCAGGCATGTGTCGCCATGGGCGGTCGCGGGCGCGGCATGCGTCATCGCGATACTCGTCTGGTTCGCGTGGGATCGGATTCTCGATGCCGAACTGGCCCAACTCGTCCAGAAAGCGAAACGGCCGTGAGTTCGGGCACCCCACTCCCAACGGCGGCAACCCGCGCCGATTCCAACGCGGCACGCGCGGCGTTGTCGGGCCTGGGCTATCCGCTCCGGACGGTCGTGACGCTGTCCGCGGCACTGGCTCTGGCCGTCGTCGGATGGGTTGTACCCGTCGAGCGCGGCGTCATGTGGGGATGGATGGCGATCGTCGTCGCACTTTCCGCGCTGATCGTCTGGCTGCATTCGCGCCGGCTGGCGCGTGCCCGAGAACGGAACGTGCACGTGATTGCACAACTCGGCGCGGCGACCGCCGACCTGCCCGTCACGCTGCGCACGAGAATGCCGCTCGCGCTCGTCACCGGCGACGGCCTGTCCGCGTTGTTCGATCGCGATACGGCGCGCGCACGTTTCGTGCACCTCGGCGACGGCGCAATCTGGTTGCGCGCCGATCGCCCGCAGGATCTCGCCCGGCTTGCCGTCGCCGTCCGCCAATGGCGGGACGGCCATGCACCCGATTGTGTCGTGCTGGCGGTCGCGCCGGGCCTTCATGCGAACGACGACACGCTATCGCAGTCGCTGCGCGTGATCCGGCAAGCTGTTGCGGACGCGTGCCGCATGCTGGGGACGTCGCTGCCGGGCTATGTCGCCATCTATCAGCAACTGTCGGGCACAAGCGTGGCGACGAAGCCGACTGCCGGCGCATCGGCGGCGCAGTGGTACGGCATGTCGACCGGCTCGGCAATCGCGAATCTGCACGGCTTCGACACCGCAATCGAGGCGGCCGAATCGGACGCACTCCATGCCGATGCAAGTCCGGCAGCCGCGGCCCGCGCCGCCGGCGTCGCATCGATCGTCGGATGGACCCGCCGTCTCGTGTTCGACACGCTGACGGACCGACGTCAGCCCGCATCGCCCTGGCCACTGCTCGGCGCCGGCTGGATCGATCATGGCCCGGCGTCCGGTCCCGGCAAACCATGGGAACGTGAAGTGCGCGCGCTGACAGGTATCACGCCGGCCGCATTGCCTGCGTCGCCGCTTCCCTGGCCGTTGCCGCAACCGCTGATCGATGCGATGCCGCGCCGCGCGTGGCGATCGCCGCGCATCGCCGCCATCGCGCATGCGATTGCGATCGTTGCCTGCGCGGCGGTCGTGGCCATCTACGCCGCCGCCAGGAACAACGATGCGCTCATGGCCCGCATCGGCGAAGATCTGGAACGCTACAACCGAATCCCCGCCACGCACGACGCGGCCAAGCGCGACGCGCTCCGCATCCTTGCGTCGGACCGCGATCAGCTCGACCGGTACGCACGTGTCGGCGTGCCGCTCCGGCTGTCGTTCGGCACCTATCGCGGCGCACCGCTGCTGCCCGTCCTCAACGACGCAATCGCGTCGTACGAACCGCCCCCGCCGCCGCCGGCCGTCGTCACGCTGGACAGCATGTCGCTGTTCGACAGCGGCAAGGCAAGGCTCCGAACGGGCACCACGCGCGCGATGGTCGATGCGCTCGAACTAATCAAGGCCCATCCGGACAAACGCGTGCTCGTCGCCGGCTACGCGGACGATCAGGGTCGGCCCGATCGCAATCTGAAGCTGTCGATCGATCGCGCGTCGGCCGTACGCGACTGGCTCGTCGAAGCGTCCGGCATCCCGCCGACACGGTTCGCGATCCAGGGCTACGGCGATACGCGGCCGGTTGCCGACAACGCCACGCCGGAAGGGCGGGCGAAGAATCGTCGGGTCGAGATCACGCTCGTGCCCGATACACCGGTGCCTGCCGTCCCGAGCAGCGCCGCGAAGTAACACGCGTTTGGGTTCCCGGGGCAACCGCCCCGGGTTTATCAGCGCCGGAATCCGGTTCCGGCGATTCGCAGTACGAAGAAGAAGGAGTGAACAAATGGCAATTCCGGCCTACATGTGGCTCAAGGACGACGGTGGCGCGGACATCAAGGGTTCGGTAACCGTCCAGGATCGCGAAGGTAGCGTCGAACTGGTTGCGTTCGATCACGGCGTGCACATTCCGACCGACGGCAATACGGGCAAGCTGACCGGCACGCGCGTGCACAAGCCGATCACGCTGACGAAGGAGACCGACGCGTCGACGCCGTACCTGTACAAGGCCGTGACGAGCGGGCAGACGCTGAAGTCGGTCGAGATCAAGTGGTACCGGATCGATGATGCGGGCAAGGAAAAGGAATACTTCAACACGAAGCTCGACAACGTGAAGATCGTCGCGGTGAAGCCGAAGATGCTCGACATCAAGAACCCGGACTACGAGAAGCACAACCATCTCGAAGACGTCGAACTGCGTTACGAGACGATCACGTGGTCGTACAAGGACGGCAACATCATCCACAAGGACACGTGGAACGAACGTTCCTGATGGATTGAACGGTTGGCGGAATCCGTCGCGCTTGCGCGGCGGGATTCCGCTCTTCCGCGCGCTCGCCCTCTTCCCTTCCCTTCCTGATCCGCTATCGACATGACGCCGCCGCTCCGGGACGCTTCCCATCTCATTCGCCGTCTCAATCCCCACTGCACGCGCGCACTCGAAGCCGCGGCGAATCTTTGCCAGACCCGGCTCGCGGACGAAATCGCGGTCGAGCACTGGGTGCTGAAGCTGATCGAAGCCGACGACGGCGACATTCCCGCGCTGCTGCGCCACTACGACCTCGACATCGACGCCGTCTGGGATGCGATGATCGACGTGATCGACCGCATGCCACGCACGTTGCGCGGCATGCCGGCGCTGTCTCGGCAACTCGCCACGGTGCTGGAGGATGCGTGGGCGCAGGCGGTGTCCGACGACCCCGACGGCGCCATTCGCTCCGGGCATCTGCTACAGGCCATCGTCGACGCACCGCATGTGCTGCGCACCCAGCGCGCATGGCCGCTGCTGTCGGTTTCCAGTGCGCAGATCCGACGCGTGCTGCCCCGGCTCGGGCGGCGCTCGTGCGAAAACGTATTCGACGAAACGGTATCGAAACGGGCGGCCGACCCAGTCGACAGTTCGCGCGCCGACGGAACAACGACCGGGGCCGCCACCGGCAACGCCTCACCGCACACGCCCCACGTGCCGCCGCGCGCGATCGACGGCGATGCACTCGCACGCTTTGCGCTCGATCTGACCGAAAAGGCGCGTAGAGGCGAAATCGACCCGGTATTCGGCCGCGACCGGGAGATCCGGCAGATGATCGACGTGCTCGCGCGCCGCCGCAAGAACAATCCGATCCTGGTCGGCGAGCCGGGCGTCGGCAAGACCGCACTCGTCGAAGGGCTTGCGCTGCGTGTGGTCGAAAGCGACGTTCCGGAAACGATCCGCGACACGCGCATCCTGACGCTCGATCTCGGCTTGTTGCAGGCCGGTGCGGGCGTCAAAGGCGAATTCGAGCAACGCCTGAAGAACGTGATCGACGAAGTGCGAGCATCCGAAACACCGATCCTGCTGTTCATCGACGAAGCCCATACGTTGATCGGCGCAGGCAACGCGGCAGGCGGCGCCGACGCGGCCAACCTGCTCAAGCCGGCGCTCGCGCGCGGCGAGTTGCGCACGATCGCGGCCACCACGTGGGCCGAGTACAAGGAATATTTCGAGCGCGACGCCGCGCTCGAACGGCGCTTTCAGGTCATCAAGGTCGACGAACCGGACGACGATTCCGCCTGCCTGATGCTGCGCGGGCTCGCGAGCCGCTATGCGAAGCATCACGGCGTGCATATCCGCGACGAAGCGATCGTCGCGGCCGTGCGGTTGTCGCGCCGCTATATTCCCGCGCGACAGTTGCCGGACAAGGCCGTCGACCTGATCGACACGGCCGCCGCGCGCGTGCGCATGTCGCTCGACGTGCCGCCCGCGGAACTGCAACAGGCGCGTGCGACGCTGGCGGCGCTCGAACTGGAGCGCGCCGCGCTCGACGCGGACCTCTACGCAGGGATCGCGGCTGTCGCCGAACGGCGTGCGTCGATCGGCACGGAACACGACACCGCGCGCGAAGCCGCCGACAGGCTGCTGGATCAGTACACGCGCGAACGCGAACTCGTCGGCGTCGTGCATTCCCTTCGCGACACGACGAATCGATCGGCCGATCCGGCCGCCGTCTCGGATGCGCTCGACGCGTTGTCGGCCGTTCAACGCAAGTCGCCGATGATTGCCGCCGACGTCGACGCGCCGTCCATCGCGCGTGTCGTCGCCGAATGGACGGGCGTACCGGTCGGCAACCTCGTCGAGGACGAACTGCGAAGCCTGCTCGCGCTCGAGTCGACGCTCGCGACACGCGTGGTCGGACAGGACGATGCGATCGGCGCATTGGCGGAGAGCCTGCGCACCGCCAAGGCCGGCCTGAAAAGCGAGCACGCGCCGCTCGGCGTATTCCTGCTCGCCGGGCCGTCCGGCGTCGGCAAGACCGAGACGGCGCTAGCGCTCGCCGACGTGCTCTTCGGCGGTGAAGCCGCGCTGACGACGATCAATCTGTCGGAGTACCAGGAAGCGCACACGGTGTCGCAACTCAAGGGTTCGCCGCCCGGTTACGTCGGCTATGGACGCGGCGGCGTGCTGACCGAAGCGATACGCCAGCGCCCGTACAGCGTCGTACTGCTCGACGAGGTCGAGAAAGCGCACCGCGATGTGCTCGACATCTTCTATCAGGTGTTCGACCGCGGCACGATGCGCGACGGCGAAGGGCGCGAGATCGACTTCCGCAACTGCGTGATCGTGATGACGTCCAATCTCGGCAGTGCGCAGATCGACGATGCGACGGCCGAAAACGCGTCGATCACGCAGGTCGCATTGCGCGAAGCCATTCATCCGCAGCTGGTCGCGCATTTTCAGCCGGCGCTGCTCGCACGCTTCCAGACGCTCGTCTATCGGCCGCTCGATGCCGCGGCGCTTGCATCGATCGTGCGGATCAAAGTGGACAAGACTGCCGAACGCCTGCATCGGCAACACGCCGTCACGCTCACGTGTGGGGACGATCTCATCGAATCGATCGCGCAGCACTGCGTGTCGCGGGAATCCGGCGCACGCGGCGTCGATGCGTTCCTGAACCAGCGCGTGCTGCCCGTCGTGTCCCGTGAACTGCTTGCCCGGATGGCAACGGGTGTCACGCCGCGACACATCGTGCTGTCGACCGGCCTGGAAGGTGCGTTGACGATCGATTTCATCGATGCCCCGGCCACGATCGATGCTCGCATCGAGCAACCGAACCACCCATGACCGCCGGCCCCTCCCTCTACGACATGCTGCTCGGCCAGGTCGGCGGCGAGCCGATCGGCGCCTACGACGACCGGACGCTCGAATGCCTGAGCGTGCAGCAGAACGTGCGCCGCATTCTCAATACGCGGGCCGGCGCGCTCAAGCATCTGCCCGACTACGGTTTGCCCGACCTCACGAACATCTACAAGGCATTGCCCGCGTCGGCGCATTTGCTCAAGCAGCAGATGGAAGTCACGCTACTGAAATACGAGCCGCGCATCCGTTCGATCGAGGTCGGGATCGTCGACAACCGCGATCCCGGCATCCTGGTCAGCTTCGAAATGACATGCCACCTGAAGAACACGGGACTCGTGCGCTTCGGCACCCACTTCGAACCGCCGGGCCGCCTGCGCATCGAGCGGCGCATCGACCGGCCGTGATCGCACACGTCACTGCTCGTGCGCGAGGTGCGCCGCAAACCCCACCTTCTCCGGCGCGATCCCGGCCTTCAGCGTCAGCGCCGGAATTTCGTAGTCCCCTGCATTCTGCCGCCGGAACGGAATCGGCCGTGCGGTCCACAGTTCGTCGAGACGCTTGCCGAGCGCCGCGCGCGTTTCGTCGAAGCGCACGTCGTTCATCCGTCCCGTCCGGTAGATCACGAACGGCGGCAGCACGTCGAACCCCGGGTAATACAGGATCCCGTGCTGGATCGGAAACAGCACGTCGTCGATCGGCCCGTTGATGCCGCGCGCGCTGTAGTGCGACTCCCAGCCGCCCGTCGTGACGATCACCATCGCACGCTTGCCCGCCAGCGAGCCTTCGCCGTAGCGGTCACCCCAATGCTGGTCGGAATGCTCGCCGACGCCGTACGCGAAGCCGTACGCATACACACGCTCGACCCAGCCCTTCATGATCGCCGGCATCGAGAACCACCACAGCGGAAACTGCAGGATCACCGCGTCGGCCCACTTCAGCTTGTCCTGTTCGCGCGCGATGTCGTCGCGCTGCGTGCCCGTCTCGAACGCACGCTTCGAATCGAGCGCGGGATCGAAGCGTGCGTCGGGCGCACGGTCGGTCACGTCATGCGCGTCGAACGCGGCCTTCCAGTTCATCGCGTACAGATCAGTCACCTGCACGGCATGGCCGGCGGCTTCGAGATGCTCGACCGCGAAATCCCGCAACGCGCCGTTCAGCGAACGTGGTTCGGGATGGGCATAGACGATCAGCACGTTCATGTTCACTGCTCCGTTGATTGAATGACTGCAGGATGCCGCCGCCAACGCTATATTAGAAATGAATTCCTGATATTCCAGGTATAGCCATGAACAATCTCAGACGACTCGACCTGAACCTGCTCGTCACGCTCGACGTGCTGCTCGCCGAGCACAACGTCACGCGGGCGGCTGAAAAACTGAACATGTCGCAGCCGTCGGTCAGCGTGCAGTTGCAGAAACTGCGCGACCTGTTCGGCGATCCGCTGCTGCTGCCGGGGCCGCGCGGGATGCGGCCGACCGCACGCGCCGAAACGCTGCGCGAGCCGCTGCGGGAAGCGCTCGACGCGCTCGAGCGGGCGGTGCTGACGGCGACGCCGTTCGATCCGGCAACCGCGACGAACACGTGGCGCGTAGCCGCCACCGACTATGGCGAATCGACGATCGTGCTGCCCGCGCTGAACACGCTGCGTTCGGCCGCCCCCGCTGCGCGGCTCGCCGTCGTCGAACTCGTGCCGCCACGCATCGAGCAGGACGCGGAGCGAAACGGCATCGACCTGGCGTTCCATACGACCGAAGGATCGCCGCAAGGCATGCGGCGCCTGCCGCTGTTCGTCGAGCGATACGTGCTGGTCGGCCGCGCCGGTCATCCGAAGCTGAAGCGGCGCCCCACGCTCGCGCAGTTCGGCGCGCTGGAACACGTGATCGTGTCGCCCGACGGCGGCGGCTTCTTCGGCGTGACGGACGAAGCGCTCGCGAAAGCGGGCGCCGCGCGGCGCGTCGTGCTGTCGGTTCCGCATTTCCTGTTCGTGATGTCGGCCGTCGCCAGCACCGATCTCGTTGCCATGCTGCCGGAGCGGCTGGTCCGCAACACGCCCGCATTACGCGTCGTGGAAGCGCCGGTCGACGTCCCCGGCTACGAGATGTCGATGCTGTGGCACGAACGCGTGCATCGCGATCCCGCGCATCGGTGGTTGCGCGAGACGATCGCCGCGTCGGTATGAATCGCGTGCGGCACGGACGCAACCGCACTTCCCATCGTCCGAAACAGGCCGCGGCACACGCGTGTTCATTCAGGGCTTGAAACCGCGTTGAACACTGTATATATTTACAGTGCTTTTGCACCATTTGACCCGAATTCCGTCACCCATGACGGACGGACTTTTGTGAGGCGACCATGTTCCAGTCATCCGCATTCGATCCCGAGCAACCCGGTTTCAACCCCGGCCACTTCGAGCGTGCCGCGCAGCGGGCGGTCGTCGATCTGCAGCGTGTCGTCGGCGGCCCTGCGCAGCGCGCGCTCGGCCTGCGACGCCGCACGCATCCGGCCGCCGTCCGCACGATGAGCTGGCAGGCGCTGCTGAACGTCGAGGAACTCGCGTTCTCGAACGCCGGTTTCCTGAGCCGCAACGATCCGACCGTCGTCGACGCGTTCATCCGCCTGCGCGACAGCCGGCTGGTCGCGGCGGACGTCGAGGAGCCGGTCGACTGGCGTCGCGACGACGACGACCTGCCGGCCGTCTACCTGATCGTCAAGGCGATGCTGGAAGCGGAGGAGGAGGAACGGGCCGAAGCGGCATGACACACGCGGGCCGGCGGCAGACGGCAGCGTGCCGGAATCGCGTCGCATGGCGACGCGGCACATCGGTTCCACGCTGTCGGTGCGCGCCGGCCTGGCGAGTCACGAGGCGGAAAACCGCGAGCCGTCGCGCAGGCAGCGCATCGCCGCGCGACGCACGCCGTCCCGATACCCGGAACGATGGCCCGTTACAGCCGCGCGGCGAGACGCGAACCCTGATCGATCGCACGCTTCGCATCGAGTTCGGCCGCCAGTTCCGCGCCGCCGATCAGATGCACCGACCGTCCGGCTGCCTGCAGCGGCGCCAGCAGCGCGCGCTGCGGTTCCTGCCCCGCGCACAGCACGATCGTGTCGGCTTCGATCAGTTCGTGATCGGTACGCTGCTCGCCATACGACACGTGCAACCCGCGCGCATCGATCAATTCGTAGTTCACGCCGCCGATCATCTTCACCTGCTTCATCTTCAGCGTCGCGCGGTGAATCCAGCCGGTCGTCTTGCCGAGCCCCTTGCCGAGCGGCGCGGCCTTGCGTTGCAGCAGCGTCACTTCGCGCGCGGGCGCCGCGACCTGCGCGCGCGTCACGCCGCCGCGCGTCGCGGCCGGATCGGTCACGCCCCACTCCGCTTTCCACTCTTCCAGATCGAGCGTCGGCGACTCGCCGTCCTGCACCAGATACTCGGCGACATCGAAGCCGATGCCGCCCGCGCCGACCACCGCGACACGCCGGCCGACCGGCCGCCTGCCGGCGAGCACGTCGATATAGCTGAGCACGTTCGGCCCGTTCTGCCCGGGAATCTTCGGGTCGCGCGGCGCCACGCCGGTGGCGAGCACGATCTCGTCATAGCCGCCCGCGATCAGGTCGCTCGCGTCGACGCGGCGGTTCAGATGCAGGTTCACCCCGGTCAGCTCGACCTGGCGGCCGAAGTAGCGCAGCGCTTCGTCAAACTCTTCCTTGCCCGGGATCCGCTTCGCCATGTTGAACTGGCCGCCGATCTCCGCGGCTGCGTCGAACAGGTCGACGTGGTGGCCGCGCTGCGCGAGCACGGTCGAGCACGCGAGCCCGGCCGGCCCCGCCCCGACGACCGCGATGCGCTTCGGCTGCCGCACCCGCGCGTAGACCAGCTCCGTCTCGTGGCACGCGCGCGGGTTCAGCAGGCATGACGCGATCTTGTTCTTGAACGCGTGGTCGAGACACGCCTGGTTGCAGCCGATGCAGGTGTTGATCTCGTCGGCGCGGCCCTGCGCGGCCTTGACGACGAACTCGGCATCCGCGAGCAGCGGACGCGCCATCGACACCATGTCCGCGCAGCCGTCCGCGAGAATCTGCTCGGCCACTTCGGGCCGGTTGATCCGGTTGGTCGTCACGAGCGGGATGCCGACTTCGCCCTTCATCTTCCTGGTCACCCACGCGAACGCGCCGCGCGGCACCGACGTCGCGATCGTCGGCACGCGCGCCTCGTGCCAGCCGATCCCCGTGTTGATGATGGTCGCGCCCGCGCGCTCGACGGCCTTCGCAAGCTGCACGGTCTCGCTCCAGTCGCTGCCGTCCGGAATCAGGTCGAGCATCGACAGCCGGTAGATCAGGATGAAGTCGCGCCCGACCGCTTCGCGCGTGCGCTCGATGATCTCGATCGGCAGGCGGATCCGGTTTTCATACGAACCGCCCCACTGGTCGCCGCGCTTGTTCGTATGCATCGAGATGAACTGGTTGATCAGGTAGCCCTCGGAGCCCATGATCTCGACGCCGTCGTAGCCGGCCTCGCGCGCGAGCTGCGCGCAGCGGACGAACGCACGGATCTGCCGCTCGACGCCGCGCGCGCTGAGTTCATGCGGCGCGAACGGCGAGATCGGCGACTTGATCTTCGACGGCGCGACCGCGAACGGGTGGTAGCCGTAGCGGCCGGTATGCAGGATCTGCAGCGCGATCTTGCCGTCGTCCGCATGCACGGCGTCGGTGATCACGCGATGGCGCCGCGCGCCGGCGGACGTCATCAGCGTGCCGCCGAACGGCTTGGTCCAGCCGGCCACGTTCGGCGCGAAACCGCCGGTCACGATCAGGCCGACGCCGCCGCGCGCCCGTTCGGCGAAATAGTCGGCGAGCCGCGGCAGCGTCTTGCGGCTGTCCTCGAGGCCCGTGTGCATGGAGCCCATCAACACGCGATTCTTCAGCGTGGTGAAGCCGAGGTCGAGCGGGGCGAGCAGGTGGGGAAAGGGAGTCGTCATGATGAGTCTGCCGTAAGCGATGGGTGTCATCGTAGGCGCGCGCCGCCTTGAACGTGAGGGGGCAAACAGCCATAATGCTTGTCATTTCCGGCCAAATCGACATGACCTCCCCGTCACGCAAGGATCACCTCGGGCTCCGCCGGCCGACGATTCCGGTCGCCTATCCGCGCCTGCTGCTGCAGGCGCTGGCCGCGCGCGGCGTCGATCTGGCCGCGGTGCGCGCAGGCACCGGGCTGCGCGATGCGGTGTTGGCCGAACCGGACGCGCGCGTCGCGCCGTCGCAATGGGGCCGGCTCGTGCTGAACGCGATCGAGATCGGCGGCGATCCGGGCATCGGGCTCGCGTTCGGGCTGCTGCTGAAGCCGACCGTGCACGGCTTCCTCGGCTATGCGACGTTGACCGCGCGGGACATCCGCGACGCGCTGGTCGTCACGCAGCGCTACTTCCGGATGCGCAATCGGCAATATCGTCTGACCTACGCGGAGGACGAACACGGCGCAACGCTCGAACTGCACGGCGTGCAGGCGAGCCCCGCGCTGCAGCATCACGTGATGTTCGAGTTCGTGCTGACGGGGCTCGCGCAGAATATCTCGCAGTGGTCCGGGCGCGCGTCGCCGCCGATCGCGCTGCGCTTCGCGTGGCCGGAGCCCGACTATTTCGCGCGTTATCGCGACCCGTTGCCGCCGGTCGAATTCGGCTGCGCGGCGAATGCGCTGTGGATCGCGCGCGACGTGCTCGACTGGCCGCTGCCGCTCGCCGACGAAGTCGCACACCGGCAGGCGCTCGTGCAGGTCGAGCGCGAGTATGCGCAGGTGCGCCAGGAGGAAGGCGATCTGGTCGAGCGCGTGCGCGCGGAACTGGCGCGCACGGCCGGCGACTATTCGAGCCCGGAGGCGCTCGCCGACGCGCTGCTCGTGTCGACGCGCACGTTGCGGCGCCGGCTCGAGGAAGCCGGCTCGAGCTACCGGCAACTGCTCGACGAAGCGCGGTTTCGCGATGCGAAGCAGTTGCTCGCGGCCTCGGACCTCGACCTGAAGACGATCGCCGAGCGGCTGCAATTCACCGACCCGGCGAATTTCACGCGCGCATTCCGACGGTGGGCCGGGCAGACGCCAAGTGCATACCGGGAAGCGGCCGGCGACCCGGCACGCGAGTAAGCGGAAGGTCAGCTGCCGACGTCGATCCGCGCGCCGCCATCGCCTTCGACTGCATCGATCCGCACGTCGCCGGTCGCCGCGACAATCGCGTCATACACGTCGTCCGTCACGCAGATCACCGGCACCGCGATCGCATAGAGCTCCGCCGCCACGATCGCGCCTATCGAGATGATCAGGTCACGCTCCTTCAGCACGATCCCGACCGGCCCCGTGCCGTTGCGCACCGCTTCCGCGAGCACGCTGCTGCTCGAACTCGAGCCCTTCGCGTGCGGCATCACCATGATCCGGCCGGACAGGCTCGCGCCGGCCTGCGGATGCCCGCGATCGACGATCCGCCCCGCGGCGGAGTCGTAGCCGCCCCAGAAGCTGAGCGGCTTGTCGAGCACGATCGTGTGCGCGCAGGCGCTGCCCGGCACGAGCGTGTCGCCCGTCAGTTGCCTCATCGTTGCTTCAGTCATCGAATCGCACCTTTCCCTCGAACGCGGAGCGCACACACTCGCGCATGCTGCCGTACGCAACCGTCACCCCGATGTTCGCGGGCGCATACGACGCCCACTTCGCCGAGTTGGTCATCACCAGGCCCGACAGCTGTTTCATCACCGGCGTGATGTACGTGCAGGTGTCGACGACGATCTGGACGCCGCGCGCGTCGAATTTGCCGGCGAGCCCGAGCTCGCCCAGCTCCCAGAGGATGAAGCGGCTCGTGTTCACGTAGAAATCGCACTTCGGCTTGCCGTCGAACTGATCGAGCAGCGCGTCGAGCGTGCGGAATTCGGCGAGCGAAAAATGCGGCGTGCCGAGCGCGACCGCGACGAGCGCATCGCCGGCCGCGCCATGATTCAGCGTGCGGCGAATCTCGTCGAGGTCGGCCATCGCGACATCGACCGTTCGCTGCGCCGCCTGTCCGTGCAACGCGGCGTCGAGCGTCGGCGCCTCGGGTGTGACGCCCACCGCATGGAACAGCGCGACGGCCCCGCTCGATGCGGCGGCCGCGCCGAGCGCCTTGAGTTCGTCTTCGGTGGTGTCCGTGGGCAGCCCGACGATGGCAGGGACGATCGCGCCCGCGATCCTGCCGATCAGCAAGCCGAGCGCCGCGAAATAGATGTCGCGCGACGGCCGGTTGCCGAACGCCGGCGCGTTGAATACGATCCGCGCCGCGCGATTCGATTCGACGTGCAGGCCCGCATACGGCGCACGCCCCGTGATCGCGGCGGCCAGATCGAGAAAGTCGCCATAGCGGCTGGTGCGCGCGCCGAGCACCGAATTCGCGAACACGATCGCATTGGATTCGGCCCACGCGATCTGCTCGCCCACGCGCGGACGATGCTTCAGCTGATACGGCGCGCACGTGAAGCTCGATTCGCAGCCGAGCTGCAGATGCGCATCCATCAGCCGCCGGGCGTCGCGCTCGATCGTGCGGTCGCCGTGATACAGCTCGGGATGGATCAGGTCGAGCGACCCGACGTTCAGCGTGGTCGGCACCGCGACTTGCGCGCCGGTGTCGACGAAGTACTCGACGAAGTCGAGGCTCGTCCGGCCGTGGTAAAGGCAGCCGTCGATATGCGCGGACGTGATGTCGATCAGGTGCGGCGCCGACATGACCTCGGCCGTGCGCGTGACGATCCGCATCGCGCGCGCGACGCCGTCGCCGAATGCGCCGCGCAACATCGCGTCGTCGCGCTCGCTCAACTGCAGCATGGGGGTACTCCTCGTGTCTCGTCCGGCGGGCCCGGATCGCTTTTGTCATACTACCGCGCGTTGCGGCTATCGCTGCGCCGTCAGGCTGAACAGTTCGTCGCGCAGCGCCTTGGCCCGGTCGCGGCCGAACTGCGTGTCGAACTCGTCCTGCGCGGCCTGCCACGCGACTTTCGCCTGCGCGTAAGTGCGCTCGCCGAGCTTTGTCAGGCTGAGCGCATGCGCGCGTGCGTCATGCTCGGCCGCGGCCGCGGCGACGAATCCGTCGCGCTGCAGCGGCTTGAGCGCGCGCAACAGCGTGGTGCGGTCCATCACCAGCGTGTCGGCAAGCTCGCTCATCACCAGGCCGGGCCGGCGCGACAGGTTCGCCATGATCGAGAACTGCGCGGGCGTGACACCGACCGGGGCCAGATGCCGCTCGTAGAGTTGCGTGACGAAGCGCGCCGCCTGACGCAGCGCGAGGCAATTGCAGGCATCGGCGATCTGGATATCGTTCATGATCGGCAATTTATATGTGCATATGCATAAAGTCAATGTACACTCCGCCGTAACATGGCCGGGCCGGCCGCCTTCACCGCGCCGCCATCGCCGCGAGGAGACGAACATGGACTACATCGACAAGCTGCGGATCTTCCGGTCGGTGGTGGAAATGCGCAGCTTCACGCGCGCCGCCGACATGCACGGCCTCGCGCGGCCGGTCGTGTCGCGGGCGGTCGCGGATCTCGAGGCGCGCTTCGGCAGCCGCCTGCTGCACCGGACCACGCGCCAGGTCTCGCTGACCGAAACCGCCGAGCGCATCTACGAGCGCTGCGCGGCCGTGCTCGACGAACTCGACTCGCTGGAAGCGCAGGCGCAGTCGCACACGCGCGAACCGGAGGGGCTGCTGCGCCTCGTCGCGCACACGACGGCCGCGCTGAACCGGCTCGTGCCGCTGATCGCCGGCTTCAAGGCCGCGCATCCGAAGGTGCGTCTCGACGTCACGCTGACCGAGCGCCCGGTCGATCTCGTCAGCGAAGGCTATGACATCGGCATCGTCGTGCCGTACATGCTGACGAGCGAGACGACCGTGGTGCGCCTCGTCGAACGCATTCCGGTGGTGATCGTTGCGACGCCCGCGTATCTGCGCGCGCATCCGCGCCCGGAGACGCCGGCCGCGCTCGCCGAGCATGCGTTCGTGCCGATGTCGCCGTCGCTGCGCCGGCCCGCGCTGACGTTTCGCGTCGACGGCGACACGCTGACCGTGCCGTTGAGCTTCGACATCTCGTCGAACAGCCCCGTCTTCAACCGTGAAATGGTGATGCACGACTTCGGCATCGGCGTCGTGCCGAGAACGCTCGTCGAGGCCGAACTCGCGTCGGGCGCGCTCGTACAGCTGCTCGAAGGCGCCGATCTGGTCGACGCGTTCGTGGAGATCAAGCTCGCTTACGCGAACCGCGCGCTGCTGCCCGCGAAGGTCAAGGCGTTCATCGACTACACGGCCGCGTACTGCGACCACGACGGCCGGATTGTTCCCGCCGCCGCCTGATCCGGCGCGAAAACGCGCCGTCCGGCCGCCGATTGGTACAGCCACGACACCAATCTGATCGCGTCCCGCCCCTCGCTTCGGGCCGCCTCGGCACCTAATATGTGCACATGCACACGACCACCCTCACCGACGACGATTGCTTCGCGATCCGGCAGGCCGCGCGGCGAATCTCGCAGTTCTACGAACGCTATCTGTCGCGGGCGGGCGTCACGCCGTCGCAGTACAGCATTCTCGCGCTGCTGCGGGAGCGCCCCGGCCTGACGATGGCGACGCTGTCGGCGGTGCTGGTGATCGAGCGCACCGCGCTCCTGCGCGCGCTCAAGCCGCTGATCGGCGCGGCGCTCGTCACGGGCCGGATGGAGCCGCGCTGCCGCCGCCAGACGTTCGTGCTGACCGAGCACGGCGAAGCCAGGATCGCCGACGCGCATGTGCACTGGCTCGCCGCGCAGCAAGCGTTCGAGCAGCGGTTCGGGTCGGCCCGGGCGGCCCGCCTCAGAGACGAATTGTTTCGGATCACGCACAACCTGCCGGACCGCTAGCGCCCTTTCCCGATCGATGCGACGTCGTCGATCGTTTTGATAAGTGCATATACATAGGTGACTCGATGGAAACGACCCAAGCCGCTGCTTCCCGCGAAGCAGCCACAATCGACCGGCCCGCGAAGCAGCAGCGCCGCGTGCCGTGGATGCGCATCGCGGTGGGCGCCGTGGTCGTCGTCGTGGCCGCGGCCGCGCTCGACTGGCTGTTCGTGCTGCGCTTCCAGGAAAGCACCGACGATGCGTATGTCGGCGGCGACGTCACAGTGCTCGCGCCGAAGGTGAACGGCTTCGTCGACAAGATCCTCGTGACCGACAACCAGCGCGTGAAGGCCGGCGACGTGCTCGTGAAGCTCGATGCGCGCGACTACGATGCGAAGCTCGCGCAGGCCGACGCGGAAGTCGACGGCGCGCGCGCCGCGGTGACGGAACTCGAAGCGAAGCAGCAGCTGCAATACGCGGTGATCGGCCAGCACGCGGCGGACCGCAATGCGTCGTCGGCCGAGCTCACGCGCGCGTCGTCCGACCGCGTGCGCTACCGCGAGCTCGTCAAATCCGATGCGGTGTCGAACCAGATCGTCGAGCGCGCGGATGCCGATTATTCGAAGGCGGATGCGGCCGTCGCCCGCAGCGACGCCGCGCTGCTCGCATCGAAGCGGCAGCTCGACGTGCTCGGCGCGCAGCTCGCCGATGCGCGGGCCCGCGTGAACACGGCGCTCGCCGCGCAACGCGTCGCGGCGCTCAATGTCGAGTACACGACGATCCGCGCGCCGGTCGACGGTTACGTCGGCAATCGCACGAGCCGCGTCGGGATGCTCGCGAATGTCGGCGTGCCGCTGCTGACGGTCGTGCCGGCCTCCGGCCTGTGGATCGACGCGAACTTCAAGGAGGACCAACTGCGCAAGATGCGCGCGGGCGATCGCGTCGACGTCACGCTCGATGCGTCGAGCACGCGCCTGCACGGCCGCGTCGACAGCCTTGCGCCTGCAACCGGCGCGACCTTCAGCGTGCTGCCGCCCGAGAATGCGACCGGCAACTTCACGAAGATCGTCCAGCGCGTGCCGGTGCGCGTGCATCTCGATCCGCAGCCGGGCATCGAGCACGTGCTGCGCCCCGGCCTGTCCGCGGCCGTGATCGTGCACACCGACCACGCGAACTGAACGGGAGCCGACCATGACCACCGCGTTTTCCGGCGACCCCGCGTCGCAACCGACGAAGCAGCGCGTCTTCGCGTTCGCGTTGATGTGCGTCGGCTTCTTCATGGCGACGCTCGACATCCAGATCGTCGCGTCGTCGCTGCGCGACATCGGCGGCGGCCTGTCCGCCAGCCAGGACGAGCTGTCGTGGGTGCAGACGGCCTACCTGATCGCCGAGATCATCGTGATCCCGATGTCGGGCTGGCTGTCGAAGGTGATGTCGACGCGCTGGCTGTTCGTCGCGTCGGCCGTCGGCTTCACGATCACGAGCATGCTGTGCGGGCTCGCGTGGGACATCAACTCGATGATCCTGTTCCGCGGGCTGCAGGGCGCGCTCGGCGCCGCGATGATCCCGACCGTGTTCACGACCGCGTTCGTGCTGTTCCCGGGCAGGCAGCGGCTGATCGCGTCGACGACGATCGGCGCGCTCGCGTCGCTCGCGCCGGCGATCGGGCCGGTGATCGGCGGCTGGATCACCGATCAATGGTCGTGGCACTGGCTGTTCTACCTGAACCTCGTGCCGGGCATCGCCGTGGCCGTGCTGGTGCCGCGCTACGTGCATATCGACGAACCCGACCCGAGCCTGCTCAAGCGCGGCGACTATCTCGGCATCGCGCTGATGTCGGGCTTCCTCGGCTGCCTCGAATACGTGCTGGAGGAAGGCCCGCGCAAGAACTGGTTCAGCGACGACGCGATCGTGATCTGCGCGTGGATCTCCGGCATCTGCGGCTTCCTGTTCATCGTGCACGCGCTGACCGCGGACGATCCGGTCGTCGACCTGCGCGCGCTCGCCGTGCGCAACTTCGGGATCGGCAGCCTGCTGTCGTTCGTGACGGGCATCGGCATCTTCGTGACGGTGTTCCTCACGCCGCTGTTCCTGTCGCAGGTGCGTGCGTTCAGTTCGCTGCAGATCGGCATCGCGTTGCTGTCGGTCGGCGCGTTCCAGCTGCTCGCGCTCTGCGCGTATGCGTTCGCCGCGCGCTACTTCAGCATGCGCGCGCTGCTCGTGTTCGGGCTCGTCTGCTTCGGCCTCGGCTGCTACCTGTACACGCCGATCACGCATGACTGGGGCTGGCGGGAGCTGCTGCTGCCGCAGGCGCTGCGCGGCATCGGCCAGCAGTTCAGCGTGCCGCCGATCGTGACGATGGCGTTGGGCTCGCTGCCGCAGTCGCGGCTGAAATCGGCGAGCGGCCTGTTCAACCTGATGCGCAACCTCGGCGGCGCGATCGGCATCGCGGTGAGCGCGACGATGCTCAACGACCGGCTGAACTTTCACTACCTGCGCCTGAACGAGCACGTGAGCGCCGGCGCGCCGCAGGTGGCGTCGCTGCTCGATCGCCAGGCCGCGTACTGGACCTCGGTGGCCGGCAACACGCTGGATACCGCCCAGGCCGGCCTCGCGAACCTGCACCGCCTGATCTATCGCGAAGCGCTGACGCTCACCTACGCCGATGCGTACTACGCGCTGTCGCTATGCTTCATCGTCGCGCTGATCGCCGTCGCGTTTTCCCGTCCCATTACCCTGAACGCGCCGCCGCCGGACGCGCACTGAAGCCGAGGTCATCGTCTTGAAAAAACTACTCGTCGCGCTGGCCGTCAGCGCGTTCGCCGCCGGCTGCGCGGTGCAGCCCGCGCAGCATCCCGCGCTGCACGATTCCGTTCAATCGCTCGCGCCCGTCGCGTGGGACACCGACGTGCCGCGCGCGGACATCGACGCCGCCGCGTGGTGGGCGCGGTTCCACGATCCCGTGCTCGACCGGCTGATCGCGACCGTACTCGACGGCAACCTCGATCTGCAGGCCGCCACCGAGCGCGTGAAGCAGGCGCAGGCGCTGACCGTGCAGAAGCGCGCGGCGCTGCTGCCCGAACTCGACGCGACAGCGCGTGCGTCCGACGCGCGCCAGAACACGCCGCCGCCGCTCGGCTACGTGCGGCAGGCCGGCATCGGGCTCGCGCTGAGCTGGTCGCCGGACGTGTTCGGCGGCGAACGGCTCGACCTGCTCGCCGCGCAAGCCGAGTTGGTCGGACAACAGCATGCGGAAGATGCGATGCGGCTCGCGCTCGCGGCCGATGCGGCGTCCGCGTACGTCGACCTGCGCTGGGCGCAGCAGGAACTGAAGCTCCTGCAGGACAACGCGGCGATCCGTCGGCATGCGCTCGAGCTCACGCGCAAGCGCCAGGCGTTCGGGTTGTCGACCGAACTCGACGTCACGCGCGCGCAGAACCAGCTCGATGCGCTCGAAGCGCGAATTCCGCCGACGCACGCGCAGATCGCGCATCAGCTCAACCTGATCGCCGTGTACTCGGGCCGCACGCCCGAGTCGGTCGACCGGCTCGTGCTCGCGCAGGCCGGCGCGATTCCCGCGCCGCCGGCCGGCTCGCCCAGCACGCTGCCTTCGCAGGCGCTGCTGCGAAGGCCCGACGTGCTCACCGCTTACGCGCAGGTCGAACGGCGCGCGGCGCAGGTCGGTGTCGCGAAGGCCGAGCGGTATCCGAAGTTCTCGCTGAACCTGGCGGACGGGATTCTTGCCGCGTCGTATCTCGGCTTGCCGACGCTGACCGACAACCTGTTCAGCGCTGCGCTGAGCGCGACCAGCCCGATCTTCAACGCGGGGCGGATCACGGCCGACATCACGCAGAGCGAAAGCCGGATGCGCGAGTCGGAACTCGGTTTGCGGCAGACGATGCTGCAGGCGCTGCGGGAAGTCGAGGATGCGCGCGCGAACCTCGTCAGCAGCGATGAAGCGGCACGGCGGCTCGACAGTGCGCTCGCGGCGTCGGGCAAGGCGCTCGGGCTGGCGAATCAGCTCTACAAGGGCGGCGCGACGGATTTTCTGGATGTGCTGTCCGCGCAGGAGGTCTATCTGCGGGACTCGGATGCGCTCAATCAGGTGAGGCGCGAGCATGCGCTGGCCGCGGTCGCGTTGTATCGGTCGCTTGGCGGCGGGTGGAGCAGGAACGATGCGGCGGGCGGGACGGACACGCAAGCCGTGGCCGCCGTCGCCGCCGCGAAGGACTGACCGCTGCCGCCCCGCGCCCCCGGCCCGTGGCCCGTGGATGTACGGGGTGCAGGGCCGGCGGCGCGATCAGCCGGCGTCGGGCCACCGGTATCCGATCACCTCGCTCAGCGGATACGCGAGTTCGCGCACCTCGTCCAGCTGATTGCCGCCGAACAGATGCACGTGCTCGTCGTCATGACGCAGATAGAACCCGACGTGACCCTTCCAGCTCGCGGGATCGTCGCGCGTCAGGATCGCGATGCAGCCGTACACCGGGCGCGCCAGCGGCCGACCCCACTCGAGCCACGAGCGCGCGAGCGCCGAGCCCGTGCCACGGATGCCGGCGTGCGTCATACACCAGTTGACGAACGACGAGCACCACGAAATCTTGTCGTCGTAGCCGACGAGATTCGTGTGGTTGTTGTATTCGACGATGCGCGGATTGATGCTGCCGGGCGGGAAACGGCGGATGCCCAGCTCGGCCAGCGCGACGGACATCCACGGCGGATGACCGGATTGCGGATTGCCTTCGGGATTCGATCGGATCACGACGGTCTCGGGTTTGGTGGTCGGATAGAGGGTTAATGTTCGCACGAATGGCGGCGTTGTGAGTGCACCGCTTCGTGAGCAGCCGGCGATATCCGACCACCATCGTCTACTCGATTTCCGACACAGACGCGAACAATGGGCCGGATTTTTTCGCCTTTCGCATTCGTGCGAATCCGGATCCGGGACGCGAGCCATTCCGCGATATCGACTACCATCTGATCAATCGTCGATCTCCAGAACACCTCCTCCGGAAAAGGGCCACGCGCCATGACTACCCGCTCAGACGGCACCTTGTCGTCCGGCATCGCCGACACGTCGAACCCATCAAGACAGAACACCGGCGCAAACCCGCGCGTCATTACGCTCCCGGCGCATCTTCGGCAGATTCCGTCGTGCGAAGGGATTCCGGACCTGTTCAATACCTATCTGGTCAATATCGGCTTCCTGCTGTTTTTCGGCACGATGTTCGTCGGGCTGCTCACCGCGCCATTCGGCGATGCGTCTTTCGCGCGAGGCGGCTTCATCGGATTCGTTTTGTGGCTCGGCATATTGGGCTGCCTCGCGTGGGCGGTGGTCGTCGTCGTTCGGGCCATGCGGAATACTGGCGGCTGGTTTCATGTCGATGCAACCGGCTTCCGATATGGGATAGGCAAACGCTCGAATGCGGCAGCCCTGCAGCAGGAACGTCACATCGAATGGCATGAAGTCGTACCCAGCCAGGACCTGCGCTGCGATGTCGAATACAACACGGCATCCCGAGTGGCCATGCGCCCCGCGAGTTTCCAGTTCTGGCGACGCGGTGCCAAGCGCGAACCGGCGACGCGATTCACGCTGCGCACGAGTCTCGTGGATTACGATGCCGACAGTGCCATCCGCTGCGTTCGCTTCAAGAATCATCACGAATTGATTGTCGCGCTGCTGTGCGGCCTCGCGCATCAGGGGTTGCGTTTCAATCCGAGGACGTTCATCGCCGCGGGGATTCACCCTGAAACCTGGCAGCCGCTCGCAACAGCGCGACGCCCAGCGATGATCGCTTTTTCGATCATCGGCGCGCTCGGGCTTCTCGCTTTTTGGGCATGGGGGCGCATGTCGCTGCCCGTTTCGCTGGCGATCCTGATCGTTTCCTTCGCGTATTACTGGGCCGAGGGCAGGTACGCTTTATCGCCGGATATCAAGCACTATCCGCGCGATCCGATCGTGTTCCGCATCGACGACGACGCTCCAGCCGCCGACGCGAAATCGTAACGGACCGGGCGGCCGTGCACGATTCGCGTCGGCTTGCCCGCCGCCGCCATTCCGAGGCCGCTCCGCATCTCACCGAAGCAGTCTCGTCGAGCCCCCTTCCCGTCACTCCACCGTCACCGATTTCGCGAGATTCCTCGGCTTGTCGATATCCGCACCGCGCAGGCACGCCGCGTGATAGGCGAGCAGCTGCAGCGGTACGACGTGCAGGATCGGCGACAGCAGCCCGTAGTAATCCGGCATCCTCAGCACCGACACGCCTTCGCCGTTGTCGATCCGCGTATCGGCATCGGCGAATACGTAAAGCTGCCCGCCACGCGCCCGCACCTCCTGCATGTTCGACTTGAGCTTCTCGAGCAGCGCATCGTTCGGCGCGATCGTCGCGACCGGCATCGCGTGCGTGACGAGCGCGAGCGGCCCGTGCTTCAGCTCGCCGGCCGGATACGCTTCCGCGTGAATATACGAAATCTCCTTGAGCTTCAGCGCCCCTTCGAGCGCGATCGGGTAATGCAGCCCGCGCCCCAGAAACAGCGCATTCTCGTGCCGCGAGAACTCCACCGCCCAGCGCTCGAGCTGCGGCTCCAGCGCGAGCACGCCCTCGAGCGCGTCCGGCAGCCGTCGCAGTTGCGTCGCATAGCGGGCGAGCTGCGCATCATCGACATAGCCGCGCAGCCGGCCAAGCGTCACCGCGAGTATGAACAGCGCGACGAGCTGCGTCGTGAACGCCTTGGTCGACGCGACACCGATTTCCGGGCCGGCGCGCGTCAGGAACCGCAGGCTGGTCTGACGCACCATCGCGCTGGTCGGCACGTTGCAGATCGCGAGCGTGTCGACATGACCGAGCGCCTGCGCGTACTTGAGCGCGGCGAGCGTGTCGGCGGTCTCGCCGGATTGCGACACGCTGATCACCAGCGTATTCGGCAGCGCGAGCGCGTCGCTGTAACGGTATTCGCTCGCGATCTCGACCTGCGCGGGCAGGCGCGCGATCGTCTCGAGCCAGCGGCGCGCAGTCAGGCCGGAATAGTGACTCGTGCCGCACGCGAGGATCAGCACGTTGTCGATCTGCTCGAACGCCCGCGCGGCATCCGGGCCGAATGCCGCCGGATCGAACAGCCCCGCATCGGGAATGGTCGCGGCCACGGCCTGCGGTTGCTCGAAGATTTCCTTCTGCATGAAATGCCGGTACGGCCCGAGCTCGACCACGCCCTGCGTCGACGAGACGGTCTGGATCGGGCGATCGACCGGCGTGCCGCCGCGCTCGAGAATGCGCACGCCGCCCGGTGTCAGCTCGACGATGTCGCCTTCCTCGAGAAAGATGAAGCGATCGGTGATGCCGGCGAGCGCGAGCGCGTCGGACGCGAGAAAACATTCGTCGTCGTTCAGGCCGACGACGAGCGGCGACCCGACACGCGCGCCGATCAGCCGCTGCGGCTCGTGCTTGCTGAACACCGCGATCGCATATGCGCCGTGCAGCTGCGACGTCGCATCGCGCACGGCGGCGAGCAGGTCGCCGCGATACTTGCTGTGGATCAGGTGGGCGACGACCTCGGTGTCGGTCTGGCCGTCGAATTCGTAGTGCTCGTCCGACAGTTGCCTGCGCAACGTTTCGTGATTCTCGATGATGCCGTTGTGCACGAGTGCGATTTCGTCGCGCGAGAAGATCGGATGCGCGTTGCAGGTGGCGGGCGCGCCATGCGTCGCCCAGCGGGTGTGCGCGATGCCGGTGGTGCCGCACAGCCCGGCGCTGCGCACGTGCGCGTCGAGATCCGCGACGCGCGACACGCTGCGTTCGCGGCGCGCGTGGCCATCAATGACGGTCGCCACGCCGCATGAATCGTAGCCTCGATATTCGAGGCGGCGCAAACCTTCGATCAGAATCGGAACGACGTTCCGTTGCGCGACCGCGCCGACGATGCCACACATGACACGTCTCCTTCCCTTTGTCCGTTCATGAACGGCGGGCCGAACCGTGCGCCGTTGTATCAGCGCGATCCGGTCACCGTGACCTCCGCCGTCGTGAAGCCGCACTTGGCGGGCGTGAGCGGGTCGGTCATCCTGTTTTCGAATGCCAGGTACAGTGCCTCCTCCAGTACATTCCAGTGCGCGCCGTGACGGTACGGGCCCGAGCGCGCATACCAGCAGGCGACGGTGTTCCAGTCGTTCATCTTGTATGCGACCAGCGCGATCAGCCCCCACGGAAAATCGGAGCCGGCGAGTTGCATCCAGGTCTTGCCGTACTTCTGCATCCACTGCGCATAGATCCTGTCGTTCGACTGGTCCGGCACCTGGATGCCCGACAGGATCGGGAAAATCTGCGCGACTTTCGCCGGATAGAAGCTCGCGTCGCTGATCTTCTGCGTGCTCGCGCGAAAGCCGGACTGCGTGCCGCGCCAGAACACCTTCACGATCGCCGACGACAGCCGGTCGGCGCGCTGGCTCCACGGCGCCGCATGCACGGCGTCGCCGCGGCGCACGTAATACGCGGCGAGCGCCTGGAACGCGCTGTGCACCTCGACGTTGTCCATCAGCAGTGCGACATGCAGCGACGACGAGATCTGATAGACGCCGCTCGTCTTGTCGAGCAGCGCATCCAGGTGCGCGCCCGCGCGGTTCAGGCTGAGCTCCCACGCGGCCGGCATTCCGTCGGGCGGGGCGAAGCGTGCGAGCAGCTCGATCCAGGTCGCCATCATCGCGTCGTCCGCGTCGGCTTCCGCGCACCGGTTCGTCAGGCCGTCCTTCACGCAATAGCGATCGAAGCCGCCATCCGGACGCTGCCGCGGCAACAGCCATGCGATCCATGCAAGTGCCGACTGACGGGCGTCCATCCGGGTATCGGCCGCGGCAAGCAGGGCCTTCGCCGCAAAATATGGATCGATGCCGGCCCCGTTCAGGCGCACGGTGATCGCGCCGTCGGGGCGTTGATACAACCCGTTGAGCTGGAGTTCGGCGGCGCCCGCGTGCAGCACGGAGCAGCACACGGCGACGCAGCAGGCAACGCGCCACGCATGGCACCGCCTGACGGTGGCCGCCACGCACGCGCGTGCGGCCGGGAAAAGCGCGGGCCAGTTCATGATGTGGGGCTCCTGCGCGGGATTGTCCTGCGCAATCGTCGCCGAACGCGGCGTTGGCCGCGTCGCGTCCGGCGAACGGGTCGACGGTGTGGCTCAGTGCATCTTGATGCTGCTGAACTTGAGGCTGGTACCGCTGTTCGCGGTCACGAGCCAGTACGTCGAGTCGGTGATGCCGATGGTGCCGCTGCCTTGCGTGATGACCGGCGTCCCGAAGCTGGCTTTCGGCAGCAGCCACGTCATGTTCGCGAGGCTCGTCGGGTGGCTGGCCGAGAACGCCCAGCCGCTGCCGGTGTCGGTGGCCGACCACGTGACGTTCAGGCGTGCGCGGTCGAACACCGTGATGTCGCTCATCGTGTACCACCTGAACTGCCCCGTCAGCTTCAGCGTGTTGGCCTGCGAGAAGATCGCGGACAGCGTCGACGTGTAGGACGACGCGCCTACCGGGTGCGCGTAGATCAGCCGGCTCGTGCGGTTCGCGACGACGAAGTTCATCAGCGATGCATACCAGTTGTTCACGTCGGTCGTCGGCACCGCATACTGCTGGAACTCCTCGAACGTCGCGTACTTGCCGAACGGCATCACCGGGTAAGCCCACAGGCCCGGGTTCAGCATCGCGCCGTTGCGATATGCGCGGGTCGGCGCCGAGCCGGTGTGGCCGGTGAAGTAGTACCCGTTGAAACCGTTGCTTTCAAGCCAGTTCACCGACCAGGTCGGCGTGTTGCCTTCCGGCGCCGCGTATTCGACATCCGGCAAGGCGGTCACGGCCTGGACGGCCTGGTGGTTCATCACCAGGTACTGCGTGAACGTGCTCGCGTTCGTTTCGCTCGCATTCGCACCCCAGTAGTCGTGGATCCAGCCGCCGTGGCTGCCGACGCGATGCCCCTTGGTCAGGAAGTACCTAAGGAGACTCTGCGCGGTCGGATTGTTGGCGAGATTGACGCCGTTTCCGTCGCCGAAGGCCGCCTCGTCGGGGCCGGCCGTCACCACGAGCGAGAACGGCCCGTTGTTCCAGACGCCCAGGCTCTTCAGGTAAAGCGCCGGCTGGATCTGGTCGCCTGCGCAGAAGTGCCAGTTGAACACGAGCCCGGCCTGCGCGTTCGGCAGCGGCGACAGCGAAGGCAGGTTCAGCAGCTTCGTGCCGAAATAATGCAGGTAGCCGTGGATCAGCATCCCGTCGGTCTGGCCGTCGAGGTAGGCCAGCGGCAGGTTGACGAACAGCACGCCGCCGTTGCCGTACGTGTTGTAGCCCGATACCAGCCCGAACGTCGGCGAGGTCAGGATCGTGGTGCCGGTGTACGTGCCCTGCGTGACGAAGCTCGGATAGGTCAGGAAGCCGTATACGTAGCCGGAGATCCCTTCGAGCGTATCGGTGGGGGTCGCCAGCATGGATGCCAGTGTGTTGGCCGTCGTGCCCGTCGCGGTGCTCAGGAGCGAGCCGGCGCTATACGAGGTGGTCGTCTTCAGCTTGCCGGTCACGATGCCCGTCAGCTTCGGGAGGCTCTGGCTCAGCAGGCCGCTGCCCGTGGGCGGCGTCGAGTACTGGAACCACGCGCCGTGGTTGTAATTCGCGAGGCCGCCCGGGTTCGACGGGCTCGCGGGCAGGAACAGCGCGTTGCCGGACGTGGACCCCGACGTCGATGCCGAAGTCGTCGACGTGCCGGAGCTGCTCGTCGACGCGAACGACGTCGTGGGACTCGCGGTCGTGCTCGACGAAGTCGTCGTCCATGCCATCGACTTGCCCGGAGGCACCTGCAGCGTGCGCAGCCAGCTGCTCATGCCGGTCACGTTGCCGAGGCCGATCATGTTGCCGCCGTATTGGTCATACAGCACGTAATTGACACCGGCCATGCTGCTGAAGCGCGATTTCGGGCTCACGTAGAAGCCCGCCGAGTTCAGCACGCCGAAATCGTAGACGAGCATTACCTTGCCGCCATTCAGCGCGTAGTTCTGGATTGCCGTCACGAGCGTGTCGGCGGCCGTCGTATGAATCTGATCCGGCAGGATCAGGCCCGGATACTGCGACAGCGTCGAGCCGGCGGCCATGAACTGGCTGTCGGTCATCACCTTGATCTGCAACCCTTCTTCCTGCGCGGTATCGAGCCACGCGGAGACGCGTGGATCCGGCAGTGTCAGCGTGTCGGGCACCAACAGCAGCAGCTGGTTGGTGGCCGCCCGAACGCCGCCCGGACTGAATGCGATCGCGAGCGCGAACAACGCGAACAGAATCCGCAAGAACTTGCCTGACTTTGCCAACATGGTGTGCTCCTCGCTTCAGGAATGGGTGGTGCGCGGCGGCAGCGCTGCCCGTGCCGTCAGGTCAACCAACCTTGCCCGGTGGATGTATGGGGCTGCCCGGTTCGTCGAGCATCGAACGGCACCTGCCATCGGCAGCCGGACCAGCGAATCCGGCCCGGCGTGCCGCGCCGTTTTCTCCGTGGAAAACGAATCGATGCGACGAAGCAGAAGAAGCGAACAACGTGCCATTGGCGCCGGAGCCCCGGTCGTGCTCGCTTCGTGCGCCGGGCTCCCGGCAGGCCGGCCGCAAACGCGGCCGAATCGTTTCATCACTGATACGGCGGCGTTTGCGCGCGATCTCGGCGCGAACCATCGGACGGATTCGTCAGCGAGCCAGGCCAGCTCGCGCAGTAGGTGTAGAGCGTGACCAGCAGGCCGATCAGCAGCGGGCCGCCGAGCAGGAAATAGCAGAACGGCAGGAACAGCAGCGAGCCGTGATGGATGATGACCGCATGCAGCAGCATCACGAACGGCAGCGCGAACACGAAATAGCCGACCACGAGCACCGATGCGACGATCTTTTGCAGCAGCGTGAAATCGAGCGGGTAGTAAAGCGCCGCCATCACCAGCGGAATCACCGCGATCGCCGCGCCGTGCAGCACGAACATGTCGCGCAGATGCAGCATCGGCACGTACGGGAACGCGCCCGGCGCCAGCCAGAAATACGCGCAAATCAGCAACTGCGTGAAGCTCGCGATCCGTAACAGATATGCAACGGGCAACCAGTTCGCACGCCGGAAAAACGACGCGCAGAAGCCGATCGCGCAAATCGCGGCGGTCACGGCAAGCTGCGTCGCGCTCGGCATCCGCGCGGCGAGATCGATCGACAGCAGCGATACGCGCGGCGCGTCGGGCGGGTAGCCGATCGCGATCACGTGCAGCGCCGGATCGATCTCGTGCGCGCCCCACGCGAGGACCCCGCGCCAGTAGCGCCACGCCAGCGGCAAGCCGAGCCACAGCAACGCATAGAGCGTCGGTGTCAGCAGCACGATCGACGTCAGCCAGCGCTGCGGATGCGGGTGGATCCGCAGCGACCGGTCGACAGGAGGACGGACGGGATGCGTCTGCATGGCGCCCGCCCCCGCTACCAGCGATAGAACACGCTCAGCTCGCCGCCGACCCGTGAATAGTAGGGGTTATGGTAGTAGTCGAATTCGAGCTGCGTACCCCACTTGCGCGTGAACCAGTAGCGCCACTTCGCGGACAGCTCGTGACTGCGGAAATCCGCGATCTGCGAGCCGGAGCCGGTGATTTGATACGCCTCGCGGCCGAACCCGCCGCGCAGCACGATCACGCTCTTGCCGACTTCGCCGTAGGTGACGGCGCCGTAGTACTGGGGCGCCTTCACCGACCCCGGCGAATCGACCGTATAGTTCGCGCCCGCCTCGAAGATCCACTTCGGCAGCGCGTACCAGATCAAGCCGGCGTGATACAGCTGATCCTTGTGGCCGCTGCGGTTGCGTGCGTAGCCGGCGCCCAGCGACACGATCAGCGAACGGTCCGGCAGCAGCTTGCGATTGATCGACAGGTCGACGCGCGCGCTCGGCAGGATCGTGCCGGACGTGGTGCCGGCAAAACCGATGCCGCCGAACCAGTTCGGCCCCATGTCCTGCACGTACGTCAGCGAGCCGAGCTGCGTGTTCTCGCCGAAACGGTGCAGTTGCGCCAGCTCGCCGAGTATCGTGCGGCCACCGTCCTGATAGATGCCGCGCACATGCACGCCGTACCAGTCGCCATACCCGTGCGTCAGATGCGCGCTGGACACGCCGAGCGACATCTCGGCATGCGATTCGCTCGGCGCCTGCACGTGCGCGATCACGGCGTCGGGCAACGGCGGCCGATTCGTATCCTCAGGCGTGAATTCGGCGAGCGACATGCCATCCTGCAAGCCGTCGGGGGTCACGCGCACGAACACGGGAGCGTCGAGCGTGCGCGGCACGATGACGGGCACGGCAACGTCGGGCGCCTGCGCGGGTGCCGACGCGCCGGCATCATCCGGCTGCGCCGCGAGCGCCGGGAGCGGGCCGACGGCGACGCCGTACAGCACCGCCAGGGCGGCGACCGGCGCGCGCGCGCCGCGACGACGGGAACGATCGGACATGAAGGCGCTCCTTAACGGGATGCGTGGAACCAGCCGCTGCGGCAGGCGACGAGGTCGCCGTGCACGCAGGCATGACCGATGACCGAGACGTCGCGTGCGCATGCGCTGACAGGATGGCCGGCGGCGCCGATGCGCCCGCCGGTCAGGCGCAGCAGGCCGCCGGCGGACACGACGCCGTCGATGCAGCTGCCGCTCGCGAGCAGCACGTCGTCCCGCGCGAACACGGCGCCGTGCAGGAACGCGTGGCGTTCGAGCTCGACGCGATGCGCCTTGACGCTGCCGCGCAGCACGCAGCCGTCGCCGAGCACCAGCGTGCCGTCCACCACGAGGTTGCCCTGCACGACCGTGTGCGCGGGCAGACGCACGTCGCAGGGCAGCAGGTAGCGGCCGTGCACATAGCGATAAGGGAGCTTCGCGAAGTGGCGCGTCAGCGAGACCGCGCGGCGCGGCGCGCCGGCCGTATCGTCGGACGGCAGTTCCGGGGCCTTGCCGAACACGATCGGCTCGCCGTACAGGCACACGAAGCCGCCCGCGCCGTGCAGGTACATCGTCCCGCCGACCACGACGCCGCGCAGCACCGCGCTTTCGACGTCGATGTGCGATGCGTGCGCGAGCATGCCGATCGTCGCGCCCGCGCGAATGTCGATGCGCTGCTCGGCGAACGCATACGCGGCCCGCGCGCCGCCGTCGAGCGTGATCGCGCGATCCGCGTACAGCACGTCGTCGCAATGCTCGTCGCGCAACACGCGGATCTCTTCGTCATGCCGCACCAGCAGCCCAAGCGCGTGCCACGGCGGCTCGGCGGACGGATCGGCCGGCTGCGCACCGTCGGCGTGCATGCGCAGCGCCTCGTGCCAGCGCGCGGCGAGCAGCGCCTGGTCGACGAACGGTCCGTCGCCGATCGGCAGCGCCGCCACGTCGCTGCGCCGGATCAGTTCATGCAGCAATGGCAGGAACGGCAGGCTGAGCACCCCGGCCACCGGCACCATCACATTGAAGGTCGTCATCGTTCATCGCCCCGGTTTCAGTTGCCGGCGAAAGCGCTCGGTCTTGTCCCATTTCAGTTCGCGGCGCAAGGCGGCGTCGAGCACGAGCCCCCACAGCGCGGAGACCACCGCCGCGATCGTCACGCAAAAGCCGACCACGTTGACCGGCACGAGCCGCAGGCGTGTGGCGCGACCGTCGAGCCGGGCGGCGACGACGATCTCGAAGAACACGCCGAAATTGCCGAAGGTGCTGAACCCGAACAGCGCGAACAGCGACACGAGCAGACCGAGCGTCGTCGAGTTGACACCGTTGAGCAGATAGAGCGTGATCGCGGTCGCCCATGCGATCGCGAGCAGCGCGGGCATCAGGAACACGCCGAGCAGCAGCGCGCCGTCGAGACGGCAGCGCCGCGAGATCAGCGGATTGCGCAACACCGGGACCAAATAGCGCAGGAGCGTCTGGTTATGGCCCTTCGCCCAGCGCGTCAGTTGCCGCGCGCGCACCGACCAGCGCTCGGGCACTTCCTCATAGCATTCGGCGTGATTCAGGTAGACCGTGCGCCAATCGCTCAACAGCAGGCGATAGGTCATGTCGGTATCCTCGGCGAGCGTGTCGTCGCACCAGCCGCCGACCGCGTCGAGCGCGCTCTTGCGGATCCCGCCGACGGTGCCGCCGTATTGCGGCACCAGGTTCAGGTTGTTGCGGGCTTGCTGGTTGACCTGGTAGCCGCCCGCGCGCTCCAGATCGAGCAGCCGCGCGAGCAGGTTGCTGTCGGCGTTCTGCGGCACGACGCGGCCCATCACCGCGCCGACTTCCGGATCGAAGAACGGTGCGACGAGTTCCTTCAGCAGCCCGGGGCGCGGCAGGTAGTCGGCGTCGAACACCACCATGATGTCGCCGCGAATGAAACGCAGGGCGTCCTTCAGCGCGGCGGCCTTGCCCGGCTTGCCGCTCTCGCGGTGAAACGGCTTGACGAGATCGGGCGCCAGCGCCCGCACCTCGTCGATCAGCGCACGCGTGTTGTCGGTCGAACGGTCGTTGACCGGAATGATCGTCAGCCGGTCGCGCGGATAGGTCGTCGCGAGCAACGCCATCAGACAATCGACGACGACGGCCTCCTCGTTGTGCGCGGCGACGAACACGGTAAGCAGCGGCCATTCGCCGTGGGTAATCGTCTGATAAGGCGCGTGCTGCGGCTTGAACAGCCGGTCGAGACTGAATACGTAATGCCGCGCGGCGTAGACGCAGGTCAGCAGCGTGAACAGCCACAGGTACACGACGCACGGCATCAGCAGCGTGTAGGGATCGAACGTGATTTGCGCGTCGTCGGCCCGCACCGCTTGAAGCGGCGCGTTCGCATCGGCCGACTCGCGCGCCGCGAGCGGCGCGGCATCACGCACGCTGCGCTCGGCCGCGTCGGCGGCCGACATGCCGATGCGCCCCGCTTCGGCCGCCGGCCGCGTGGCGGTGTCGCGCACGGCCAGCGAGCAGGCCAGCACGATCAACAGCAGCATGCCTTCGATGCAGAGTGACACCGACCGACGGTTCTTCATGTCCTTCCCCCGTGCCGGCGACGGCGGCCGCCGAGCGGTTGAGCCGGGGCCGTGGATCGCGCGGATGTCAATGGGAAGCGGCTGCATGTTCGTCGCGCATGCGCGGCCTTCTTCCGCGCAGGAGGAGCGTGGCGTGCCGCTTTCCGGATTCGTTGCCGTGGCGCCCCATCCGTCCGCTGTCGTTGGAACACGTCGGAACGCGCCTGTCCGGCTAGAACAAGCAAGCGGCGAGCCATCGGCCGCCGTGCCGCGTGGGGCAAGGGCCGTCCAGCACACGGCGCGCGTGGCCGGGGTCGCGGCCGGGCGTTTTTGATTCATCGGCGAATCAGCTTCGCCGCGATACGCGCGGCCCGGACTCGCGACGCGTCCCCATCCGGCGGCGAATCGTCTGCTCATCGCGCGCGTGGCGCCTTGCGCGATGCGGCTCAGGAACGCAACCGATCGCGAATCGCCGCTGCATGGACTGTGGCCGGCGAGCGTGCGCGGCGCGCGTCGCCGCGCCTGGGATGGCCGCGACGCGGATGCGGCCGCCGCATTCCGGCCGCGCGTTACAGATACGCAACATTTCGAACCTGTCAGCGCGGACGATGCCGGCGATGCACCACGGCGGCGAAATCATTCGTGCGCGACCGGCATCGGACGCGCGATGACGCTGCGTTCATTGCCCAGACAAAATTCGCATATCGAAGCGATTCAATGCGCTTCGAAAGGCGCATGACGTTCGATCGCCCACCAATGCATGACACCCATCGCTGCTTGCCGAGTGACGCGAGCGGACCAATCGCGCGCACGGCCGCCCGTTTATCTGCATCGCGGCCGCCCGCCGACGGGGCGTCCGTAGCAGTTGTGAAACGTTCCGTAACGAACCGCGCGGGCCCCGCGATCCGGACCAGTCCGCAGGGCGGCTGGTTTGAATATTGCTGTATCGAACGCAGGGACACCCGTCGGGTGCGGCGCCGCGTGGCAATGCGAAAGGTGTGACGGAAAGACGTGGCGATCGATGCAGCGAGGAACGCTCATGACGTGATTGACGAGGTCCAAGGTAACGACCGTAGCCCGACGATTGCGCGGCGCAGACCGCGCGGACAGAAGCGGCGCGCTCGCCCCGCAACACCGCTGCGTGTCGCGCGGCCGGCGCCGGTCGGCGCGGCCGCGTGCGGGCACGGGACGGTTCGCCTGCAACCATGCTTGGCGCCAGGTGCCGGGTCGTACGGTGCGAAGAAGCTCAACGAGGATAACGATGAAAAAGATCTTGCTTGTGTTCGGGACTCGGCCGGAAGCCATCAAGATGGCGCCGCTCGTCCGCGCGCTGAAGGCGCGCAGGGATGTCGACGCCAGGGTATGCGTCACTGCCCAGCACCGGGAAATGCTGGATCAGGTCCTCAAGTTATTCGGCATCAAGCCCGACTACGATCTCAACCTGATGCGTCAGAGCCAGACGCTGACCGACGTGACGACCGGCATTCTTCAGGCGATCGGGGTCGTTTTCGAGGACTTTCATCCGGACGTCGTCCTGGTGCACGGCGATACGACGACGACACTGGCCGTGAGTCTCGCCGCGTTCTACCGTTATCTGCCGGTGGGACACGTGGAAGCGGGTTTGCGCAGCGGCGACATCTGGTCGCCGTGGCCCGAGGAACTGAATCGCCGTGTGACCGACGCGGTGTCGTCGTGGCATTTCGCGCCGACCGGCCAGGCTCGCGACAACCTGTTCAGCGAAGGCATACCGGTGGGTGCGGTCGTGATGACCGGCAACACCGTGATCGATGCGCTGCACGACGTCAAACGGATGCTCGATCACAATGCCGAACTCAACGACACGGTCGCCGCGCACTTTCCGTTTCTCGATCCGTCGCGTCGCGTCGTGCTGATCACCGGCCATCGCCGCGAGAGCTTCGGCGAGCCGTTCCGGCATTTCTGCCAGGCGCTGTGCGCGCTCGCGAACCGCTATCGCGATGCGCAGTTCGTCTATCCGCTGCACCTGAATCCGAACGTGCGCGAGCCGGCGCGTGCGCTGCTCGGCGACGTGCCGAACATTTACTTGATCGATCCGCAGGAATATCTTTCATTCGTATTCCTGATGTCACGCGCGCATTTCATCATCACCGACTCGGGCGGCATCCAGGAGGAAGGGCCGGCGCTCGGCAAGCCGGTGCTCGTCACGCGCGAGACGACCGAGCGCCCGGAAGCGATCCAGGCCGGCACCGCGCGGCTCGTCGGCACGGATCAGGAACGAATCATTTGGGAGGCGTCGCGGCTGTTCGACAGCGAGAGCGCGTATGAGGAAATGTCGCGCGCGAGCAATCCGTATGGCGACGGCCATGCGAGCGAGCGGATCGTTCACGCGCTGCTGCATATGCCGGGGGCCACCACGAACGCGACGAGCTTTTCGATGGGCGCCGCGGAGATGCCGTTCAACGCGCTCACGCTGGGATTGCAGGCGTTGCGCTCGTCTTGAAGGCCATCGTCTGACCGCATCCCGACGGGCGGCGACGACGCGTGCGTGTCGTTGCACGCTGCGCGCTGCCGTCATTCCGCGGCAGCCGTCCCTCAGAAACGCGTCATTCCAACGTCGCGCGGGCTTCATTCATCGACCTTGAACGCCGATACCAGTCGCGTCAGTTCCGCCGCCTGTTGCTTGAGGCTCTCGGCGGCCGCCGCGCTTTCCTCGACCAGCGCCGCATTCTGCTGGGTCATCTGATCGAGCGACTGCACCGCGTCGCCGATCTGGTCGATGCCCGCGCTCTGCTCCAGGCTCGCCTCGGCGATCTCGCTCATCATCGCGCTGACGCCCTGCACCTGCGACACGACATCGCGCATCACCTTGCCGGCCTCGCTGACGAGCCGCGAGCCGGTGTTCACCGTGCCCGCGCTGTGCTCGATCAGCGCCTTGATCTCCTTCGCCGCCTGCGCGCTGCGCTGCGCGAGGTTGCGCACTTCCGCAGCGACGACCGCGAACCCGCGCCCCTGCTCGCCGGCCCGGGCCGCCTCGACCGCGGCATTCAGCGCGAGGATGTTCGTCTGGAACGAGATGCTGTCGATCATCACGATGATCTCGGAGATCCGTTGCGACGCATCGCTGATCTGCTCCATCGTGGACACGACTTCACCGACGACCTGCCCGCTGGATCCAGTTGCGCGTGCCGGTATCGGGCTCGCCATCGGCTTCCCATTGCAGCAGGAACGCATCGCGCGCGAGCAGGCGCGACGCGGCGATCGGTCCAGCCATCTGCCGCTGCACGTCGGCGCGGATGCCGCTGACGGCCGTCGGCAGCTCTTCGCGGACGAGGCGATCGCGCACCGCGTGACCGATCAGGCGGACGCTCAACCCGCTCGAGATCGCGACGAACACGAGCAGGCAACTCGTCATGCTGAGAATCAGCTTGTTCTGAATGGACAGCTTGCGCCAGAAATGCATGGGGAACCCTCGATAACCGCTCGGTCTGAGCCAGCTTGGGTTATCGGCAGGCACGCGCGAAATCGCATCGCCGATTTCACATGTCCGTCATGCGGGATCCGATATGTCGTCGACGGGCGGGCGTGGCGTGGCCGCCGAGCGTCGTGCGATCAATATGCGACGAAGATCGTCACCCGGCGGTTGCGCGCCCGCGCGGGCGCATCGTCGCCGGCGACGAGCGGCTGCGTGTCGGCTCGCCCGATCGCCGCGAGCCGGTGGGGCGCGACGCCGCGATCGGCCAGATAGCGCACGACGCTGCCCGCCCGCGCGGATGACAGCTCCCAGTTCGATTCGTATTTCGCGTTCGCGATCGGCGCACTGTCGGTATGCCCCTCGACGAGTATGTCGCCGGTCGCATGCTCGCTCAACGCCCGCGCGATCTGGCTCAGCACCGGCGTCGCGTCGGGCAGCAGGCGCGCATCGCCGACGTTGAACAGGATCTTCGCATCGATGCCGATCTCGATGCCGTGCGGCGCCCGCACGAGCGAGATGCGACCGTTCGTCTTCAGCGCATCGAGCGAGGCCAGCCACGCCGGCGCGCGCTCGGGCATCGCGGAACCGGTGGCGGCCGCCGCACCGCCGTCGTGCCGCGCGAGGGTCTGATATCGCGCATCGAGTGCGTTGTATTTCGCGAGCTGCAGCACGTACAGCGCGAGAAACAGCACCATCAGCGTCGTGATGAGGTCCGCGTAGGAAATCAGCCAGCGTCCGGACTGCGCGCCTTCCGCTTCATCGTCGTCGCGGTCGCTGGCGGCCGAAGCCGCGCGCGCGCCGTCAGTTCGCGCCGTCATGTCGAAGCTCCCGGTGCGTCATGCGAGCGATTCCGCCGCGCGGCCGCGCACGTCGCCGGTCAGCCGCGTTTCGATCGTATGCGGCGACTCCTTGCGCGAGATCGCGAGCAAGCCGTCGAGATACAGCTTGCGAAAACGCAGCTCGCTGTCGATCTGCGCGCGCAGCTTGCCGTAAAGCGGCAGGAACACGAGGTTCGCGAACGCGAGGCCGTAGAGCGTCGCGATGAACGCGACCGCGATGCCCGGCCCGAGCTGCGCCGGTTCGAGAATGTGGCTCGTCACCTGGACCAGCCCGAGCACCGAGCCGAGAATGCCGAACGTCGGCGCATAGCCGCCGGCCTGCTGCCACACGCGCGCGGCCGCGAGCCGGCTGCGCTCGTAGGCGTCGAGCTCGCGGTGCAGCGCGTCCTCGAGCACGGCGGTCGACACGCCGTTCGCGAGCAGTTCCAGCCCGCGCCGCGCGAACGGATGAATGCCGCTCACGTCCATCGATTCGAACGCGAGCAAGCCATCGAGCTTCGCGCGATCGCCCCACTCCAGCAGGTCGGTCAGGTGCTTGCGATCGACTTCCTGCGCGCGCACGAACGCGAGGCGCAACTGCTTCACCGCATCGAAGAAGCGCGCCCACGTGTTCTGGATCATCACCGCGCCGAGCGTGCCGCCGAGCACGATGACGAGCGCTTCGAACTGGAACAGCATCGAGAAGTGGCCGCCTTCCAGCGCGAAGCCCAATACGATGGCCGCGCCGCCGAGTACCACGCCGGCCAGGGTCAACAGGTCCATATGCGTCTCCGTCGAGTCATGTATTACGCGTCGGATGAAGCCAAGGGCGCGGCCGGCGCCGGCGCCTTGGCGACACGCACGGCATCGAGCACGCGCTGCTCGATTTCCTCGATCTCGATCGGATCGAGCTTGAGCTCGCGACGCATCACCCACGACACTTCGTTGCGCCGCGCCTCCGTCATCACGGAGAACAGCTTGTCGGCCACCGCGCGATCATCGAGGCTCGCGATCAGCTTCGCGAGATCGTACGTGTCGAATGCGCTGATCACGTCGAACAGCGTGCGCTGATCGATCCACACGATGTCCTCGAGCGCGTGCACGTCGCCGCCGGCGCGCGGGCTGCGGCGCGAGAAATACGCAACGCCTTTCTGCTCGACGTAGCCGAGTACCTTCGACTTGCGGAACGCGAACACCTCGTCGGCGATTTCGCCGTGCGACAGCTTGTTGAGCAACAGCTTCCGGTCGACGCCGATCAGCGCCTCCAGATCGGCCAGCTCGATCAGCTCCAGCTCGCTGTTGATCGACAGGTCGAGATCGTGATCGGCGACCTGCTGCGCGCGATCGATCACGCGCGCTGCATCGAACGTGACGACCTGGCGCGCATCCGACGAACCCGCGTAATCGGCCGCGCCGGCATGGTCGGCGTGCGCGGCTTCGATCGTGACGAGATTGAGCTTCTCCATGCGGTGCAGCATCGCGAGCACGTGCGGGCGCGAATGGCCGGCGATCGCGCGACAGCGGCGGATCACGTCCGCGAGCGGCACCGACGTTTCCGCCGCATGCGCCTGCATCGGCCGGCGCGACCACGCGTCGTCCGTTGCGCGCGTGTCGGCGCCTGCCATCAGCGACAGCACATGCGCATACGACAGCACGCCCGGCATGAAGTCGGCGTGCGTATAGGTCGCGAGCTGGTCGTCCTTGCGCTTCACGCGCCGGATCATCGTGCGCACGACATGACGAAGCAGCGCGGATACGTGCTCGATCTCTTCGTCGAGCACCGCGGCCGGCACGACCGTGAGCTGACAGAACGACAGCGCCTTCGCGGTATGCGCGCGAGGCTCGGCCGCGAGCAGCGCCGATTCGCCGAAGAACTCGCCGCGCCCGAGCGTCGCGACGACGACGCGCTTGTCTTCGCAGCGTGTCGACAATTCGACCTTGCCTTCGGCGATCAGAAAGATGACGGGCTCGCCGGCGAAGCCCTCCGAGTAGATGATCTCGCCGGGCGCGGCCGTGCGCGTCCATGATTGCTGACGGTTCAAGTCGATTCCCCTGCTGCGCTGGTTATTGCGGACTGCACGTCGCATGTCTCATGCATGCCATCGACAGTCATCCCCGTGCCCGTTTAACGTCATCGGCGCGCGCATCCTTTAGCGAATTCGTACTCGTTTTCGCGGAAAATCAAGGTGAAACGTTTGCGGATCGGCGCGCGCGGAAAATTCATTGCGCCCCGATCCGGGCAGCCGAAGCGAAACCATGCGCACACGTCGGCCGCCAAACAAAAAACGCCCCGCCGAAACGGCGGGGCGTGATGCCCGGCAGACCACTTGCGGGCAATGCGCGAGACGGACTCGCGCGGCCGGCTTACGAGCAGGCCTTGCCGTGCGACGGATGGAAGCCCTTCGCCTTCGCATCCGCTTCCGACATGTAGCTGCCGTGCTTCGTCTTGCCGTAGTACTTGTCGGTCGAGCAGTGATAGACCTTCGTGCTGTCGTTGACCCACACCTTGCCCGCACCGCCGCCCGGCGCTGCCGCGGCGGCGGTCGCCGGCGCGCTCTTCGCGGGCGCGGCGGCCGATGCCGGAGCAGCGGACGCCGCCATTGCGGGCGCCGCGGCCGGTGCGCTGGCCGCCGCCGCAGCCGACGCGCCGTACCAGGCCTTCACACCCTTGTGACCCGCGCATGCACCCTTCTTCGACGCGCCCGAATAGAACGACCCGTCCTTGCACAGACCGGTCGTGCCCGCCGGCGCGCTGGCCGGAACCTGCGCGAACGCACCGGTCGACAATCCCACGCCGGCCGCAAGCGCGGCGATCAACATCATCTTTTTCATGGTCCTCTCCTGATTTGCCTGACGGGTGAAAGCGTCCCGGAGCAGCGCCGGGAAAACCCTGCTTAGTGCACCCAGTAGCACACGCGATGGTGGTGGTGATTGAAATGGCACACGCGGTGCGAGTGCGCTTCGGCAAGGGCCGGCACGAGAACGGCACACGCCAGTGCGGTGGCCGTCAGGATCTTCGCGATGCGGTTCATGGACATTCTCCGGGATAGGTCAGCCGGTGATCCGGCTGGTATCTGCTTAACGCCGATCACCCGATCTCCGTGTACCGCACCTGCGCGCAATTGACGATCTTTGACATCGGCCGCCAGACGGCGGCGAAGCTGACGATGGCTGTGCACTGGCACGCTTTCAATTCTTTCAGCGTCACAACAGTCTGGACTTCGAATGAAGCGACGCCGCCGGAACGGGCGAACGTATGCAAGAGAAGGGGTCGGGAATGGAAACGGCGCGATGACCGATCGCGCCGACAAGCAATGAGAAACGATACGAAAAGCCACCACGTGCCGCGGCACGCGATCTTGCGACTTACTTCAACCGCCCCGACAGGAATTGCCCGAGCCGCTCGCTCTTCGGATTGACGAGAATCTCCTGCGGATCGCCCTCTTCCTCGATCTTTCCCTGATGCAGGAAGATCACATGGTTCGACACGTTGCGCGCAAAACCCATCTCGTGCGTGACGACCACCATCGTGCGACCTTCCTCGGCCAGCTTCTGCATCACCTTCAGCACTTCGCCGACGAGCTCCGGATCGAGCGCCGAAGTCGGCTCGTCGAACAGCATCACCTCGGGCTCCATCGCGAGCGCACGCGCGATCGCGACACGCTGCTGCTGGCCGCCCGACAGGTGCGACGGATACATGCGTTCGACGCGCGGCGCGAGACCGACCTTCTCCAGATACTTGCGCGCGCGCTCGACCGCTTCGTCCTTGCCGATTCCAAGCACGGCCATCGGCGCCTCGATCACGTTCTCGAGCACCGTCATGTGCGACCACAGGTTGAAGTGCTGGAACACCATCGCGAGCTTCGTGCGCATCCGCTGCAACTGCTTCTGGTCGGCCACGCGCAGCGAGCCGTTGCGCTCGCGCGTGGTCTGGATCGGCTCGCTGCCGATCGTGATCTGCCCCGAGCACGGCTGCTCGAGGAAGTTGATGCAGCGCAGGAACGTGCTCTTGCCGGAGCCGCTCGAGCCGATGATGCTGATCACGTCGCCGGCCTTCGCCTTCATCGACACGCCCTTCAACACCTCGTTGTCGCCGAACTTCTTGTGGAGGTTATCAACGGTGAGCTTGTACATGCTTGGTCCTTCCTTGCATTAATGGCCGCGTGGCGAGAGGTACGCGAGCCAGCGCGTCTCGAGCTTGCGGAACGCCCAGATGAGCGTGAACACGACGATGGCGTACAGCACGGCCGCGATGCCGTAGGCCTGGAACGACATGTACGTCGCGGAGTTGACGTCGCGCGTGACCTTCAGGATGTCGGGCACGGTCGCGGTGAACGCGAGCGTCGTCGCGTGCAGCATCAGGATCACTTCGTTGCTGTAGCTGGGCAGCGAGCGGCGCAGCGCGGACGGCAGGATGATGCGCGTATAGAGCTTGAAGCGCGACATCCCGTACGCCATCCCGGCCTCGATCTCGCCGGCCGACGTGGCCTTGATCGCGCCCGCGAAGATCTCGGTCGCATACGCGCATTCGTTGAGCACGAACGCGAGCAGCGTGCAGTTCATCGCGTTGCGGAAGAACGCGTCGAGCAGCACGTGATTGTGCACGACCTGCAGGCTGTAGATGCCGGTGTAGCACATCAGCAGCTGCACGTAGAGCGGCGTGCCGCGGAACACGTACGTATAGAGCCACACCGGGCCGGAAATCCAACGGTTCGACGACGCGCGCGCGATCGCGAGCGGCACGGCCAGCGCAAAGCCGAACGCGATCGACACGACCAGCAGCCACAGCGTGATCGCGAGGCCGCTGAAGCGATAGCCGTCGGTGTAGAGATAGTTTTGCCAGTACTGGCTGACGAGTTCGATCACAGTGCGAGCCTCCGGACGCCGACGGAATAGCGCTTCTCGAGGTGGTGCAGCACGACGTTCGACACCGTCGTGATCGCGAGGTAGATCGCGCCCGCCGCGAGCGTGAAGAAGAAGAAATCGAGCGTGCTCTTGCCGGCGTCCTGCGACGCCTTCACGACATCGGCGAGGCCGATGATCGACACCAGCGCGGTGGCCTTCACGAGCACCTGCCAGTTGTTGCCGATGCCCGGGAGCGCGAAGCGCATCATCTGCGGGAACAGGATCCGGTGGAACACGCGCCAGCCGCTCATCCCGTACGCGAAGCCCGCTTCGAGCTGGCCGCGCGGCACCGCGAGAAACGCGCCGCGGAACGTCTCGGTGAAGTACGCGCCGTAGATGAAGCCGAGCGTGATGACGCCGGCGACGAACGGATCGATGTCGATCTGATTCCAGCCGAGCGCGTCGGTCGCCGTGTTCAGCAGGATCTGGATCCCGTAGAACAGCAGCAGCATCAGCACGAGATCGGGCACCGCGCGGATCAGCGTCGTATAGAACGTGCCGAGCCACTTGAGCACGCGGTGGGTCGACAGTTTCGCGGCCGCGCCCGCGAGGCCCAGTATGAGCGACGCGGCGAGCGACAGCACCGCGAGCTTCACGGTCTCGACCGTGCCGGCCCACAACAGCGGGCCAAATCCTTGGAAGATCATGTCAGCATTTCCAGAAAGACCGGCGGCGCGGCACGCGCCGCGTGCGCCGCGAAGGCGTCAGCCGCCGTAGACGTCGAATGCGAAGTACTTCTTCTCGAGCTTCTTGTAAGTGCCGTCCTTGATGATGTCGGCGATCGCGTGGTCGATCTTCGCCTTCAGGTCGGCGTCGTCCTTGCGCAGGCCGATGCCCGCGCCGTTGCCGAGCGTCTTCGGATCGTCGATATCCTTGCCCGCGAATTCGAAGTTCGCGCCGCGCGGCGTCTTCAGGAAACCGAGGTCGGCCTGCACCGCGTCCTGCAGCGCGGCATCGAGGCGGCCTGACATCAGGTCCTGGTACACACCGTCCTGGTTCTGGTAAGGCACGACCTGCACGCCCTTCGGCGCCCAGTAGGTCTTCGCATAGGTTTCCTGGATCGTGCCCTGCTCGACGCCGACCGACTTGCCCTTCAGCGATTCGGCCGTCGGCTGCAGGTGCGCGCCCTTCTTCGAGACGAGCCGCGTCGGCGTGTTGAACAGCTTGTCGGAGAACGCGATCTGCTCGGCGCGCGCCGGCGTCATCGACATCGACGACAGCACGCCGTCGAACTTCTTCGCCTTCAGCGCCGGGATCATCCCGTCGAAGTCGTTTTCGACCCACACGCATTTCGCCTTTAGGCGCGCGCAGATCTCGTTGCCGAGATCGACGTCGAAGCCGACGACCTTGCCGCTTGCGTCCTTCGATTCGAACGGCGGATAGCTGGCGTCGACGCCGAACCGGATCGTCGACCAATCCTTGGCGTGGGCACCCACCGCGATACACGCGAGGGCAATACTGAGGGCGAGTTTCTTCATGGCGTTCCTGTCATAGGCGAACTGGGCACGGGCCCGTCGGGCGTCGCCGCCGCGAACCCTTCCAACCCGGAGGCCGTCATCTAGACGGCAGCCCAAGTTGTACATACAACTTTGCCGTTTGTAAGGGGCCCCAGCAATCCGTGTTTATCTCTAGTTGCCGAAAAAGCACCTTATCGGCAGGTTATTCCCTTATATTTCAATCGATTCCGCTTACATCCGGCTGTAAGCGAGCTTTCGTGCGACGCTCCGGGCCTTCTTGGTCGCGCGTTCATTTGTCTATACTTTTCCGCTTGCCCTGCACGCGCGCCTCGTGCGCGACGTTCGCCGGAACCGCGCCTCTGCGCGATTTCCCGTGTGGATATGTGCCGAAATAATGGGGATCATGCGTCGATGGCCGGGCGGATGCCGCAGCGAACCCGGTACACTCCGCCCGGCCCCGCACGAAGGCCGAACTGCGACGGCACGCGGCCGCCGTCACTTGAACAGCAACCCAATGACCACACCGATCTATCAGGAAATCAAGGACTTCATCCTCGCGCGCATCCACGCGGGCGAGTGGGCGGAAGGCGACCAGGTGCCGTCGGAGAACGAGCTCGCGCGCGAATTCAACGTCGCGCGGATGACGGTCAACCGCGCGCTGCGCGAGCTGACGGCCGAGCAGGTGCTCACGCGTACGCGCGGCTCCGGCACCTACGTCGCATCGCCAAAATACGAATCGACGCTGGTCGCGATCCGCAGCATCTCGGATGAAGTCGCCGCGCGCGGCCATGCGTATCGGGCGCAGGTGCTGGAGGTGGGCGCTGCCGTCGCCGACGCGCAGCTCGCCGACGAACTGCGGCTCGACACGGGCAACCCGATCTTCCATTCGCGCGTGCTGCACTTCGAGAACGACACGCCCGTGCAGCTCGAGGAACGCTGGGTCAATCCGGCCTGCGCGCCCGAATACGCATTGCAGGACTTCACGACGACGACGCCGAACCAGTACCTGACGCGTGTCGCGCCGCTACAGCGTGTCGAATACCGGATCGAGGCCGCGATGCCCGATGCGCCGACGCGCCGCCACCTGACGATGGACGAACGCGAGCCCTGCCTGCTGCTGCATCGGCGCACGTGGTCGCAGGGGATGGTCGCGTCGGTCGCGAATCTATGGCACCCGGGCAGCCGCTACCGGTTCACCGGGCATTTCTGACGCGCGGCTCGCGCGTTCATTGCGCGCCGGGGCGACCCCAGCGCTCGATCGCGTCGACCGCGACACGCAATCCGTCCTCCTGCCCGAGCCGCGCACCGAGTGCGGCGGCGCGCGCCTGCGTGTCGGCACGCGCCGCGAACGCGATCGCGCGTGCGAACGCGGCGGCGTCCACGCGGCGCCCGGCTACCGGCGCATCGGCCACACCGAGCCGCTGCAGCCGGTTCGCCCAGAACAACTGATCGCCCGCGAACGGCACGACGACCGACGCAATGCCCGCCCGCGCGGCCGAATGCGTGGTGCCCGACCCGCCGTGGTGGATCGCCATCGATACTTGCGGAAGCAACCAATCGTGCGGCGCCTCACCGATCACGCACACGTGCGCGGGCAGCATCGACGCGTCGATGCCGCTCCAGCCCGGCTGGAACAGCGCACGCCGGCCGTGGAGCGCCCGCACCAGCGCATCGACCATCGCGGCCCGGTCGAATCCGGCCATGCTGCCGAAGCCGATATACACGGGCGGATCGCCCGCTTCCAGAAAGGCCGACAGCGCGGGTGGCGGCGTCCACGCCGGCGCGTCGATACGCCACTGACCGCATGCCAGCACATTCGGCGGCCAGTCGGCCGGATCGGCGAGCAGCACGGGCGACACGCCGTACAGCATCGGATGATCGGTCCACACGCGCCGGCGCGGCGGCAGTCCGCACACGCTGGCGCGCGCCGCATTGGTCGCCTTCCTGAATGCCTGCCACAGCAGCGCGTTGACGAACCGGTGGCTGACGCGATTCAGCCAGCGCGGCGCCCTGCCGGGCGGCAGGAACGGCGACGCGAACGCCGCGGTCGGCGTGATCGGGATCATCCCGGCACCGATCGCCGGCACGCCGCGATATTCGGCAACCGACAGCCCGACGAACGACGCCAGCCCCGACACGAGGATCGCATCGCAACCGGCCGACGCGTGCGCGACTTCGCGCATCCACGCAGCCGTGTTCGCATTCGCGATCGCCGCAAGCGCCTTCGACGTGTCGTTGAAGCCGCCGCGCCGGCGCACGGCATCGGACAACGCGCCATCCGGCGCGATCGCCGCGCGGATATCGCCGGACAACGGCGCGCACGGCACGCCGAGCGCGGCGGCCGAACCGAGCGTCGCGGCGTCGGCCAGCAACCGGACCTCGTGGCCGGCCGCCATCAGCGCGCGACCCAGCGCCGCGAGCGGGCGCGTGTCACCTTCGGTGCCGTAGGTGGCAATGACGAGCTTCATGCGTGACTCCTCGCGCACGGCGAGAGCGAGTGGATTCAAAAAAGTGCACGTCGTATACTAATGCAGTTCGTACACTTTCCGCCAATCCCAGAGCCATGCCGATGACGACCGACGATCCGGGCCGCCGCGCGCGCAAGCGCATCCAGATGCTCGCGCATCTCGCCGCCACCGGCGCACGCCTGTTCGATGCGCACGGCTACGACGCCGTCACGATGGAGCAGATCGCCGCGCAGGCCGACGTCGCGAAACGTACGCTGTACAACCACTTCCCGACGAAGGAGGCCGTGCTCGCGCACTGGCTCGAAGGCGAACTCGCGCGCGACCTCGCCCATCTCGAGCGCGACGTCGCGCGACGGAAAAGCTTCGCGTCGCGGATCGCCTGCGTGCTCGATGCGTCGGCCGCATGGTGCGAACAGCATCCGGTGTACCTGCTCGCGTACCTGCGGCATCGGTTCCTGAGCATCGGCGCGGTGCAAGCCGAAGGCGGGACGGAGAACGGCGGCGACATCGCGCTCGTGTGGCAGCAGCTGATCGCGGCCGGCCAGCAGGCCGGCGAGCTGAACCCGGCGCTGGCGGCCGACCAGCTCGCCACGTGGTTCCATCATCTGTATCTCGCGGCGATGCTGCGCTGGCTGACCGTGCCGGGGTTGTCGCTGAAACGCGAATTCCAGTCGGTCGCGAAACTGTTCGTCGAGGGCGCGCAAGCGAAGCAGTGAGCGACCGCAGCGGTCCGATACCGAAGTCCTGCCACATGCGCGCGGGAGACGCTCGGTCAGGAAAGTGCGTCCGCATCGAATGTGCACCACGCCGCGCGCGCTCGCCGGCGATCCGGAACGCCACCGTGAATGGCTACTGCCCTGCACGACGGGCGACACGCAACCCACCGACGCGTCGCGTGGGCACGCGAGAACCGCTGATTGCGCCGCGCGACGCGCAGGGTTTTTACAACGAATGATCAGACGGGATGCCAAATTTCCCGCGCGGCAGTATGCTGGTGTCGTACGGCCGCACGACGCATCGGGCAATCCCTTAGTCCGCACGTCGCCGCGCCGCCGTCGCATCCGCAATCTTGCATTGCAAGGAGGGCTTCGTGATGGCTACCACACATCAGCACTTCCACCTCGAGCTACGGCACGCCACCGCGCCGACGTATTTCATCAGCTACCTGTTTCCCGCCTTGCTGCTCGTATACGAACTGCTGCGCGTCGGCCAGTGGATCCGCGATCACGGGATGCAATTCGCCGCGTTCAAGCAGATGGGTTACGAATATCTGCTGATGCTGCTGTTCGTCGGGCTGCAGATCGTCGTCGAGGCGATCTTCCTGCTCGGCGCCGCGATGCGCCGCGACAATCGCGATTTCGAGCACCGCCTGCCGAACGTGGTCCTCGGCATCGGCTGCTCGATCGCGCTGCTCGCGATCGATCTCGCGATCCAGTTGGCGTTCTGAGCGCCGGCGGGTTCGGCCCGCCGGTCGCATCAGGCTGGTATGTTCACGCGGGCGCGTCGCGCAGCAACGTCGCCACCGCCGCGAGTACGTCGTCGCGGCGCTCGCGATGCGGCATGTGCCCGCATCCGGCGAGCAGCAGGAACGACGACGGCCCCGCGACGCGCGCGGCGATCCGCTTCGGATGCACGTCCGACCCGTATTCGTCCTGCTCGCCATGAATCGCGAGCGTCGCGCAGCGCACGCGCGGCAGTTCATCGTCGAGACTCCAGCCGCGAAACGCCGGCGACAGCCACGTGTCGACCCACGCACGCAGCACCCATTCGGCCTTGTCGCCGTGATAGCGCGCGAGCCGGTCGAGCTGGCCCGGCGCGTCGAACTGCTGCGCCGCGTCGCGAATGCCGTCGCGCGTGCGATCCTCGACGAACGCCTGCGCGGCGACCGTCACCAGCGCGCGGCAACGCGCCGAATACGCGGCCGCGCACCCGACCGCCATCCCGCCGCCGACGCTGTGCCCGAACGCGACGAACGCATCGATGCCGAACCGTTCGAGCAGCGCATGGAATCCGTGATCGGCCTCGTCGCGCACGAACGTCGCGGCGAGCTGCCCCGGATGACGATCGGACCGGCCGAAGCCCAGTCGGTCGTACGCGATCACGTCGCGCCGGGTCGCACGCGCGAGCCGGGCGGGGAAGTCGCGCCATAGTTCGACGCAGCCGAGCGAATCGTGCAGCAGCACGATCGGTGGGGCCGGCGTAGGTGGGGCCGCCTCAGGTGGGGCTGCCTCAGGTGCGACCGGCGTAGGTGCGGCCGGCTCACGCGCGGCCGGCTCAGGTGCGACCGCCTGAGGCGCGGCCGTTTCCACCGCAGCCGCACCGCGCCAGCGCTTCGCGAAGAGACGCCCTTGCGGCGTCTCGATCCAGGTCTCCTCGGTCACGATGTCAGTCATGTGTATGTCGTCGTCTGCATGAAGGCGGCCGCACGCGGGCGTACCGCATCGAATGCCGACGATGGTGGCCCGGCGACGCGCGCGGCGTCAAGCAAGCCCCCACCGCCCGCGCGCTCATTCGGGTTGCGGCGGCAGATACTCCATCTGCGACTCGTCGTAGAGCCGGTAGATCAGCGCCTGCATCGCGCGGATGTCCTCCGATTCGTCGAGCATCCGCATGCTCATGATGATCGGCGACACGAGGTTCGGATCGTCGAGCGGCTTGTAGCTGATGTCGTCGCGTTTCAGGCCGTACACGCTGTGCGGCACGACCGACACGCCCTCGCCCATCGCGACGAGCCCGAGCGCGATCTGCAGCTCGCGCGTCTCGTAGATGCGCCGCGGCTGCAGCGCGCGATCGTGGAATGCCGCGAGCACCTGGTCCGCATAGCTCGGGCGCGGCGCCTTCGGGAAGATGATCAGCGTGTCGTTCACGAGATCGTGCAGCGACAGCACGGGCTTCGCGCCGTCGAGCACGTGGCCGACCGGCAGCGCGACGATCATCCGTTCCTCGCGCAGCACGACGCGCCGCACGCTCGGATCCTCGTGGCGGATGCGCCCGAACCCGACGTCGATGCGCCCTTCCTTCAGCGCCTTGATCTGGTCCATCGTCGACATCTCGTGCAGGCTCAGCTCGACGGCCGGATACTCGCTGCGAAAGCGCCGGATGATCTTCGGCAGCATCCCGTACAGCGTCGAGCCGACGAAACCGACCGACATGCTGCGCTCGATCTTGCCGACCCGCTTGGTCATCGATTCGAGCTCGGTCGTCTGCGCGAGCAGCTGCACCGCGTGCGAATAGAAGAACCGTCCCGCATCGGTCAGCTTCAGCGGCCGCGCGTTGCGCTCGAACAGCGGCACGCCGAGCGCCTCCTCGAGCTGCTGGATCTGCCGGCTGAGCGGCGGCTGCGCGATGTGCAGGCGCTCGGCCGCGCGCGTGAAATTCCGCTCCTCGGCAACCGCGACGAAGTAGCGGAGGTGTCTCAACTCCATGTTCGAATCCTCCCGGACAGGCCACGGACGTTCATTCGGCCCCGCGCGGATGCGCTCCGCGCCGGTCGCCCACGCCGGTCGCCCACGCTGGTCGCCCCGTGCTCGCCTGATCCCGATGCCATGACGATACCTCACGACGCGCCGATACCGGCGCGAGCAGCGTCGCGCCCGCACGCGCGTGGCGCACCGCACAAAGCAAAACGGGAAGCCGCGAGGCTTCCCGTTCGTTCATCGACGCCGCGTCGCGGCATCGTCCCGGCCGCGCGTCACGCCTCGGTCGCGTACAGCGCATCGCGCTGCGCGTCGCTCAGCGAATCGAGCGGCACGTCCGGCAGCCGATAGCAGATCATCGCGCCGTACAGCTCGGCCAGGCAGTTGCTGCCGGCGTCGAGCGCGTAGCCGTCCTCGCCGCCCGGCGCCGGCGGATACACTTCGCGCCACGCATTGATCGCGGCTTCGATTCGCACGATGGAAACGGGTCCGGCCTTCCGCTCGGCGGGTGATGCGCTCATGAATTCCTCTGGGTTGCCGCTCCGCGGGCCGTGCCGGCCGCGGCGGAACGATTGAAACGCCGGGCGTCGCCGGCCGCCGCGACAGGCGCACGCCGGATGCCCGATCCGCGCCGCGCTCGTCGCGCCGGCCGGGCCATGGCCCGGTAGGGTCGGGAAATATAACCGGCTTTGACCGCGTGCAGGGGAAAGCCGACAAAAAAAACGGGAAGCGCGCGGCTTCCCGTTTCATCCCATCTCGCGCGGCCCTGCCGCGCCGGCATCAGCCCGCGGTTTCGCGGTTCGCCACGCGCTGCACCTGCGCGCCGCGATTCGCGGCCACCCACGGCGCGATCTCCATGTCCTCGTAGCGCACGAAGCGGCTCTTGTTCAGGAACCGGTAACCGAGCCAGACGACGAGGAACAGCGGGATGCCGACGTAGGTCGCGGCCACGCCCGCCCAGTCGATCCGGTTCGCGAGGAACGCCTGATAGTCCTGCCCCAGCGCGATCACGAGACACAGCACGAACGCGAACAGCGGGCCGAACGGGAACCACTTCGACTGGTACGGCAGTTGGTCGACCGCGTAGCCCTGCTTCACGTAGCCCTTGCGGAACCGGTAGTGGCTGATCGCGATGCCGAGCCACGCGATGAAACCGGTCATGCCCGACGTGTTCAACAGCCACAGGTACACCGTCTTGTCGCCATACAGCGACGTGAAGAAACACAACGCGCCGACGGCCGTCGTCGCGTACAGCGCATTGCGCGGGACACCGCCCGGCGACAGCTTCGCGAACAGCTTCGGCGCGCGGCCTTCCGTCGCGAGGTTGTAGAGCATCCGCGTCGACGCGTACATGCCCGAGTTGCCGGCCGACAGCACGGCCGTCAGGATCACCGCGTTCATCACGCCGGCCGCGAAGGCGAGGCCCGCATGGCGGAACACGAGCGTAAACGGGCTCACGCCGATGTCGGTCACGTCGCTCTTCAGCAGGCTCGGGTCGGTATAGGGAATCAGCACGCCGATCACGAAGATCGCGAGCACGTAGAACAGTAGGATCCGCCAGAACACCTGGCGCACCGCGCGCGGGATCGTCGTGCGCGGGTTCTCCGATTCGCCGGCCGCGACGCCGATCAGCTCGGTGCCCTGGAACGAGAAGCCCGCGATCATCGCGACGCCCATCAGCGCCGGCAGGCCGCCCGCGAACGGCGCGTCGCCGATCGTCAGGTTGCCCCAGCCATTGCCCGGCGCGCCCTTCAGAATGCCGAAGATCATCAGCAGGCCGACGCCGATGAACGCGACCACCGTGACGACCTTGATCAGCGCGAACCAGTATTCGGCTTCGCCGAAGCCGCGAACGGTCAGCACGTTGAGCAGGAACATCACGCCGAGGAACGCGGCGCTCCACCAGACGCCCGGTACGTCCGGGAACCAGTAGTGCATCACGAGCTGCGCGGCGACGAGTTCGACCGCGATCGTCACGGCCCAGTTGTACCAGTAGTTCCAGCCGAGCGCGAAGCCGAAGCCTTCGTCGACGTATTTCGCGCCGTAGGTCGCGAACGAGCCCGACACCGGCATGAACGCGGCCATTTCGCCGAGGCTCGTCATCAGGAAGTACACCATCAGGCCGATCAGCATGTACGCGACCATCGCGCCGCCGGGGCCGGCCTGCGAAATCGACGCGCCGGACGCGACGAACAGGCCCGTGCCGATCGAGCCGCCGATGGCGATCATCGTCAGATGGCGCGCCTTCAGCGCGCGATGAAGCTTGGGTGGGTTCGCGGGCGAACCGGGTGGGTCGGATTTCGGAATTGCGGACATAAACGAGACGAACGTTGAGCGGGCCGGCATCCGTAGCCGGCGCATGCGGGATCGGGGCGCGCCGCGCCACCTGCGATGCATTCGATGCGGCCCCGATACGCGTTGCGCGGCGGGCGCCCGCGGCGAAGCGCGGATTCTACCTGATTCGTCATCAGGATCGCGCGGGTCCGAACGCCCGCGCAATCAACGGGTTGGATGCGGCGCGATGAACGGCAAAGCGCCGCTCGCTCGCGGTCGCGTACGCGGCGAAACGCCATATTCGCCGGCCGGTTTATCGGTCGTTCCGATCCGCGTGATGCGTAATCGGCTTCTGCACCCATGCCGATCGCGCATTAAAGCGACAAAACGATCGACATACGCGCCAATAATCAGACAAAATGCCCGGCACTGACGATTGATTTAAATCAGATCGTCCGCGACGCATGCAGTAATGATGCGTAACCGCCGGGAACCGACATTTTGCGCACGCAGGTTGTGCATCACGCGGCCAGCTTCAGAATTTCGCGAGATAATACGGGCTAATTCGAAATATTCAGCGCGCGGCCCCCCGACGCACACCTATCCGCCGCCTCCCGTCCCCGAGGATGAATTCATACCCGCTGCCCGCTACGCTGCGCCGCCATACCGCGTCGGCCGTGGCCCGCATTCTGTCGCCCCGCGGCGTACTCGTCGCGGGCATCGTGCTGCTGCTGTTCAGCTGGGGATTCTCGACGTCGCTTTTAATCGAGGCACGCCACGACGCGTATGACCATGCGGTCGAAAATGCGCGCAATCTGATGCTGCTGATCGAGCGCGATATTTCCCGCAATATCGAACTGTATGATCTGTCGCTGCAAAACGTCGTCGACGGTCTCGCCGATCCGGAACTAATGGCATTGCCGCCGCGCCAGCGTCACCGGCTGCTGTTCGACCGCGCCGCGACCGGCGCGTATCTCGGCGCCATTTTCGTGATGGACCCGCACGGCAATATCGTGATCGATTCGGCCGCGTCGCCGCCCCGGCAAGGCGATTTCGCCGATCGCGAATATTTCACCGTGCATCGCGACCGGCTTGCGCAGGGCCTCTACATCAGCCGGCCTTATGCGTCCCGGCTGCGCGGCGGCGCACTGACGATCGCGCTCAGCCGCCGGATCATCCGGGCCGACGGCACGTTCGGCGGGATCGTCGTCGGCACGCTGAGCATCGACTACTTCCGCGCGCTGCTCGACGGTCTCGCGGTCGGCAAGCACGGCAGCGCCGCCGTCGTCGAGGACAACGGCGCGCTCGTGTCCCGCCTGCCGTACGATGCGCGCGTGGTCGGCCTCGATCTGCACAACTCCCCGCTCTTCATCGAGGCCCAGCGCCGCAGCGAAGGCGCGCTCACGGGCATCGGCGCGATCGACGGCGTGCGCCGCATCTATGTTTACAAGCATCTCGCGAATCTGCCGCTGATCGTCGACGTCGCGCCCGCCGAGATCGACATCTACGCATCGTGGCGCCATCGCGCGATCTGGACCGCCGTGCTGATGGGCCTGTTTACCGCGTTCATCGCGTGGGGCTCGCTCGCGCTGTCGCGCGAACTCAAGCGCCGGCAGATCGCCGAGTCGAAGCTGTACCGGCTCGCGCACACCGATTCGCTGACCGGCCTAGACAACCGCGGCACGTTCGACGCGGTGCTCGCGAAGGAAGCGCAGCGCGCATCGCGCAGCGGCCGCCCGCTGTCGGTGCTGTTCGTCGACGTCGATCATTTCAAGGCGTTCAATGACTACTACGGCCACCTCGCCGGCGACGACGTGCTGCGCCGCATCGCGCAAACCGCGTCGCGCTGCCTGCGTCGCGACAGCGACCACGTTGCGCGCTACGGCGGCGAGGAATTCGTCGTCACGCTGCCCGACACCGATGCGCGCGGCGCGGCCACCGTCGCCGAAGCGATTCGCCGCGCGATCGCCGGGCTCGACATCGCGCATGGCCGCAGCCCGTACGGGCACGTGACGACGAGCATCGGCACCGCGACCGCCACCGGCACTCGCGTGAACGCCGCGGCGCTGCTGCGGCTGGCCGACGAAGCGCTGTACCGCGCGAAGTCCGGCGGCCGCAATCGCGTGTCGGACGCCGAGGCGAGCACGGCCGACGCGTGACGCGCCGGCCGCCCACGTCGCGCCGGCTCGCCGTGGACAGCCCGCGTGCGTTCGGCTAGCGTTACGTCAGCTGCGCGTGCGGCGCGGCGCCGGCCCGCGCAGGCCGTCCGCGTGTATTGCGGCTGCCCCGCCGGCCACACTCCCGCTCCGTCATGACTGCCCCGCTCCCTGCCCGACTGCCGCCGCTCCTGCGCCACGCGCTCCGCCCCCTGCTGGATCCGTACCGCCGCTACCGGCACGCGAAGCTGATCCATGCGGCGCGCGTCGCGCTCGCGATCCTCGTGTCGATCGGCTTGTCCACCGGCCTGCGCGTGCCGCACGGCGAATGGTCGACGATCACCGTGCTGATCGTCGTCGGCGGGCTGCAGCACCACGGCAACATCCGCAAGAAGGCGGCCGAGCGCGCGCTCGGCACGTCGATCGGCGCGCTCGCGGGGCTCGGGCTGATCGTGCTGTATTCCGTCCTGCACGCGCCGCTCGCGATCTACCTGCTGATGTCGATCGCGTGCGGGCTCTGCGCGTATCACGCGATCGGCAAGGCCGGCTACATCGCGCTGCTGTCGGCGATCACGATGGTGATCGTCGCCGGACACGGCGACAACGAGATCGTCGACGGCCTGTGGCGCGCGGTGAACGTGCTGGTGGGCATCGCGATCGCGCTGGCGTTCTCGTTCGCGCTGCCGCTCTATGCGACCTACTCGTGGCGCTACAAGCTCGCCGACGCGCTACGCGCGTGCGCGGCCGTGCACGCACGGCTCGCCGGCGACCGCCACGTGAGCGACGACGCGCACCTGAAGGAAATGGCCGGGCTGAGCGCGCTGCTGGTGCAGCTGCGTTCGCTGATGCCGTCGGTGTCGAAGGAGTGCGAGATCTCGGTTACGCACCTCGAGGCGATCCAGCGCAGCCTGCGCCTGTGCATCGGCTACCTGGAGATCCTGTCGAGCGCCGTGCCGGCCCGCGACGACCTCGCCGCCCGCGAATACATGCGAACCGGGATGAAGGCCGTGAACCGGCGCATCCGCGACACGCTCGTCGGCGCGAGCCGCGCGCTCAAGTTCGGCACGCCGAGCCGGCTCGCGCCGCGCCGCCGGCCGGCCGATCCGCCGCACGACGCGCCGCCGCCGCCGCAGTTGTCGGGCTACGTGTCGATCACGGCCAAGCTGGCCGCCGAAGTGGATCAGTTGCGCGAGAAACTGCTCGATACCGCGCAGGCGTGGAATATTTGAAGGTTTGAAGGTTTGGAGGTCGAGGCATTCCGGCACATGGCGGAGAAACTTTCAGATGCCTTTCATCCGGGCGACGCCGCATTCTGACGACGTCGCCCCACTTTTCGGCAGATCCGGCCCCGGAAACAGCGCTTGCGTACCGGCACGCTCCCGCCGGTTTCGACCGCCTTGCGGGGCCGCTTCGCGGCGGATTCTCCAGGCGGTTAACTGCCCGCCGGGCCCGTCGCGACAGGGCCGACGACACTTTTGCGCGAAAATCAGGTCTTGCCCCAACTTCCCGGACAGCCGATACTCGCATATTCCGCGAAATACGATCCCACCGGCTTCAATCCACGGTAATTCCTATGAGCACGATTCTCGAAAGCCTCCCGACCGGCCAGAAGGTCGGTATCGCCTTCTCCGGCGGCCTGGACACCAGCGCCGCGCTGCACTGGATGAAACTGAAGGGCGCCGTCCCGTACGCATACACGGCGAACCTCGGCCAGCCCGACGAAGACGATTACGACGCGATCCCGAAACGCGCGATCGAATACGGCGCAGCCGGCGCCCGCCTGATCGACTGCCGCGCGCAGCTCGTCGCCGAAGGCATCGCGGCGCTGCAAAGCGGCGCGTTCCACATCACGACGGCCGGCGTCACGTACTTCAACACGACGCCGATCGGCCGCGCCGTGACGGGCACGATGCTCGTCGCCGCGATGAAGGAAGACGGCGTCAACATCTGGGGTGACGGCAGCACGTACAAGGGCAACGACATCGAGCGTTTCTACCGCTACGGCCTGCTCGTGAACCCGGATCTGAAGATCTACAAGCCGTGGCTCGACCAGACGTTCATCGACGAACTCGGCGGCCGCGCCGAAATGTCCGAATTCATGAACCAGGCCGGCTTCGCGTACAAGATGTCGGCCGAGAAGGCGTATTCGACCGACTCGAACCTGCTCGGCGCGACGCACGAGGCGAAGGACCTGGAAAGCCTCGAAAGCGGCATCAAGATCGTGAACCCGATCATGGGTGTCGCGTTCTGGCGCGACGACGTGAAGATCGCCGCCGAGGAAGTGACGGTGCGCTTCGAAGCCGGCCAGCCGGTCGCGCTGAACGGCGTCGAGTTCAAGGATCAGGTCGAGCTGCTGCTGGAAGCGAACCGCATCGGCGGCCGCCACGGCCTCGGCATGAGCGACCAGATCGAGAACCGCATCATCGAGGCGAAGAGCCGCGGCATCTACGAAGCCCCGGGCCTCGCGCTGCTGTACATCGCGTACGAGCGCCTCGTCACCGGCATTCACAACGAAGACACGATCGAGCAGTACCGCGAGAACGGCCGCCGCCTCGGCCGCCTGCTGTACCAGGGCCGCTGGTTCGACCCGCAGGCGATCATGCTGCGCGAAACGGCGCAGCGCTGGGTCGCGCGCGCGATCACCGGCGAGGTGAAGATCGAACTGCGCCGCGGCAACGACTACTCGATCCTGAGCACGAAGTCGCCGAACCTCACGTACCAGCCGGAACGCCTGTCGATGGAGAAGGTTGCGTCGACGTTCTCGCCGCGCGACCGAATCGGCCAGCTCACGATGCGCAACCTCGACATCACCGATACGCGGGACAAGCTGCGGGTGTATTCGCAAGTCGGGCTGCTGACGCCGGGTGAATCGTCGGCGTTGCCGCAGATCAAGGGCGACGACGAGAAGTAACGCGATTTGCCTTGAGCCGGGCGGTGGCGTAAGTTGCCGCTCGGTTGCATCACCCTCGCTACACCCATCTGCTTTCTCGAGCCCTGTCGGCTGGCAATGTCGAGCAATTCGATATCGCCACAACCGTCCCCCCGTTCCACTCCGCTCGCCGGTGTCGGTTCACGGCCCACGATAAATCCGCCACTGTCAACGGGCTTTCCATCGATACGATGTATCGATTGGCTGCAAGGTCAAATTCACAATTGCTAATCATACGGGCCGACATTCTCGAGAATAACGCCCAAGCACGTCATTTTCGCAACATATCGATGTCCATCGGTTCTATAAGGAACCTTCCATTGATGGAGATCCTTGATATATTCGAAATTTTCATCAAATACAACATCCGACACGCCTTTTTGTTTCGCATATTTTTCTATGTATCCGATTATTTCCGACTTACTCATGTCGGAACATACCCCATCTCCGCCATCCCAATTTCTGACGTAAGCCACCATCACAAATAGAATTACTACCAACACCAAAGACACGGAAATAGAAACGAAAAAAAATTTAACCAGCTTCCCGGCCCACTTATTTTTCATAATCCTCCCATTTTGCAATACAAGGAAGATCAGTTTGACCTCCCTCATACCTCCTCAAATATCAGAAAATTAGCGCGGCGGCCTAGGCGACAGCCCGCCAAACGAGGGGCGATGAACTGCTCCCGGGGCTCCGTCCGGATTCGTTGCCTTGATACTGGCGCGCGTGCCGTTGACTTCGAGCGGTTGCGAGCCAGTGAAATAAATCACGAAGTCCTTGTGATCGACGAACTCTCCAATTTTTCGTACGAGAGTCGTCAAAGCCTCTTGAACCGACGGGCGGGATCTTGAAGCATCAAAGTCGAATTTATCCGGATTGAGCCTATACTCTCCTCTAAAATAAAAGCTGCCATCGCTCCCGAGAACCAGCTGCCCATTAACATGCCCACTCACCCGCCCAAGTGCTGAGCCGACAATCAATTCTTGATCGTTCAGTAGATTGGTACTAAATTCAGCATCAATCGGATAAGCCCCCGCCCCCATCCCATCATTCACTATGATATCTCTAATGGGGGAAATTTGCTGCACCCCAATTCCCAGCTTTAGTGATTTTAAGTCCACCGCCCTGGAATCACCATTTCCTCTTATCCAGTAATAGTAAGCACCAAGAGTAAAAAATGGCGTTGAATAGAATTTAAACTCCGCGATCGGAGGAGAAGGCAAATGACTGAAATAATAATCACTGAACAACCCGAAAGCCGTCGTTAAACCACTAAACGTTGTGTTCGATAGCCCGTATTGATCCGCACCAACAATGCCTTGCCAACCATTATTGGCCAACCACGATGTGAAGAGGCCATAAGTTGAAATCTGAGCTTGCACTACCTGCTTGCTTGCAAGTTCAATCCCATATGCGAACTCGGAAAGTACGTCGCGAGACTTTCCGGCAGCAGCAGCCTCCAGTATTTTTTTACCGTTTACCAATCGAAATCGGCCGATTTGAAAAATACCCCCTCGAATATTATCACCGCCGGCTTGCCAATAATATCCACCGGCCGGGCCACCCGGCGAAGGTATTGGAAGACTGACATTACTCGGAGCATTAATGTTGATCGGCGGCAGAACATCGTCCGCGGGGCCGTGCCCTTGCGCCAAACTTCGAATGCGATTTGTTATCGCCCTATTTAGCACGCAGGTAAGTCGATAGCCGAGTGGCGAAATGGGTAAGAATCGACGGATCCATGGGGCAAGCCGATGATCGGCGGGGGGCTGGCGCAATTTGCGCTCGTGGTGCCCGCGCCACTGACTAGTTGCGTCGTCCAACCATAGCTCGCACGCGCTGACGGAGGGGCTTCGACGAATTTCCGATGTACCGGAAGGACTACGCATCGCGGGGTCAACGAAAGCTTCACCGATACGTCAAGAGTGTCGGCTCACGCATGTGCGACGGAAATCACCGAAAGCGCTCCGATGTCCCCGCGTGACAATCGTGCGAGGCATATCAACGGATTAATGACGCTGCACATCGGCGCCGCACCGCCACGCCAGTCATGGCAAGCTGCAAACCGTCCGACTCCTGTGTTTTCTCATGTGCCCTCTCACCGTCATCCACCTGAACGGCCCGATCAACAGCGGCAAGACGACGATCGGTCGCGCACTTGCGCGCGTGCTGCCCGATGCGCGCTTCATCGACGGCGACGATCACGACGCGCCCGACGACTCCCCGTTCGACGTGCAGTGGGCCATCGCGCTGGAGCGTCTGGTCACGTAGATCACGCAGGCGAGCGACCGTCATCTGGTGATCGCCTATCCGATCGGCGAAGCGGAATACCAGCAATTGCGCGCGGCCTGCGATGCGCGTGATGCGCGGCTGTTCGTCGTCACGCTCGCGCCGCCCGAAGCGGTCGCGGCGTCGAATCGCGGCACGCGTGCACTGACGGACTGGGAACGGCAACGGATCGCCGAGATGTATCGGGAAGGGTATGCGGCGCGCGCGTTCAGCGATTGCTTCGTCGATACGTCGACAGCGTCGGCCGACGCGTGTGCGCTGGAGATCGCGCGCAGCGTCGCTGAATCCGGCCACCGCCAACGCCGCGGCAAAGATCGACGCGGCTGACGCGTCACGCCGCCGCCATCGTGCGCGAAGCGCTGCCCGAATGCGGCGACGCGGCACGCCTTCAACGATGCTGCTGCACGCCCGACACGACCCGCCCACGCGCCTCCTTGCGACTCAGCATCAGCGTAACGACCGCCGACACCGCGAGCGTGCCCGCCACCACGTACAGCCCGGCCGCATACCCGCCCGTCACATGCTTGAGCCAGCCGATCGCGAACGGCCCGACGAAGCCGCCGAGGTTGCCGATCGAGTTGATCATCGCGATCCCCGCGGCCGCGCCGGCGCCTGACAGGAACGCGCTCGGTATCGCCCACAGCGGCGCCTTCGCGGCGCTGATCCCGATGTTGACGACGACCAGCGCGAGCACGGTCAGGAGCGCGGTGCTCGCCTGCGCCGCGAACACGAAGCCGATGCAGGCCAGCACGCACGGAATCACGACGTGCCACGTGCGCTCGCCGGTGCGATCCGAATGCCGCGCCCAGACGATCATCGCCACGACCGCGGCGATGCTCGGGATGCCGGTGAGCAAGCCCGTCTGCAGCGCGGTGAAGCCGAACTGCTTGACCATCAGCGGCGCCCACAGGCCGAGCGTGTACAGCCCCGCCGACGTGCCGAAGTAGATCAGCGCGAGCGCCAGCACGCGCGGGTCGCGCAGCGCCTGCCATGCGCCGGCCGTATGCCCGGCATGCGTGTGGCGCGCGTCGGCTTCGGCTTTCAGCTTCGCGATCAGCCAGTCGCGCTCGTCCGGCTGCAGCCACGCGGCCTTCGACGGCGAATCGGTCAGGCACTTCAGCACGACGAAGCCGAGCAAGACCGCCGGCAGCGCTTCGACGATGTACAGCATCTGCCAGTCGGCGAGCCCGAACATCGGCGGCATCTGCATGATCGCGCCCGACAGCGGCGAGCCGATCGCGGTGGAGATCGGCGCGGCCGCCATGAACCACGCGGCGGCCACCGCGCGCTGCTTCGCGGGAAACCACAGGCTCAGGTACAGGATGATGCCGGGGAAGAATCCGGCTTCCGCCATGCCGAGCAGAAAGCGCAGCACGTAGAAGCTCGTCGGCCCGGCCGCGAACGCGGACACCGCCGACACGATGCCCCACGTGATCATCACGCGCGCGATCCAGATGCGCGCGCCGACGCGATGGAGAATCAGGTTGCTTGGCACTTCGAAGAGAAAGTAGCCGATGAAGAACAGGCCGCCGCCGAATCCGAACGCGGTCGGCGACAGGCCGATCGCCTTGTTCATCGTCATCGCCGCGAAGCCGACGTTGACGCGATCGAGAAAGCTGACGAAGTAAAGCAGCATCACGAACGGAATGATGCGCCACATGAGTTTCCGCGCGACACGGGTTTCAAGATCCGCTTGCATGTGTCTCCTCCTTGGAGGTCGAGCCGTGCGCAGTCCGCGCGTGCTCGGTGGGTGCCGGCCGGTGTCACGACGACGCGTGCGCACCGGCGCCCGGCTCGCGTCGAATGCGCGAGTCGCGGGCAGACAATTCGTGGCCGTAAATCGATGTCGAACGGCTGCGCACGCGCGCGGCCGCTACCGTCATCGTTGCCGTCAGGCCGTGGCCGTCGCGTTCGCGACGCGCTCACAGACGGCCGCCGTCACCTGCGCGGTGCTCGCGCTGCCGCCGAGGTCGCGCGTATGCAGCGATGCGTCGGCCGTGACGGCCTCGATCGCCTGCATCACGCGCGCGGCGGTATCTGTCTCGCCGAGATGCTCGAGCAGCATCACGACCGACCAGAACGTGCCGACCGGATTCGCGAGGCCCTTGCCCATGATGTCGAACGCGGAGCCGTGGATCGGCTCGAACATCGACGGATAGCGGCGCTCGGGATCGATGTTGCCGGTCGGCGCGATGCCGAGGCTGCCGGCGAGCGCGGCGGCGAGATCGCTGAGGATGTCCGCGTGCAGGTTCGTCGCGACGATCGTGTCGAGCGACGCCGGGCGGTTCACCATGCGCGCGGTCGCGGCGTCGACGAGCTCCTTGTCCCACGCGACGTCGGGGAATTCCTGCGCGACCTGCTTCGCGATCTCGTCCCACATCACCATCGCGTGACGCTGCGCGTTGCTCTTCGTGATGACGGTCAGCAGCTTGCGCGGACGCGACTGCGCGAGCCGGAACGCGAAGCGCATGATGCGTTCGACGCCGGCGCGCGTGAGGATCGACACGTCGGTCGCGGCCTCGATCGGATGCCCCTGGTGCACGCGGCCGCCGACGCCCGCGTATTCGCCCTCCGAGTTCTCGCGCACGATCACCCAGTTCAGGTCGTCCGGCCCGCAGCGCTTCAGCGGCGCGTCGATACCGGGCAGGATGCGCGTCGGGCGCACGTTCGCGTACTGGTCGAAGCCCTGGCAAATCTTCAGGCGCAGGCCCCACAGCGTCACGTGGTCGGGCACGTCGGGGTCGCCCGCCGAGCCGAACAGGATCGCGTCCTTGCCGCGCAGCGCGTCGAGGCCGTCGGCCGGCATCATCGCGCCGTGCTGGCGGTAGTAATCGGCGCCCCAGTCGAAATCCTCGAACTCGAACGCAAAGCGGTCGCTGCCGCGGGCCAGCGCTTCCAGCACCTGCTTGGCCGCAGGCACCACTTCCTTGCCGATGCCGTCGCCGGGAATGGTTGCGATACGGTAGGTCTTCATGCTGACATCCTCGATTGATCGTAAGCGTGAATGCACTTTACCGAACCGGCAGTGCGGTAACCGGTGCTAGACTCAAAGCATCTTTAACTTTTATTCACGAATCCTGTCATGTCGGATACCGTCCAGCCGGCCGATCTCGGCTTCTTCTCGACGCTGGCCGCGTCGGGCAGCCTGAGCGCGGCCGCGCGCGAACTCGGGCTGACCGCGGCGGCCGTCAGCAAGCGGCTCACGCAGATGGAGCGCCGCGCGGGCGTGACGCTGGTCAACCGCACGACACGGCGCATGATGCTGACGCCCGAGGGCGACGTGTATCTCGACTACGCACGCCGGATCCTCGATCAGATGGACGAACTGGGCGAACTGCTCGGCAGTGCGAAACATCGGCCGAAGGGGCTGCTGCGCGTGAACGCGACGCTCGGCTTCGGGCGCAGCCACGTCGGCCCGGCGATCTCGCGCTTCGTCGCGCGCTATCCGGAAGTGTCGGTGCAACTGCAGTTGTCGGTGATGCCGCCCCCGCTGACGGACGACGCGTTCGACGTGTGCATCCGCTTCGGCGAGCCGCCCGACACGCGCGTCGTCGCGCGGCGGCTTGCGCCGAACCGTCGGCTGCTGTGCGCGGCGCCCGCGTATCTAGCTCGGCACGGGGCACCGGGCACACCGCACGAGCTGACGCGGCACAACTGCATCGGCATCCGGCAAGGCGATGAAGGCTACGGGATCTGGCGGCTCACGAGCGGACGCGGCGCGGCGCGCAACACGGAGGCCGTGCGGATCAACGGGAATCTGACGACGAACGACGGTGAGATTGCGGTGAAGTGGGCGCTCGACGGACACGGGATCCTGATGCGCGCGGAATGGGATCTGCGCGACTATCTCGCCGACGGGCGGCTGGTCGTCGTGCTGCCCGATTACGAGACGCCGGCCGCCGATATTTACGCGGTGTATGCGCAACGGCATCAAATGTCCGCGCGGATCCGCGCGTTCGTGGACTATCTGGCGGGGGAGTTGGGCGGTTGACGGGGGTGCGGGCGGACGAGCGCCGAACCGAATACAATGCGTCGATCCTCCCCCGCCGCTGCGCCCACCTTGCTGGAGCCGCCATGTTCGACCTGACCACGCTGACCACCTTCACGGCCGTCGTTCTGGGCCTGTTCCTGATCCCCGGCCCCGCCGTGCTGCTCGTGCTGAGCCGCACCGTGCAGGGCGGCCGCAAGATCGGCATCCTGACCGGTCTCGGCGTCGCGAGCGGCGATTTCGTGCATACGCTGTTCGCGGCCGTCGGGCTGTCGGCGCTGCTGATGACGTCGGCGCTCGCGTTCAACGTCGTGAAGCTGGTCGGCGCCGCGTATCTGATCTACCTCGGCGTGCGTGCGCTGCTCGATCGGCCGTCCGATCCGTCGCTGCCGAAGGTGTCGGCCGTCACGCCGCTGAAGGCGTACCTCCAGGCGATTCCCGCCGAAGTGCTGAACCCGAAGACCGCGCTGTTCTTCCTCGCGTTCATGCCGCAGTTCGTGCATCCGGAACGCGGCTCGACGTTCGTGCAGTTCGCGGTGCTCGGGCTGATCTTCGTCGTGCTGAGCTCGCTCTACACGACGCTGATCGCGTGCTCGATCCGCCCGCTCGGCCGCGTCGTGAAGCGGCTCGCATGGCTCACGCGCTGGCAAGGGAAGATCATCGGCTCGATCTTCATCGCGCTCGGGCTGCGCGTCGCGGTACAGCAGCGCTGACCCGCGCGCTTTGCATGACGTCCGGCGCCGCGCCTGCCGGCGAACGCCTCTATACCGACCCGCGCCTCGTCGCGGTCTACGACCGGTTCAATGCCGGTGATCGCGACTTCGCGTTCTACGCATCGCGCATCGGCGCCGCGCGGCAACGGATCCTCGATCTCGGTTGCGGCACCGGCACGTTCGCGCGGCGGCTTGCGTCGGCCGGACACGACGTCGTCGCGATCGATCCCGCGCCCGCGATGATCGGCCATGCGCGACGCCAGCCTGGCGCCGACGCCGTGAGCTGGTTCGCGTGCGGCCTCGACGGCCTGCCGCGCAGTGCGCCATTCGACGCCGTCGTGATGACCGGGCACGCGTTCCAGTGCCTGCTGACCGACGCGGAGATCGACGCGACGCTGCGCGGCGTGCGGCGCGTGCTGACCGATGGTGGCCGCTTCCTGTTCGAAACCCGCAATCCGCGTGTCGAGCCGTGGCGTGCGTGGACACCGCAGGCGTCCACATCCCGCATCGATTCGCCCGAATTCGGCATCGTCGAGCTACACCACGCGGTGACCGCGGTCGACGGACCGATCGTGTCGTTCGACACGGTCTACCGCTTTCACCGTGACGATACCCAGGTGAAGAGCGCGAGCCGGCTGCGCTTCATCGCGCAAAGCGAACTGCAGGCGCGGGTCGCGGCCGCCGGATTCTCGTCGGCGGACTGGTGCGGCGACTGGCACGGCGCGCCGTTCGACGACGCGGTCAGCGCGGAGATCATCGCGATCTGCCGCGTGTGAGCGTCGAACACCGCGCCAGTTCCATTGGACGGCCCGCGCGAGTGCGCACGACGACGCGATGCAGGATGCGTCGCCGCGTGTGGCCGCGCCGAAACCACGCGCCGCCCACGCGATCGCGTCGGACCCCGATCCGGGCGATGCGTATCCCCCGGCGGCCATCGAAGAAAAAGACAACAATATGTGAAAGCGCCGAACACCGCGAAGGTGAGGGAAAAGAACGCGACGGCGCTGCGGTTCAAGGATCGGGAAACGCTCGAGCGCGTCGCGCAACGGATCGACCGTGCCGCGCCGGACGAACGCATGAAAGCATGGTGATGCAAATGAGTAACGACGATTATCAGGTGATGGAACTGGCGAACGGCAAGCCGGTGAAGATGTGGACGCAAGGCGTCGCTGTCGAGGACGACGCGCGCACGCAACTGCGCAACACCGCGCAGATGCCGTTCATTTTCAGGCACGTCGCGGTGATGCCCGACGTCCACCTCGGCAAGGGCTCGACGATCGGCAGCGTGATCCCGACGAAGGGCGCGATCATCCCGGCCGCGGTCGGCGTCGATATCGGCTGCGGAATGATGGCCGCGCGCACGACGCTCACCGCAGCGGACCTGCCGGACTCGCTCGGCGGCCTGCGCGGCGCGATCGAACGCGCGGTGCCGCACGGCCGTGCGCCGGGCCGCCGCGATCCGGGGGCATGGGGCGACCGCATGCCGGCCGCCGTGACCGAGTCGTGGAAGTCGCTGCTGCCGGGTTTCAAGCGCATCGTCGACAAGTATCCGAAGCTGGAAAAGACGAACCACTACGCGCATCTGGGCACGCTCGGCACGGGCAACCACTTCATCGAGGTGTGCATCGACGAAGCGGACCACGTGTGGTTCATGCTGCACAGCGGCTCGCGCGGCGTCGGCAATGCGATCGGCAGCCTGTTCATCGAACTCGCGCAGGCCGACATGCGGCAGCACATCGCGAACCTGCCGGATCGCAACCTCGCGTATTTCACCGAGGGCAGCCGGCACTTCGACGATTACGTCGAAGCGGTCGGATGGGCGCAGGACTACGCGCGCCGCAACCGGCAGGCCATGATGGACGCGGTGATCGGCGCGGCGCGTGGCGTGATCGCGAAGCCGTTCTCGGTCGACGAGCACGCGGTGAACTGCCATCACAACTACGTGCAGCGCGAACGCCACTTCGGCGAAGACGTGCTCGTGACGCGCAAGGGCGCGGTGTCGGCGCAGAAGGGACAGCTCGGAATCATCCCGGGCTCGATGGGCGCGAAGAGCTTCATCGTGCGCGGGCTCGGCAACCCGGAAAGCTTCTGCTCGTGCAGCCACGGCGCGGGCCGCGCGATGAGCCGTACGGAAGCAAAGCGCCGCTTCACGGTCGACGATCAAGTGAAAGCAACCCTGGGCGTCGAATGCCGGAAGGACGCGGGCGTGGTCGACGAAATCCCGATGGCCTACAAGGACATCGATGCCGTGATGGCCGCACAGCGCAGCCTCGTCGAAGTGATGCACACGCTGCGGCAAGTGGTGTGCGTGAAGGGATAGCGCGGCGGCGCGCTTGATGACGGAACGCGAGGACGTACAGCGACGCCACCACGTGAGCATGCTGTTCGCCTGCGAATCGGGATCGGGCAGCCGCGGCTGGGGCTTCGCGTCGCCGCCCCGCGATCCACGCGCTCTTGGACAACCGTCACACGAATCGTCACCGTAGCGGCGGTATACTCGATACTGTCCGGCCGTGCCCGACCCGCATCGCGCACCCGCGATGCGCGTGCAACCGGACATCCGCCGTTCGCCCCGTCACCGCCGATACGAACCGTCATGTTTCGTCATCTCCCGCTTGCCGTCGCCGTCACCCTGCTCACCGCGTCGCTCTCCGCCGCCGCGCGCGATTCCGCGCAACATTCGGTCGCGCGCGACTTCAAGAACTGGTCAGTCGTTTGCGACAACGCGAACCGCTGCATCGCCGAAGGCGGCAACGACGACATCGACGACACGCGCACCAGCATGATCGTGCGACTCACGCGCGATGCCGGCGCCGACGCGCGGGCGTCGCTGGAAATCTTCGCATCGGCGCCGCTCGACCTGCGCACCGCACGTGCGGACGGCCAGCCGTTCGACGCGGTGCCGGCCGAGTGGCACGCCGTCGCCAGGACAGGCAATGAAGATGCCGGCGTCTATCCGTTTCGCATCCGCACCAGCGACCCGACGACCGTCGACGCGTGGCTGACCATGTCGCACAACGCACAGATGGTGAGTTTCGGCGACCCGGCCGCCGCGCGCACACCGCGCGTCTCGCTGTCGGGGCTCAATGCCGCGCTGCTGCTGATCGACGACACGCAGGGCCGCATCGGCACGGTGACCGCGCTGCTGCGCAAGGGCACGCGGCCCGCGTCGTCGGTGCCCGCCGCGCCGGCGTTGCCGCCCGCGCCCGTTCCCGCACCGCGGGTGGCCGACCTCACGCCCGCCGAACAACGTCCACTGGTCGACGCGGTGTTCGACAAATTCAGCGGCAACGTGAAGCGTTGCGTGGCCGATGCAGGCGACGAAATGTCGGCGCACGATCGCCGCAAGACGGCGTCGGCCATCGCAATCTCGGCCACCGACGCGATCGTGTCGATCCCGTGCCAGACGAGCAGTGCGTACAACCATACGGACCTCTGGTATCGCGTGCATCGCAGCGCGCCGTACGCGCCTGCACCGCTGGATTTCGGCGAGCACGCGAGCGCGGGGCTCGATCCGGCGTCGTTCACGAATCAGTTGACCGAAGCAACCTACGATCCCGCGCGTGCGCTGCTGTCGAGCCTCGACCGCGTGCGCAGTGCTGGCGATTGCGGATCCAGCGCGTCGTGGGTGTTCGACGGCCGGCGCTTCGTGTTGAACGACGTCGCGATGCACGGTGCCTGCAACGGGTTGCTCCAGGATCAGTGGCCGCGGCTGTATCGCACGGCCGGTTCGATCGAAAACGCGCGCTGACGCACCGGCGTCGGCTCACTCAAGCGCCGACGATCGAGATCGAGACCCCGTCCCAGCCCTTCATAAAGGGCATTCCATGCGCGTCGCCCCCATAAGCAACAAACCATTCGTTCTAAAGAAAGCCGCGCACGTCCTCCTATAATCGCTCGACCATCACAACAACAGACGGAGCACCCATGACCGATCAGGCCGTATCGAACTGGCGCCTCGAAACCATCGCCGTGCACGGCGGCTATCGCCCCGACCCGACCACGCGCGCGGTCGCGGTGCCGATCTACCAGACCGTTGCGTACGCATTCGACGACACGCAGCACGGCGCGGACCTGTTCGACCTGAAGGTCCAGGGCAACATCTACACGCGCATCATGAATCCGACGACGGACGTGCTCGAGCAGCGAATCGCCGCGCTCGAGGGCGGCATCGGCGCACTGGCGCTGGCGTCGGGCCAGGCGGCCGTCACGTACGCGATCCAGACGATCGCGGAAGCCGGCGACAACATCGTGTCCGCCAGTTCGCTGTACGGCGGCACCTACAACCTGTTCGCGCATACGCTGCCGCAATACGGGATCACGACGCGCTTCGCCGATCCGCGCGACCCCGCATCGTTCGAGCCGCTCATCGACGCGCGCACGAAGGCGATTTTCGCGGAATCGGTCGGCAACCCGCTCGGCAACGTGACCGACATCGCCGCGCTCGCCGAGGTCGCGCATCGCCACGGCATCCCGCTGATCATCGACAACACGGTGCCGTCGCCGTACCTGCTGCGCCCGTTCGAACACGGCGCGGACATCGTCGTGCATTCGCTGACGAAGTATCTCGGCGGCCATGGCACGAGCCTTGGCGGCGCGATCGTCGATTCGGGCAAGTTCCCGTGGACGCAGCATGCGGACCGCTTCAAGCGGCTCAACGAGCCCGACGTCAGCTATCACGGCGTCGTCTATACGGAAGCGTTCGGGCCGGCTGCCTATATCGGCCGCGCGCGCGTCGTGCCGCTGCGCAACATGGGCGCGGCGATCTCGCCGTTCAACGCGTTCCAGATCCTGCAGGGCATCGAGACGCTCGCGTTGCGCGTCGAGCGCATCAGCGACAACGCGCTGAAGATCGCGCAGCATCTCGCGCGCCATGAACAGGTCGAATGGGTGAACTACGCGGGGCTGCCCGATCACCCCGACCATCCGCTCGTCGCGCGCTACCTGTCGGGCCGCGCGCCCGGCATCCTGACCTTCGGCGTGAAGGGCGGCCGTGACGGCGGCGCGAAGTTCCAGGACGCGCTGAAGCTGTTCACGCGGCTCGTCAACATCGGCGACACGAAGTCGCTCGCCACGCATCCGGCCTCGACGACGCACCGCCAGCTATCGCCCGCCGAACTCGCGAAGGCCGGCGTGAAGGAGGAAACCGTGCGGCTGTCGATCGGCATCGAGCATATCGACGACCTGCTCGCCGACCTCGACCAGGCGCTCGCGCAGCTATGACCCGAAGCGGGCGCGCTAACGCGCCCGCTTTCGATTGTGCGACGACGGTTGCGTCATCGGTCGAAGACGAATCACGCGAGTCGCACCGCGCCGCATCCTCCCGCATGACAAAAATTTCATGTTCCGATCAGCTTGGCGATGGGTCGCTTCGATACGATCGACAACGTGACGGGCAATGCCCGTTACACCCATGCAAGCGATTCGTTGCCGCACGGCACGAACACGCGTTAGGCCCGGACACGTGACGTGCCGGGCCTTTTTTTGTTCATCGCGGATTAGCGGGGCAGCGCTGGGGAGGAATGTCGGCGTTCGGCCATGAAGCGCCGTTAGCCTGCATGCTCATTCGGACACTCGAGCGACCGCTCCAGTCGGCCAACGGCAGTTCCGATGAGAATGATTCGGATTTCGCCACTGCCAAAGCGCCCCTGACCTGCACTCGGGGTGTTCAGAACCCGGTGAATTCTCAACCCGACGGATTGGCGTTGCGGGGACATGCTACGATCAACGCGATCCGACTTTCATCCCGACGCACAATGACGACAATGTATGAATTGCTCGGTGTGTGCGAGAACGCCACCGACGAGGAAATCAAACGCGGCTACCGAAAGGCAGCGATGAAAGCGCATCCCGACCGCAACGTCGGGTGCGAAGCGGACGCGCATGCGCGATTTCAGGAGATCAAGGAGGCATACGCGATTCTCTCGAACCCGGAGCTGCGCCGCGTCTATGACACCGCTTACGCAGAGGAAATGCTCCGTCACGCACGGCTTCGCGAAGAAGAGGAGCGCTTGAAGGCGGAGCGCGAAGCGGAATATGCGCGGTTCGTGGCATTGGCGATGCGCTTCGCCGAACAAGGGCACAACCGCGACGTCGTGTTCGGTGTTCTGCTCGGCCGTGATTGCGATGTTCGACTCGCCGAGCGCATTGCCGGCAGCGTGGTCGAGTTGCACGCGTCGCGCCAGCCGGGCGCATCGCGGGACGGGCAGCATGATGAGCAGATGCCGCAATGCGACGAGAGGGCGACACAGGCGGCATCCGCGCAGGCGCCAAAGAGCGACGCGCGAGGGAGTGACGAACATGCGCATGGGGACTTTTTCAGCGCGCTGTGGCACGGCGTGTTCGGGCTGCGCCCGTGAGTCCTGGTGGGTGACAGCGCGTGCCCGGAGAGATCCGGCTCGCGCGTTACACGCTGCCCTGCTTCGCACGCCGGCGCTGCACCAGCCAGTCGAGCAATTGCCGCCCGTAGCGTTCGCCGAACCAGCGCGCATGCCCGATCAAATAACCGTCATACGCGACATCGACGATCGCCGGCGCGTCGATGATGCACCCGAAATACGCGACCTCCGACAGTGCGAACTCCGTATGCACGATCGGCAGCATCGCGACCAGCGCCGCGTACGCGTCGTCGCTCAGCGGTTCGAGCCATTCATAGCCGTCGAGCAGCGCATCGATGTGCGCGTATTCGATGCGACGCGCGTCGGGCGGCGCCATCCAGTCGACCGTGTTGCGCTCGATCGCAAGCGCGACGTCCATCACCGCGCAGGTGCGATCGGACAGGCCGAAGTCGAGCACGGTGCGCACCTGCGCGCCGGGGCCGGCGCCGGTCCACAGCAGGTTCGACGCATGCCAGTCGCCGTGCGTCCACAGCGGCGGCAGCGCGGGCAGCAGCGGCACGAGGCGCGCGTGATACGGGCCGATCGCATCCGCGACATCGCCGCGCCAGTCGCGCGTGCCGAGCGCGCGCACCAGCAGCGGCTGCGCGTCGACCCAGCGTTCGAGCGCGCCCGCCAGATCGTCGGACGACAGCACGCGGAAACTCGACAGCAGCGTGCGCACCGGCCGCGCCGGCGCATCGTAACCGGCCGACGCGCGATGCAGCTCGGCCAGCGCGCGGCCGGCCGCGTAAGCGTGCGAAGGATGCATGAACGGCTGCCACGACATCACGCCGCGATACGCGTCGACACCGGGCGCGACCACATGCACCTCGTACGTCCAGTCGCCGCACGCAAAGGCCGTCGCGCCGTTGCGGTCGGCCAGCACGTCCACCACCGGCATCCCGCGCGCGCGCAGATGCGCGATGAAACGATGCTCTTCCTCGAGCCCCGCGACGTCGCGCAGGCTCACGTGATGACGCTTGACGAACAGTGCGCGCCCGTCCGTCATCCGCACCAGCGTGGCCGCCGCGAACTGCCGCGGACTGTGCCAGGTCAGCCGCGCCGGTTCGCCGGCGCCGTCGATGCGCGCGAGCAGCAACGCCACCTCGTCGTGCGTCATCAGCGGCCAGTCGCGTTCGGCCTGCTCGCCGTCGACGCCGAACTGCGGCGGTGCGACGTCCCGCGATAGCGGCCCGTCCGGCTCGAGTGGAAATGACATGAACGACGTAGCTCCGTAGTTGAATCGGCCCGTGAATCAGGCCGCCGGATTCGCACTCGCGCGCAGCGCGTCGGCCGTCCGGCTCCAGTCGCGCCAGCCGACGACGGCGAGCGCGATGAACAGCGCATAGAGTCCGGCCGTCAGATACAGCGCCTTGAACACGAACATCCCGACATACACGACGTTCACGACGATCCACAGCCCCCACGACGCGATGTAGCGCCGCGCGGTCCAGTATTGCGCGACGAGGCTGAACGCGGTCAGCGACGCATCGACGAACGGCAGCGCCGCGTCGGTCCAGCGCGCCATCATCCCGCCGAGCAGCGCGCTGCCGACCACGGCCGCCAGCAGGTCGGGCAGCATCTGCCGCGGCCGCACGCCGGCGACGGGTGCGACATCGCCTGCCGGCGCCGCGCCGCCGCTCGCCTCCAGCGTACGCTGCGCGATCCAGCGACGCCAGCCGTACACCTGCAGCACCGCGAACGCGCCCTGCAGCAGCATGTCGGAATACAGCTTCGCGTCGAAGAAGATCCAGCCGTACAGCGCGACCGACGCGAGCCCGACCGGCCAGCACAGCATGCGCCGCTTCGCGGTCAGCCAGATCGCGAGCGCACTGACGATCACGCCGGCGATTTCGAGGGGGGACATCGTCCGTGCTCTCCTGGTTAGCTGCCGGGGCCGCGTGTCACGCGGCCGGATCCGGTCGATCAGAAATCATAGGTCAGCGACACACGCGCGGTGCGCGGCGCGCCCGGGAACAGGTACGCGTCGCCCTGCTGCTCGCCCGCGTCGCGCCAGTAGAACTTGTTGAACAGGTTGTCCACCGATACGCGCAGCACCGTTCGATGGCCGCCGATCCTCGTCGTATAGCGCGCGCCGAGATTGAACACGAACCACGACGGCACGCGCGCGGTGCCCTCTTCGTTCGCGTTGCGACCCGCGCTGTACTCGACGCCGCCCAGCATGTTCAGGCCCGCGACGCCCGGCACCGCGTAATCCGCGTACAGCGACGCGCGCAGCGCCGGCACGTTGATGATCTGGTGCCCTTCGTACGCCGGCGAACCCGAATCGTACGCGCGCGCGCGAATCGCCGCGACGCTGGCCGTCAGCGACAGCCGCTCGGTGAGCCGCCCGGCCGCGCCGAGCTCGAGCCCCTGGTGGCGCTGCGTGCCGCGCTGCACGAAGGTGTAGCTCGTGCCGGACGCATCGGGGTCGGCGAACTGGAACGGCTTGCTGATCGAGAATACGGCGGCCGTCAGGCTGAGCCGGTCGAGCCAGTCGTATTTCGCGCCGAGCTCGAACTGGTGCGATTCGACCGGCGGCAGGAACGCATACGCGTTGGTCGCGCGCACCGGCGCCTGATCACCGAGCGACAACGCCTTGCTGTACGACGCGTACAGCGACAGCACGTTCACCGGCTTGTAGACGAGCGCGACCTGCGGCAGGAACACCGAGCGGTCGGTGTGCGTCGCGTCGCCGTCGAGGCTGGCCCAGCTGCGCTGGCGCAGCAGCACTTCCTTGCCGCCCGCGAGCACCTGCCAGTGCTCGCCGATGCTGATGCGGTCGAGCCCGAACACGCCGTACTGCCAGGAATCGAGCTGCGGATACGACGGCCCGGCCGTGTTCGGCGACGGCGCGAACGCGACGTCGGGCCCGTCAATGTTCTCGCTGCCGACGTAGTCGTACACGGCGTTCGCCATGTGCACGACGCGGCGCTGCACGCTCACGCCGAGCGTCAGCTCGTGGCGTAGCGGGCCCGTCGCGAACTTGCCCGTCGTCACCGCGCGCAGGTCGTCGTTGCGGCGGTATTCGCCGGGGCTGCGGAAGTCGTACACGTCGTAGTCGCCATTCGCGCCGAAGAAGAACGGCGACGTCGCGCCGGCCGCGCAGCTCGGCGCGTAATAGCAGCCGTACGCGAACGCGCTGTTGTCGTCGATCATCGTGCGGCTGCGGCCCGCGGCGATGTAGGCGTTCCAGTCGTCGTTGAACCGGTAGTCGAAGCGCGCGTTCAGGTTCAGCGCGTCGGTGGTCACCGGCTTCGCCCACGGCTGCGTGCCGAGCGCCTTGGACGTCGTGTTGACGGACGGCACGACGGTGCCGCCGAGCAGCTGATAACCGGGTGCGGAACGCTGAATCCACTGCTGGAATTCCGCGTTGAACTGCAGGCTCGCGCGTGGGCTGATGTCCCAGTCGGCGGCGATCGAGCCGAACGTGCGCCGTCCGTTCGTGCCATCGATGTACGAGTGCATGTTCTCCTTCGCGGCATTGATCCGGAACCCGAACTGGTGGTCGGGGCCGAAGCGGCGGCCGAGATCGACGGCTGCCGACGTCGAGCCGCGGCTGTCGACGCCGGTCGTCACGCTCGCGACGTTCGCCGAGCGCTTCGTCACGAAGTTGATCACGCCGCCCGGCGCGACCACGCCGCTGTCGATGCCGGCCAGCCCCTTCAGGATCTCGACGCGCTCCTTGTTCTCGAGCGGCACGTTCTGTTCGCCGGATACCGTCAGCCCGTCGATCCGGATCGCGCTCGCGAGATCCACCGGGAAGCCGCGAATCGCGAAGCCCTCGAAGTAGCCGACGGGCGCGTAGTCGTTGACGACCGACGCATCGTTGCGCACCACGTCGCTCAGGCGCTTGGCCTGCTGGTCGTCGAGCTGCGCGCGCGTGACGACGCTGACGGAGGCCGGCGTGTCGCGCAGCGGCGCGTCGTCGAGCCCCGCGACCGACGCTTCGCGCGCGCGAAACGCGCCGCCGCGCTCGCCGCTGACCGCGATCGCCGGCAGCGTCGCGCTGGCGGCCGCATCGGCTTCGGGAGCCGGCGCGTCGCCCTGTGCCGCGGCGGCCTGCGCCGCGAAAAGCGTGATGCCGACACCGACGCCAAGGCCGACCTTCGCGCGCCGCCGCCGTGCGGGCGACGCTGTTGTTCTATTCACCGTCATTGTTCTGGATGGAAAACTCGCCACTCGACCCTGTCGAAACACGTTATGCAGCCGCGAAGCGCAGCCTCGCTGCATGACCCCGCGACGGTCCCGGCGAGCCGCGGGGCACGACCGTCGGCACGACGTTCATCGGACGAATCTGACGATCCGGCCGCATGCGTGCCGAGCGATCGGGAATGCGCGGGATGGGACATCGGATACCGGTGACGCGCCAGGCGCCGACGCGGCCGCCGATCCGCGGATCGGGTGCGTTGTCGGCCGGTCGGCTGCGTCGCTGGTCAGGTCATGCAGGGGACGCTTCGAACGCCCCGGTGCGAGCGCCGGGTATTTGCGTACGCCGTTCGTCGGAACGGCGGAATGCCCGTCGCACGCGACATCGCGGCGTGGCGCGCATTTTACCCCGGGCGGGCTGAAGGCCGGAGAATCGGCCGAAACGGAAGGCGGGAGGGGGAGCGCGGGAATGGCAGCCCGCGTGGTTCGGCGAGCGCTCAGAACCCCTGCATCGTCACCGTCGGATCGACGACCAGATGGACGACGCCGTAGATCACCGCGCCGACCAGCACCGCGAGCGCGATCGCGACGAACGGCAGCAGCGTGAAGTTGACGTTCGCGAGATCGGACGCGTGCGCCTTGCTGTTGCGTACGCCGAAGAAACTCCACAGAACCAGGCGGATCATGCTGAACAGTTTCACGATGTTGCTCCTTTCCTCTATCGGTTGACGCTATCGTCGATCCGACAGGCCTCCTGAAAAAGAAGCAGTTGCGAGCGTTTTTTGCGCAGCACGCGCTGTGCGACCGCATGCCGCACATACTTCAGCGGTCGAGCACGAGCGGCTCCGCGGCCCCTTCGGCAGGCTGCGCGACGCACAGCAGCGCGCAGCCGGGCTCGACCGGTGCATCGTGCGACTGCACATAATCGACCGCCCCGGACAGCACGCGCATCGCACACGTGCCGCACGACCCCGACCGGCATTCGGACGGCACCGCCACGCCGTGACCTTCCGCGAATTCGAGCAGCGTGCCGTCGGCGGGCGTCCACGCGGCGTCGCGTGCGGAACGGCGGAACACGACGGGCACGCTCCCCACCGACGGCGCTCCCGCCGCGCGGGTCGCACTGCGCACGACACTCGACGGCCCGAATGCCTCGAAGCGGATCCGCTCGTCCGGCACGTTCAGCGCACGCAGTCCGTCGTACAGATCGCGCATGAACGCGGACGGCCCGCACAGGTAGAAATCGTAGTCGTCGAACGGCAGGATGCGCTTCAGTTGCGCGACGTCGATGCGGCCCGGCCGCGCCGCGCCATCGCGCTGCGGCCGGCTGTCGAACCAGTGCAGCGCCACGCGTGCGTCGGCGTCCGCGATGCGCGTCAGCTCCGCCGCGAACGGCCGATCGGCCGTATCGCGCGCGCCGTGCACAAACACGACGCGGCGCGACGGCGTGTCGTCCGCCAGCGCGCGCCGCAGCATCGCGAACATCGGCGTGATGCCGATGCCGGCCGACACCAGCACGGCCGGACGCGGGCTCGCGACGTCGAAGGTGAAGCGGCCGCGCGGCATTTGCGCATCGAGCGTCATCCCCGCATGTGCGTGGTCGTGCAACCATGCCGACACGCGTCCTTCGCGCTTCACGGTGATCCGGTAATGCGGTGCGCCGGGTGCATCGGAGAGCGTGTAGCTGCGGATCGCGGGCGCCTCGCTGTCCGGCAGCACGATGCGCAGCGTCAGATGCTGCCCGGCTTCATGGGCCGGCAACGCGCCGCCGTCCTCCGGTTCGAAATGAAACGACCGGATCGCGCGCGCTTCGTCGACGATCTTCGCGATGCGCAGCGAGCGCCAGTTGGAGGGCGATGCGGATGCGGACACCGAAGCCGCCTGCGCACCCGCGAGCGCCGAGCCGTCGGCCATCGCCGCAAACTGTGGCGCCCGCTCGAGCGCCGACCACCGGAACGGCAACACGCCCCGCGTGCGCCGCACTTCGCGCACATGAAACCGCACGACCCGCTGCGCGCCGTCGAACGACGCGACGAGCGGCCCGTCCCACACGATCTCCGCCCGCGCGGCGACATACAGCACGTCGCCGCTGTCGAAGTCGATGAACAGCAGTCCCGCGCGCGGATCGAGTTGCAGATTGCCGAGCGTGTTGAAGAAGCGGTTGCCGCTGAAATCGGGCGTCGTCAGCGTGCGCGCGTCGTCGACGCGCACGAAGCCCGGCATGCCGCCGCGATGCGACACGTCCGCGCCGCGCGCGGCGCCCGCACCGGCCGACGTGTTCGCACTCGCGACAAAGAACGTATCGGCCTGTGCGAGCAGCGCGCGATCCGCGTCGCTCAACCGATCCGACACGTCGGCCTCGCCGGCCGCAGCGCCTTCCCGCGCCACGAACGTGGGTTTGCGGCCCTGGATGTACTTCGCGCAGTTGCCGAAGCTCTGCTCGACCGCGATCGTCAGCGCACCGCCGTCGACCGCACGCACGACGCCGTTCACGCGATTGCGCCGGCGCGTGTCGAACTCGATGCCGAGCCCGCCGAGCGGCGCACCCGGCTGCCATGCACCGGCCAGCGGATCGCCGGGCAGCGCATCGCCGCCGATGTGCAGCGTGCGCGCGTCCGGCGCCGTCACGAAGCCGGGCATCCCGACCCGCAGCGTGGCCCACGGCTGGCCGTGCGCGTCGACGCCGCCGAGCACGAAGAACGGCAGCTGCGCAAAAAACGTCCGGTGCTGGTCCGGCATGAAGCGCCGGATCCCGCGCCGGCCTGCCGCGCGCGCGGCTTCCGTCACGCCCGCGCGCTGCTGCACGGCGAGCTCGCCCGCATGAAAAGGCGCAACGTCGAGTTCCCAGCCCGGTACGGCGGCGGTCGGTGCAGTCATCGCGTTTCTCCCGTTAAAGACGTGTCGTGGCGCTTCGCGTCAGGCGGCGAGCAGGCCGGCACGGGTCGCCGGCATGCCGACGAAGCCCGGCAGCGCCTCGACGCGCGCGAGCCACGCCCGCACGTGCGGATACGGTTCGAGCGACACGCCGCCTTCCGGCGCGTGCGCGATGTACGTGTAGGCGGCGATGTCGGCGATCGTCGGCTGCGCGCCCGCGGCGAACGGCTTGCCGGCGAGCTCGCCGTCGATCACGGCGAGTATCTTCGCGGCGGTGCGCTTAGCCGCGTCGTGATCGAGCGGCGCGTTGAACACGGTGACGAGCCGCGCGGCCGCCGGCCCCGATGCGATCGGCCCGGCCGCGTACGACAGCCAGCGCTGGACGGTCGCCGCGCCTGCCGCATCGTCGGGCAGCCAGTGCGCGTCGCCGTAGCGCTTCGCGAGATAGACGAGGATCGCGTTCGAATCGGCGAGCACGGTGCCGTCGTCGTCGATCACCGGCACCTGGCCGAGCGGATTGAGTGCGAGGAACGCGGGTTCGCGCTGCGCGCCGGCCGCGAGGTCGACGTCGACGATGTCGGACGGCAGCCCGAGCAGCGACAGGAACAGCCGGATGCGGTGCGCATGCCCGGACAGCGGGAACGAATAGACACGAACCGGACGGACGGGCTTGCTGGCGGCTGGCATGGAAAGGCTCCTGGATCTCGCGCCGCCGGGAATCGGCGACGACCAGCCCGCAGCGTAGCGCTCGCCGTTCACATCCAGAAGGCGGATAATCGCCGAAACATTATCCTTTCCCATAGGACAATCACCGATGGCCGACCTGCGCGACGTGAACCTGAACCGGCTGGCGATCTTCGTCGCCGTGGTCGATGCCGGCTCGCTGACGGCCGCGGCCGAGCGGCTCGGCCTCGCGAAGACGGTCGTCAGCACGCACATGCAGCGCCTCGAATCCGAAGTCGGCGCGAACCTGCTGGTCCGCACCACGCGGCGGCTGAGCGTGACCGACGCGGGGCGCGCGTTCTACGACGCGTGCCGCGACATCGTGCACGCGACCGAAAGCGCGCTCGACGCGGTGTCGTCCGACGCGGGACCGTTGCGCGGCACGCTGCGCGTGAGCGTGCCGATCGACTACGGCGCGCTGGTCGTCGCGCCGGCCATCGTCGCGCTGCGCGATGCGCATCCGGGGCTCGACGTCGAACAGATCGCGAACGACCGCGTCGTCGATCTCGTCGCGGACAACCTTGACGTCGCGATCCGCCTCGGCCGCCTCGCGGATTCGAACTATCGCGCGGTGCAGCTCGGTCAATACGAGAAATGGGTGGTGGCGAGCCCCGCGTTCGTCGCACGGCATGGCCTGCCGCGCGATCCGGACGCGCTCGCCGCGCTGCCGTTCGTGATGCTGTCGACGCCGTCACGCCCGCATACGCTCGAACTCGACGATACGAGCGGCGGCCATGCGTCGGTGCGCTGCACCGCGCCGGTCGTGTCGAACACCGCGACGGCCTGCCGCGCGATCGCGCTCGCGGGCGGCGGCTTCGGGTTCCTGACGGATTTCTCGATCGCGGAGGACGTCGCGGCCGGCCGGCTCGTCCGGCTGCTGCCCGCATGGCGCTCGGCGCGGGCCGGGATTCATGCGGTGTATCCGTCGACGCGGTTGCCGTCGCGGAAGGTGCGCGCGTTCATCGATGCGATGAAGGCGCGGATCGCGGCAACCGCGCCGGCGGCAGCGGATTTTCCCGCGCCGTTGATATCGAACCCCACCCGATAATTATCGATATGGGTCGCACGAGCATTCGCCAACGCGAAACACGAATCGAATCGCGACATGCGCGCAGTCGGCTTCGCCCCCTGCATTGGGGCGCCGCCAGGCGCTACCCCGCTTCCCGCAACGTGCCGAGCAGCACTTTCCTGCAACTCGCGATCATCTGGGCCTCCGGATCGCGATACTCGGTGAGCAGCCACGCGGCGCCGACGTTCGTCATCGCGCCGACCAGCGCGAGCCCGACGAGCCGTTGCTCGGTGCGTTCGGTGCGCGCGGCGGGCGTCCCGGCTTCGCGCGCCGCGCCGATCGCCATGATCAGCTTGCCGAAGTCGATCAGCATCCGCTGGTAGGTCATGTCGGTATCCGCGCTCACGCCCATCACCTCGAGCAGCAGCACGCGCGCCGCGCACGGGTCGCGCAGGAACCCGAAGAACGCGGCGAGCCCCGCGTCGACGCGCTCGCGCAGATCGCCGCCGCGCTCGGCCACCGCCCGCGCGACCGCGTCGTGCAGTTGCTGCGCGTGATGCAGGTAGGTGCAGCGCAGCAGATCCTCCGTGCTGTCGAACGCTGCATAGAAATAGCGGTCGTTGAGCTTCGCTTCCCGGCAGATCGACCGCACGGTCGCCTTGCGGAAGCCGACGGTGCCGAACACGCGCGTCGCCGCGCGAATCAGCGCGTCGCGTCGCTCGGCGGCCCGCACCTCGGGCGCGACACCGCCATATGCGCGCCCCCGTTTTTCCGTTTCGAGTGCTTTCTCCATTTCGCTATTTGACATCAGGACACCCGAAAACTAAAGTGGTGACGAATATCACCACAATAAGCACGCCACAAGTGTAGTGCAAGCGGAACGGGAGGAACGACGAATGAAGGGTTTTTCCGGCAAGGTTGCCGCGATCACGGGCGCCGGTTCGGGCATGGGCCGGGCGACGACGACCGACCCGCGCGACGCGCCGTGCGCCTGCGGCGACAGCCGCGACCTCGACGTGCTGATCGTCGGCGCCGGCCTGTCCGGCATCGGCGCCGCGTATCACCTGAAAAAGCGCTGCCCGTATGCAAGCGTCGCGATCGTCGAGGCACGCGATGCGATCGGCGGCACCTGGGACCTGTTCCGCTATCCCGGCGTCCGTTCGGATTCCGACATGTTCACGCTCGGCTACAGCTTTCGCCCGTGGCACAGCGACAACGCGATCTCGGACGGGCAGACGATTCTCGACTACATCCGCGACACGGCACGCGCGTACGGCATCGACAAGACGATTCGCTACGGCCAGAAGGTGGTGGCGGCCGACTGGGATTCGAACCGCGCGCGCTGGACGGTGCGCATCGAGCGCACGCGGGACGGGACGGTCGACACGCTAGCCTACACGTGCCGCTTCCTCTACATGTGCAGCGGCTATTACGACTACGACGGCGGCTACCTGCCCGACTGGGCCGGCATGGAATCGTTCGAAGGCCGCATCGTGCACCCGCAGCAATGGCCGCGGGACCTGTCGTACGCGAACCGGCGCGTCGTCGTGATCGGCAGCGGCGCGACGGCCGTCACGCTGGTGCCGTCGATGGCGACCGACGCAAAACACGTGACGATGCTGCAGCGCTCGCCGACCTACATCGTGTCGCTGCCCGCGCGCGACAGGATCGCGAACGCGCTGCGCCGCGTGCTGCCGTCGCGGCTCGCGCACCGGCTCGTGCGCGTGAAGAACGTGCTGCTGACGATGTACCTGTACAACGTGTCGCGCCGCAAGCCCGAGCGGACGAAGCGGTTCATCATCCGCGCGGCCGGCAAGCAGCTCGGGCCCGACTTCGACGTCGCGAAGCATCTGACGCCGCGCTACATGCCGTGGGACCAGCGCGTATGCCTGGTGCCGAACGGCGACCTGTTCAAGTCGATCCGCGCGGGCCGCGCATCGATCGTCACCGACGAGATCGAGCGCTTCACGCCGACCGGCCTGAAGCTGAAGAGCGGCCAGCAGCTCGACGCGGACGTGATCGTCACCGCGACCGGGCTGAAGGTGAAGATGCTGGGCGGCGCGCGCGTCACGGTGGATGGCCGCGCGGTCGACTTGCCGCAGACGGTGTCCTATAAAGGAATGATGTACAGCGACGTGCCGAACCTCGCATCGTCGTTCGGTTACACGAACGCATCTTGGACGCTGAAGGCCGAGCTGATCGCGCGCTACGTGTGCCGGCTGCTCAACCACATGCGTGCGAACGGCTACGACACCTGCGTGCCGCGGCTCGGCGCCGGCGACCTCGGCGACGTGCCGGCGGTGAACCTGAGCTCGGGCTACATCCAGCGCGCGGCCGGCATCCTGCCGAGGCAGGGGCACCGCAAGCCCTGGAAATTCCACCAGAACTACGTGCTCGATCTCGCGTCGCTGAAGTTCAGCGGACTCGCCGATTCGGCGATGCAGTTCGAACGCCGCGCGAAAGCCGGCCCGGCCGCCGCGCCGGTTGCCGAACCCGTACTCGAAACCCGTTGAGGCCGACATGAGCCATACGCTTCATCTGATCCAGAACGTGCTGCTCGGCGTCGTCGTGGTGCTCGCCGCGCTCGCGCTGTTTTCCGGCTTCATCGCGCGCCGCGTGACGCGCGCGTTTCCGCCCGAAGGCCGCTTCGTCGACATCGGCGGCGATCGCGTCCACTACGTCGAGTACGGCAGCGGGCCGCCGCTCGTGTTCGTGCATGGGCTCGCCGGACAGTGGCGCAACTTCGCGTACCTGCCGCTCACGCGGCTCGCGCAGCACCATCGCGTGATCCTCGTCGACCGGCCCGGCGCCGGCCGCTCGCTGCGCGGCGCCAGCTCGCAGGCGAACGTGTTCGCGCAGGCCCGCACGATCGCCGCGTTCCTCGACGCGCTGAAGCTCGACCGGACGGTGCTCGTCGGCCACTCGCTCGGCGGCGCGATCGCGCTCGCCGTCGGCCTCAATCATCCGGAGCGCGTGAGCCGGCTCGCGCTGATCGCGCCGCTGTCGCACGAGCAGACCGAACCGCCGGCGCCGTTCAAGCCGCTGATGCTGCCGTCGCCGCTGGTGCGCCGCTTCGTGTCGTGGACCTTCGCGGTCCCGCTGACGATCCTGACCGGCCGCAAGGCCGTCGACCTGGTGTTCGCGCCGGAAGCCGTGCCGCGCGACTTCCCGGTAAAGGGCGGCGGTTTGCTCGGGCTGCGCCCGCATGTGTTCTACGCGACGGCGACGGACCTGCTGTCGGCGCCCGTCGACCTGCCCGCGATGGAGCGACGTTACGCGGACCTCACGCTGCCGGTCGACGTGCTGTACGGCCGCGCCGATCCGATCCTGAACTGGCGCGTGCACGGCGAGGCGCTGGCGAACAAGTCGGCGCGCGTGCGGCTGACGGTCGTCGAAGGCGGACACATGCTGCCGGTCACGATGCCGGACGCGACCGCGGACTGGCTGCTCGAGGTTGCCGCCGCGCCGGTCGACGTGCCGGCGCAGGGTGCGCACGTCGAGCATTGAGCGACACCGGTTGACGCGGCGGTCGCGCGGAGGATTGCGGCGCCCCGGTGCTGCGGGGCGGATGCCAGGCGCCGCGCGTCGGTCACGCTTCGTCGTCGGGCAGCGACAGTCCGAGTTCCGCGATCACCTCGCGCGCGCTGCGGAACGCTTCGACCGCGGCCGGCGCGCCCGCGTACAGCGCGCTGTGCAGCAGCACCTCGCGGATCTCGACGAGACTCGCGCCGTTGTTGAGCGCGCCGCGCACGTGGCCCTTCAGCTCCGTGCCGCGGCCGAGCGCCGCCAGCATCGCGCACGTGCAGAGGCTGCGCGTCTTCAAATCGATGCCGCCGCGCTGCCAGGTGCTGCCCCATGCGTGCTCGTTCAGCCAGTTCTGCAGCGGACGCGAAAATCCGTCGAGATCGCGCATCGCGCGCTCGACGAATGCGTCGCCCATGACTTCGGTGCGGCGTGCCTTGCCCTGTTCCCTGTCCTGTTCGCTCATGTCGGTGTCCTATCTGAAGTCGCTGAAGTCGCGGCCGCTTCGGCGTCGCGCGCGGCCGGGCGGGTTCGCGTCATGTTCGCGGCACGCGGGCGTTTCGTCAAAGAGGCGGCGTTCCGGTCGCGACCACCCGCGTCGCGTAGCGTCGGGACGAACGCTACGTAACATCGCGCCGCGCGTTACGGCGCCTTACGGGAACATCACGGCAACCGCGTTCAGCCCATCTGTCGCGCCCGCCGCGCGAAACCGCCATTCCTCCGTTTAAATCGCGGCGATATTCCCGATTTCCGCAACAAAGCGCCGGTGCGTCGCGCGAAAGATGCCATGGCGCGGAATTTGCAGTAATGGCCCTGGACACAACTTCCAATGTCGAGGGCACCATGCACCATTACTTCAAGAAAACGACGGTATCGCTGGCCGTCCTGTCGCTCGTCACACTCTACGGCTGCGGCTCGGTCGACGGACCGGTCACGCCGTCGGTCAAGCCGAGCACGTCGGGAACGTCCGGGACTTCGGGGACTTCGGGAGCATCCGGGAACACCTCGACGGGTACGTCCGGGGGCGGTAGTTCCGGCACTTCCGGTGGCGGCTCGTCGGGAACGTCGGGAGGCGGTAGTTCGGGGACTTCGGGGACTTCCGGTACGTCGGGCACCTCCGGTACCTCGGGTACGTCCGGTACGTCGGGCACTTCCGGTACGTCGGGTACATCCGGCACTTCGGGCACCTCCGGTACGTCGGGTACGTCCGGCACTTCGGGCACCTCCGGTACGTCGGGTACGTCCGGCACTTCGGGCACTTCGGGCACTTCCGGTACGTCGGGCACGTCCGGTACTTCCGGTACTTCCGGTACTTCCGGTACTTCCGGCACTTCCGGCACTTCCGGCACTTCCGGCACTTCCGGCACTTCCGGCACTTCCGGCACTTCCGGCACTTCGGGTACGTCCGGTACCTCGGGTACTTCCGGTACGTCGGGCACTTCTGGTACGTCGGGTACTTCCGGCACCTCGGGCACTTCCGGCACGTCGGGTACGTCCGGCACTTCCGGCACTTCCGGCACCTCGGGCACTTCCGGCACATCGGGTACTTCCGGCACGTCCGGTACTTCCGGCACCTCCGTCACCCCGCTCGGCAACGTCCTCCAGCAAACCGGCACGCTCGTCACGGGACTTGGCACGACGGTCGCGAACGGCGGTACCCAGATCGGCGGCGTGCAGGTCCCCGGCACGAGCCCGACGACGGCCACCAGCATCGGCAACGCGGTCACCAGCCTCGGCAACGGCGTGCAGTCGCTCGGCAGCGGCGTCGCGGCCGGCCTCGGCTCGATCGGCGTGTCGCCGAACCCGCTCGGCCCGACGCTCACGTCGACCACCGGCCTGCTGACCGGCGCCGGCGGCGCGGTCAACAACCTGGGCAACGCCGTGACGAGCCTCGGCAGCGGACCGCTGTCGCCGCTCGCGCCGGCGACGACCCTGGTCGGCGATCTGGTCAACACGGTCGGAACCGCGGTCAACTCGACCGCATCGGCGCTGAACACGGCGCTGAACACCGCGCCGGTCCAGCAACTCGAGACGCAGCTCGGCAGCGTGATCAACCCGATCACGAACACGCTGACCGGCGGCGTCACGACGCCGGGCGCCACGCAGACGCTCGGCAACGCGACCCTGCTCGGCGCCCCGCTCAGCGGCCTGCTGAGCACGCTCGGCAGCGGCCTCGGCCTGGCCGGTTCGCAAGTCGGCAGCGCGACCGGCAACCCGGTCGGCACGAGCGCGGGCGGCAGCGTGTCCCAGCTCGGCAACACGGTCGCGTCGGCCGGCGGCCTGCTGTCCAGCGGCAGTTCCAGCAGCGGCACCAACCCGCTCGGCCCGATCACCGGTCTGCTCGGTACGCTGACGGGCAGCCTCGGCGGCGGCAGCAGTTCGAGCGGGTCGGGTGGCACCAGCGGAACGAGCGGCACGAGTGGTACCAGCGGCGGCCCGCTCGCGCCGATCACCGGCCTGCTCGGCACGGTGACGGGTGCGCTCGGCGGCCTCGGCTCGAGCGGAACCAGCGGAACGAGTGGCACCAGCGGCACCAGCGGCTCGGGTGTCGGCGGTCTGCTTGCGCCGGTCACCGGCCTCGTCAACTCGCTGACCCCGCTCGGCGCCAGCCTGACCGGCACGGTCACGACGCCGGGCGGCGGCCTGACGGGCAACCTCGGCGGTGCGCTGACGAGCGGCCCCGTCGGCACGCTGACGGGTTCGCTGACGTCGCCGGCCGGTGCGTTGGGCGCGCTCGGCACGGCCAGCCCGAGCGGCGCGGCCGGCACGGTGACGACGCCGTCCGGCAGCAGCGCGGTCACGACCGGCCTGACCGGCAGCTCGACCGGTGCCGCGGGCGGCACGAACACTCTGCTCGCGCCGGTGACGAACCTGCTCGGCGGCCTGCTCGGCGCCACCCCGAAGAAGTAACGCTTCACCTATCAAAACCACAGGCCAATGGCCGGGCGCGTACCAATCCAATGCCCGGCCGACGGCCGGCGTCACCCGCCAAGCGCGGGCGCCGGCCCTCATCCCGACGAGGATTCGATCATGAATTCCACCATCGGCGGCATCGCCGCGGTCCAGGACCGCCCGCCCCGTTCTGCCACCCCATTGCGCGCCGGCCTGCTCGGCATCGCGGCCGGCCTGTTCGCGCTGTGGATCACCCGCTACCAGCCGAGCCTCGACGCGGCCACACGCGCGGTCATCGCCAGCCTCGCGATCATCGGCACGATCGCGCTGCACGAAATCTTCATCTCGCGCGTCTACCTGCGCCCGAGCGCGGGACTGTCGCGGCAGGCCGTGCGTACGCTCGGGCTCGCCCGCGTCGCGACGCGGCTAGGCGCGCTGACGTCGATCTACGCCGGCATCGGCCTGCTCTACTGGCTGCTGCCCGAATATCACGGCGCGTTCTACCTGCCGTTCTGGTCGCTGCTGCGCTCGCTCGCGCCCTACGTGATCGTCGCCGCGCCGTTCTACTTCGCGTGGATGGATCGCCACCAGCGCGAGACCGACGACGCGTACCTGCTGTGGGGCCGCTTCCTGTTCCGCCGCGAGAAGCCCGCGAGCTGGCGGCCCGTGCGCGAGATGCTCGCCGGCTGGGGCGTGAAGGCGTTCTTCCTGCCGCTGATGACCGTCTACCTGTCGAAGGACGCCGATCACCTGAGCGCATCGCTCGCGAACGCGATGCACGCGCCGATGACGCTCGCGACCTTCGTATTCCTGTACGACCTGTCGTTCACGATGGACCTGATGTTCGGCACCGTCGGCTACCTGTGCACGTTCCGCATCCTCGACAGCCACGTGCGCACCGTCGAGCCGACCACGCTCGGCTGGGTCGCCGCGCTGATGTGCTACCAGCCGTTCTGGTCGCTGATCTCGAACAACTACATCCGCTACGAAGGCTCGCTGTTCTGGGACAACTGGCTGTTGTCCGCGCCGACGCTGCGCGTGATCTGGGGCGCGGTGATCATCCTGCTGCTGATGACCTACGCGCTGTCGACGATCTCGTTCGGGCTGCGTTTCTCGAACCTCACGAACCGCGGGATCATCACGTCGGGCCCGTACCGCTTCACGAAGCATCCGGCGTACATCACGAAGAACCTGTCGTACTGGATGGTGTCGGTGCCGTTCGTCGAGCCGCTCGGCTGGCAGCTCGGGCTCATGCACTGCGCCGGGCTCGTCGCGGTCAACCTGATCTACTACACACGGGCGAAGACGGAAGAACGGCATTTGATGCGGGATCCCGACTATCGTGCGTATGCGGAATGGATCGCTCGGCACGGGCTGTTCGCGCGGGTCAGGCAGGCGTTCGGGGGGCGGCAGGCGGCGTGAGGGGGTCTCGCGCTCATCGGTTCGATGAGCGCGCCGAGTATGGAAGGTCCGGCGGAACGCGTGCGAAAAAAGGAGGAGATTTCACACGTGTTCGCAAGCGGAAACACCTGAAGTCGAACGGCGACGCGCAAGCTCACGCATCGCCATCACACGCGGCCCCTTGCGACCAATTGTCGCGAAACACGCCGATTCCCCGCGTTTCGTCGCTTTTCTCCCGCCGTCCGATTGCCCGCCCCGTGTCGGTCGCGTATGGTGCTGACCGTCCGCGCGCCTGTCGCCGGACCCCCGACCGTCGTCCCGCACGACGGCCGCGCGGGCCCTGCCCGCCGTCACCGTCTCCGCGGATCGCCGTCCTCCGGCGCCGCGCGTTCATGAGGAGAGAGGCGTGATCCACAAAGTCCTGATCCTGTTCGCACTCTGCATCGCGGGCGTCGCCGCGATCGCCGCCGGTTTCCAGCACATCCCCAGCTGATTCGCGGCCCCGGCTCGCGCGTCGAGCCCGGGGGCCGCTTCCCTGTCCATTCCCCGTTGCGATGAACCCCTTTCTCGATGCGCCCGGGACGGGCGCCTTTTGCCATGCGTATCGACGTACAGCATTCCCAGCACGACATCGACGATGAACTCGACATACTCCATGCGCGTCTGCACCAGCCGGGCCATCGCCTGCACGGCCTGCCGGCCGTCGCGCTCGGCCGCTCGGGCCTGATCGTCCGCCACCGCGAGGCGGACGGCGAATACTTCCTCTACGTCGAGGATCCGTCGGCCCGGCAGCTCGCCGGCTACACGATCTTCAACCGGTTGCCCGAACTCCCGCGCCGCGCGGACCGCTACCTGCGCGCACCGCATACGCGGCTGCGCGGGTCCGCGCAACGCAAGGGCCTCGCGACGACGCTGTATCGCTGGGCGCTCGACGCGGGCCTGTGCCTGATCAGCGGCGCCCGGCAGTCGATCGGCGCGGCGCAGCTGTGGACCACGCTCGCGCACGACTACCGGCACGGCTTCGTCGACGTCGAAGGCCGCGCGCTGCGTTATCTCGGCGAAGCCGTCGCGGACCACGTGTACGGCGCGCTGCATACGCGCCGGCTGTTGCTCGGCAACGGGTGGACGCTCGGTGAGCTGGCGCGGGCAACCGGGATGACGGGCGTCGCGGACGCAACGTGTCGACAGGACGCGAGATTTCAGCAGGAGGGACGCGAACTCGCCCAACTGCACGGCGCCGCCAACGCGCGTCGCGCCGCTCAGGTCGCTCATGCCGCTCACGCCGCGATGCGATAATCCGGCGCATCTGCGCGACGCCGCCGCGCAAACCACCTACTGACACGTCCCTCGATGACTACCGAACCGCGAACCGATTCCGAACGCCGCATCGACATCGTTGCGCTGTGCGGCAGCCTGCGCGCGCAGTCGTACAACGCGGCGCTGCTGGATGCGGCGGCACGCGTCGCGCCGCGCGGAATGCGCATCACGCGCTTCGATCGTCTCGGCGAATTTCCGCTGTTCAATCCCGATGCCGAACACCCGTCGCCGGCCGCGGTGCGCGATCTGATCGCCCGGCTGAACGCCGCGGACGGCGTGCTGATCGCAAGCCCCGAATACGCACACGGCGTGACGGGCGTGATGAAGAACGCGCTGGACTGGGTCGTGGGATGCGAAGCCGTCGTGGACAAGCCGGTCGCGGTATTGAACGCGTCGCCGCGCGCGACGCATGCGGACGCGGCGCTGCGGGAAACGCTGTCGGTGATGTCGGCGTGCATCGTCGAGCGCGCGTCGATCGCACTGCCGATCCTCGGCTGCCAGCTCGATGCGGCGGGCATCGCCGCGCATCCGCCGTTCGCGTCGGCGCTCACCGATGCGTTGCACGCGCTGCACGCGGCGATCGACGCGCAGGCCCCGGGCCGCTAGACAACGATCGGCGCGGCCGAACCGCAGGCGCTATCGCGCCTTGGTGCGCGTGGTCTTCCTGGCCGGTTTCGTCGCCGGTTTCGCCGGCTTCGCGGCCTTCGCGCGCGGCGCTTCCTTCTCCGGCTGCGCGCCGCCGCCTGCCAGATCCTCGAGCCACGCCAGCGCATCGATATACGACAGGAATTGCTGCAGATATTCCGGCGACAGCTCGCGCATCGTCGCGAGCGACCGATGCACGAGGCTGTTCGAATTGAGCGGCCCCGCGTTGCGCGGCACCTGATCGAGCGACTGGCGATACTGCTGTTCGGTCCGGACCTTCGACCACATCGTGCGGAAGTAGTCGATCAGCTCGGGATCGACACCGCGCCGGTCGGCCTGCGCATCGCGCGCGAGCTGCTCGACGAGCCCGCCGAGCGCACCGCGTGCAGGCGCCTGCGCAACGGCTTGCGCCGTCTCGCTCGCGCCTGCCGCTTCACCGGCGCGCGCGACGATTTCCGCAAACCCTTCCAGCAGCGTCGCGAGCCGCGCATCGAGCAACGCGCGCGCGTCGCCGTCGAGCACGGCCGCGCGCTTCTCGAGCGCGTCGAGCCGATGAAAGCGCACCGGATCGAGCCGGTCGGCGCCCTGCTCGCGCCACGCGTCGAGCGTCGCGCGCACATGCGTCGCGTCGTCCGTCACTTCGGCTTCCCTCCGTTCGATGCGGACTTGCGCGGCACCGGTGCGATCTCCACGCGACGGTTCTTCGCGCGGCCTTCGTCGTCCGCATTCGAGCTGACCGGCTGCTCGGAACCAAACGCGGCCGCGAACACCGACCGCGCCGGCACGCCGGCGTCGATCAGCGCCCGCGTGACCGTCAGCGCGCGCTTGGCCGACAGCTCCCAGTTGTCCGCGAACTGGCGGTTGCCGGCGCGCACCTGCTGGTCGTCGGCGAAGCCGCTGACCATCAGGATCTCGTCGCGCGTCGTCAGGTACGCGGCCAGCGGCCCGGCCAGCGTCTTCAGCAGATCGCGGCCCTCGGGCTGCAGCTGGTCGGAGTTCAGCGCGAACAGCACGGCGCCGCTGATGCCGATGCGGCCGTTCACGAGCGTCACGCGGCCGGCCGCGAGCGGCCCGGCGAGCGCCTGTTCGAGCGACTTACGCTGCTGCGCCTCCTGCTGGCGCGCACGCACGGCTTCCTCGAGCTTCGACGTGAGCTGCAACTGCATGCCGATCACGCCGACGAGAATCAGCACGAACGCGCCGAGCAGCACCGACATCAGGTCGGCGAACGCGGGCCACACCGGCGCGGCAGGCGCGCCGTCGTCGATTTCGTCATGCATGCGTCACGCTCCGACCGATGCCCGCCGATCGGCGATCTGCTGCAGGTCTTCGACGATCTGCTTCTGCGACATCATGCTCAGGTCGATCACCTCGCGCGCCTGCGCGACGTAGTACTCGAGCTGCTCGTCGCTGCGCGCGAGCGACTTCTCGAGCGCGGCCTCGATGCGCTGCAGGTGGTTCAGCAGCTTGTCGTTCGATTCGCCGAAGATCTGCACGGCCGCACCGAATGCATCGCCGAGGCTCGCGACGTCGACGGCGCCCGCCGTGACCTGCGCGGCCACCGCATCGAGCTTGCGCGTTTCGGCATCGACGGTGTCGTTGAAGCGTGCGCCGACGCGATCGAGCAGGTCGGACGACGTGCTGACGAGCGCGTCGATCGCGGTGCGCTGTTCGGTGGACGCGTGATTGACCGCGCCGAGCAGCGTTTCGAGCGTCGCGAGCAGGCGGCTGCGCTCCTCGAGCATCGCGGTGTCGCGCACCATGCTGTCGGACAGGCGCTGGCGCAGCTCGGCGACGACGTCGGCCGCGGCCTTCGGCGCTTCCGACGCGGCCTGCACGAGGCGCGAGATCTCGTTGATCGTGTCGCTCGCGTGCACCTGCGCCTGCGCGGTGATGTCGTTCGCGGTGCGGGTCAGCGTATCGCAGATGTCCTGCTGGCGCGTCGCGGCCTGTTCGCTCGTGCGCGCCCATTCGTCGCGCAGCGCGGCGGCCATCGCGGCGAGCGAGTCGTTCCAGGCGGACAGGCGTTCTTCGTCGCGCGCGGCCAGTTGCGTTTGCAGGGCCGTGTGCGAATCGCGGATCGTCGACAGCAGATCGCTCGAGCGTTGTTCGAACGTCGCCGCCTGAGTGGTGAGATCGCGCGTCGTTTGCGCAAGCGCGTCGCAGATTTCCTGCTGACGGCCCGCGCTGTGCACGCCCGCGCGCTGCCATTCGTCGCCGAGCTTCGTCGCCATCGCCGTGAGCGAAGCATTCCACGTCGCGAGACGTTCCTCGTCACGGGAAGCCAGTTGCGTTTGCAGTCCCGTGTGCGATTCGCGGATCGTCGACAGCAGGTCGTTCGAGCGTTGTTCGAACGTCGCCGCTTGCGCGGTCAGATCGCGCGTCGTTTGCGCAAGCGCGTCGCAGATTTCCTGCTGACGGCCCGCGCTGTGCACACCCGCGCGCTGCCATTCGTCGCCGAGCTTCGTCGCCATCGCCGTGAGCGATGCATTCCACGTCGCCAGACGTTCTTCGTCGCGCGCAGCCAGTTGCGTTTGCAGGCCCGAGTGCGAATCGCGGATCGTCGACAGCAGCTCGTTCGAGCGTTGTTCGAACGTCGTCGCTTGCGCGGTCAGATCGCGCGTCGTTTGCGCAAGCGCGTCGCAGATTTCCTGCTGACGGCCCGCGCTGTGCGCGCCCGCGCGCTGCCATTCGTCGCCGAGCTTCGTCGCCATCGCGGTCAGCGAAGCATTCCATGCCGACAGGCGTTCCTCGTCGCGCGCGGCCAGTTGCGTTTGCAGCCCCGCATGCGACTCGCGCATCGCGGCGAGCACCGCGCCCGAATGCCGCTCGAACGTCGCGGCGGCGTCGCCCAGCGCCTGCGCATGCTGGCCGGCCAGCGTCTCGCCGACCTGCTCCTGACGCGCGAGCGCGTCGCGCCACGCATCCGACAGCCGGCTTTCGGTCGATTCGAGGCGCGTCGCGACGCCGTCGAGCAGGTCCGTCGAACGCTGCGCGAAGGTGTCGGTGAACTGGCCGAGCGTCGTCTGCAGCTGCGTTGCGACGGCGTCGCCCGTGCGGCGCTGCTCGTCGAGCGCGCGGTTCCATACGGCCGTCACGTTTTCAGTCGTCTTCTCGAAACCGTCCGTCAGCCCGTCGAGCTGACGCTGCACGGCGCCCGTCACGGTGTCGCGCAGTGCGGCCATCTCCTGCGCGAGGCCCGTCATCGTCGCCGCGACGACCGGCTGCAGCGCGGCGCCGGCCACGCGCGCGCTTTCGGCGGCACTTTCCTTCAGCGCGTCGCCGACGTTCGACGCCAAACCGGCATACGCGCGCTCGGTGCGATCGAAGAACGCCTGCTGGCTTTCGATCTGGCGATCGTGCAGCGCGACGCTGCGCGCCTCGAGCGTCGTCATCATCGTCTGCAGCCGGTCGACCAGCGCCGGCATCACGTCGGCCTGACGCTGCAGCAGCCGGAACGATTCGTCGCGCTGGTGCGCGGACGAATGCACGCGCAACGTGGTCGCGATCTTCGCGTCGAGCTGCTGGCCCGCGTCGACGCGTTCGCGGCGCACGAGCGCGGACAGCAGGCCGAGCATCGCGGACGTCGCGACACCCGCGATCGACGTGCCGAACGCGAAGCCGAGGCCCTTCACCGGCGCGATCAGCGATGCACGGATCGCGTCGAGGTCGGTCGCGCTTTCGAGCGCAGCGCCCGTGCCCTTCAGCGTCACGACCATCCCGAGCAGCGTGCCGAGCATGCCGAGCAACACCAGCAGGCCGACGAGATACGGCGTCAGCGACGGGCCCGGCAGCGCGACGCGCGCGCCTTCGATCCGCGCACGCACCGCGCCGCGCAGGCCGGGGTGCAGCGTATCGAGCCACGTGTCGAGTGTCGCCGGCGGTTCGGTCAGGCCGGCCACCGCGCGCGACAGCGTGGCGGTCGCCTGCCGGTAGCGCAGCAGTTCCCACGCACCGGCGACGTAGCACGCGCCGATCAGCAGCGTGACGGCTGTGGCGAGCGGGTTCGACGCGACATAGCCGACGCCGATCCAGCAGACTGCGAGCAGGCCGGCGATGAAGACAACGAGATCAAGACGAATTCTGGACATAGCATAGGGTCTGTTTACATATGGAACGCGCATGCGTTGCCACGAGAACGGCCGCTCGCGAGGCGCGTGACGCCGCGAATACTGACGTATTCGCAAGGAGCGCAACGCGGCGAGCGGCCGTTCTCGTGGCAACCCCAAATTAAAAAGACATTCCAGGGGAATGCCCGAAATCGCCCGTATGGCGGCGTCGCTCGTCGCTTGTTTGGCGCGGCCAAACGGCGCTTCTCACTTCTTGCCCTACGCGCGATTTCGGGCATTCGCATGTGCGTTCCATATGTAAACAGACCCTAAGGATTAGCAGGTACGAAGGGCTGCAAGCAGCCCGTCTACCGTTTGAAACCGGACTTCGAGTTCGGCGAGCAGGATGCTTCGCATCTCGTCGCGGAACGTCTCGAGCCACGTGCCGGGCACGATCGCCGCGGCGCACGGCGCGTCGCCGTCGACGCCGGCATCGGCTGCCGCTTGCGCATCGGCCAGCGCCTGCCGTTCCGCGTCGCGCAGCCGCTCGAAGCGCGTGCCGAGCAGCGCGGGCACGGCGGACAGCAGGCTGCGCTCGCGCGCGCCGAGCACGCGCTCCATGATCGCGTCGAGCGCCGCGAGCCGCGCCATCCCGGACGAGTGCGCGGCGAGCGCGACCCGCAGGCGGCCGCGCAACTGGCCGATCGCGGTCTCCATCTCCTGCTGCAGGGACAAACAGCTCTGGCGGAAGTCCGCGAAATCGGCCGTGTCGGCGGACGGCGGCGGCATCTCGCCGGGGCGACGCCGCGTGCGCGGACGGTGGGCGGCCGTGATCGCCTGCGCGAGGTCGTGGCGCACGCGCGCGCCGTCGCGCTCGGCGTCGTAACCGCGCACGCCGGCCGCGACGCCGGGCGGGGTCGCATTCAGCGCGGACGACAGCGTGATCGCGTCGGTCCAGCCGAGCCACTGGCTCAGGCGGTCAGACAGCGCCTGCCGGGATTCCGCGACGTCGGCATCGGTCAGGCGCGCGAGCAGCCGGACGAGCGTCGGGCCGCTCAGTGCCGGGCGCGGAGGAGCGTGCACCATGCTGCAAACCGTCAAAAAAGGCAGCAGTTTACACGTCGGCGGCAGGTCGGCTGCCGGAATCGGGGAAGCGCCCCGGCGCGGAATGCCGCGCAACCGGCGCGAACGCCCGCCGCACAAGGCTCGCGGGCCGATCGTCGGGATGGCGGACAGCCGGCGCGGTCCTGGCGGCGTGCCCGGCCGCCAGCCGAGTTCGTCCGCAAGCCTCGCGCCGGCATCCTCATTGACGTCCCGCAACACCGCCTTGCCGCCTTCGGCCACCACCGTGCGCGCGACTGCACCGCCCGGCCCGGCGGGCGCCGCTGTTCACCCGCCTACTATTTCGCCACGCAGGTGCGGTACCATCGCGACACCCGCCGCGCGATCGCGCCCGCCGCGGGCCCGCGCCGCCACGCGCCCGGCGCGCGGGCCGCCGGACGCGTGACGGATATCCGGCCGATATCCGCGGGCCGCAGTCGGCGCCCCGGCGACACGGGTGCCGCCGCCCATGACAACAGAACCGATAACAGACGGGCCCGCCCGACCGCTCACGATGCTTTCAGACTTCGTCGCGCGCCTGCGCGAGCGTTTCAGCAAACCGCCGACCCGGCAGGACTTCGCCGAACGCCTGATCGCCGCGCTGCGGGCGACCGGCGACACGCGCGAGTGGCTTCACGAGGACGACAAGGGCCGTCTCGTGCAAGCGGATGTCCCGTCGAACATCATCAACCTGCACAACCTGTTCCGCGACTACGCGGGCGCGAAGCCGGCCGAGCGCGAAGCGACGCTCAAGCGCCAGGCGAACGCGATGATGCAGCACGAGATCCCGTCGAACTTCGCGGACGTCCGCCCGCGGCTGCGCCCCGTGATCCGCAGCGCGACCGAGCGCGGCGCGGTCGCGCTGCAGCTCGCCGGGCAGCCCGGCGCGTCGGAAGTCGCGTTCCGGCCGCTGTGCGAGAACCTCGAGATCGGCATCGCGTACGACGGCGAATTCAGCGTCGCGCGGCTGACGACCGCGCGGCTCGCCGAATGGGGCGTCACCTTCGACGACGCATGCGACGTCGCGATCGACAACCTGCGCGGCATGTCGTCGGCACCGTGGGCCGCGTTGCGCGACGGCGTGTTCCTGTCGCAGTTCGGCGACTACTACGACGCGGCGCGCCTGCTGCTGACAGACCTGCTGCACCGCCAGCCGATCTCCGGCGCGCCGGTGGTGATGGCGCCGAACCGGACGGTGCTGCTGCTCACCGGCGACCGCAATGCGGCCGGGCTCGCGACGATGGTCGAACTCGCCGAACAGGCGCGCGCGCAGCCGCGCCCGCTGCCGTCGCTGATGCTGCGCTGGGACGGCGCCGCGTGGCGGAATTTCGTTCCGCAAGGACTGGAAGCGAAGCTGCATGCGCTGCGCGTGGACGAACTCGCCGGCGACTACCAGGATCAGCGGGCGCTGCTCGACGACCTGCACAAGCGCGACGGCACCGACATCTTCGTCGCGACCTACACCGTGTACCGGCGGCAGAACGGCGAGCTGTTCAGCGTCGGCGTGTGGAGCGACGGCGTGCCGACGCTGCTGCCCGCGACGGACATCGTCGTGCTGTACCGGGAAGCGACGCGGCAATCGGCCCACGTGCCGATGGCCGCGCTGCGTGACGCGTGCGGCGACCTGATGACTGCCACTGCGCACCGGCCGGTGCGGTATGAAGTGACGGCGTTTCCGGATGAAGCGCGGTTCGCGGCGCTGATCGAGCGGTTTCCGGCGGCGTGACGCGCGCTTGCGCGTGTCGGTTGGACGGCTGCCCAATCGCCCGCCGGCATGAACGGCCGTGGCGGCATGCTCGACAGGAATGAAAACGGCGGTGCGCCCCGGCGACACCGCCCGTCGTCAGATCCCGGCCTTCGGCGCGTTCAGGATCAGCCGCAGCCCAAGCAGCGTGATCGCGCCGGCCGCGACGCGGTCGACCCACTTCTTCGCGCGCAGGTAAAGCTCGCGCGGCCGGCGGGTCGAGAAGCACAGCGCGACGATCGTGTACCAGCCGCACTCGACGCCGAACACGAGCGGCGGCAGCGCCAGGTAGCACCACAGCGGCGGATGCTGCGGCAACAGCGCCGCGAAGATGCTGCCATACCAGATCGCCGTCTTCGGATTGCTCAGCTGGGTCGTGAGGCCGATCCAGAACGATTTGCGCGCGCTGCCGGCGAGCATGGCTTGCGGATCGTCCATCGCGATCGGCCGCTCGGCGCCGCGCCAGATCTTCGACGCCATGTAGATCAGGTACGCGCCGCCCGCCACCTTGAGCCCCACATACAGCCATTCGACCGTCTGCAGCAGCGTGTAAAGCCCGGCCAGCGCGACGCCGCCGAACGCGATCCCGCCGACGCCCATGCCGAGCGCGGTAGCGAGCCCGTCGCGGCGCGACAGCCCGATCGAATTGCGGGCGACCAGCACGAAACTCGGGCCCGGAATCATCGCGCCGAGCCACAGCGCGGCCAGAATGGCGAGTACGGCAGCCGGTGCAGTCATCGAAGTCTCCTTGATCAGCGACGCCGAAGCGCCGGCGCCTGCGTGTCGGATCGTGTCGACTCCCGACGGTGAAGTCGCTGATTCTGGCACGCTTCGCGGGCCGCCGAAAGCACCCGCGCGCCGCCATGCAATGCAGGGACACATCGCGGGCCGGCGCCATCCCCACCGTGCATGAACCCTGTTCCGCCTCGCGTGCATCCGTACGACTCGCCTGCCCGCGCCAACCGGTCTACCATAGGCGCTCGTCGCCGTTCGGGCACGCGCCGGCGCGGCATGCGGCTTGCGCGCCTCCCTTCCCACGTTGAACCCGCGCAGGAGGACGTCATGACGCAACAATTCGACGCGATCGTCATCGGCACCGGGCAAGCCGGGCCGCCGCTCGCGGCGCGGCTCGCCGGCGCCGGCATGAAAGTCGCGATCGTCGAGCGCGGCCGCTTCGGCGGCACCTGCGTGAACACCGGCTGCATTCCGACCAAGACGCTGATCGCGAGCGCGTACGCCGCACAACTCGCGCGGCGCGCGGAAGAATACGGCGTGTCGGTCGGCCCCGTCAGCGTCGACATGAAGGCCGTGAAGGCGCGCAAGGACCGGATCTCCGGCCGCTCGAACCACGGCGTCGAGCAATGGGTGCGCGGGCTCGACAACACGACCGTGTTTCAGGGTCATGCCCGCTTCGAGCGCCCCGATGCGGTGCGCGTGGGCGACGCGCTGCTCGAGGCCGAGCGCATCTTCATCAACGTCGGCGGGCGCGCGCAGATCCCGCAGATGCCGGGCCTCGACTCGGTGCCGTACCTGACCAACTCGACGATGATGGACGTCGACTTCCTGCCCGAGCATCTCGTGATCGTCGGCGGCAGCTACGTCGGGCTCGAATTCGGCCAGATGTACCGCCGTTTCGGCGCGAAGGTCACGATCGTCGAGAAAGGCTCGCGCCTGGTCCATCGCGAGGACGAGGACGTATCGCAGGCCGTGCGCGAGATTCTCGAGAACGAAGGCATCGACGTGCAGCTCGACGCGAATTGCCTGAATGCGCGACGCGACGGCGACGGCGTCGTGGTCGGCCTCGACTGTGCGGGCGGCGGCCGCGAGGTCGCGGGCTCGCACCTGCTGCTCGCGGTCGGCCGCGTGCCGAACACCGACGATCTCGGCCTGGAACAGGCCGGCGTCGCGACCGACTCGCACGGCTACATCACGGTCGACGACCAACTGCGCACCAACGTGCCCGGCATCTGGGCGCTCGGCGACTGCAACGGGCGCGGCGCGTTCACGCACACCGCGTACAACGACTACGAGATCGTCGCGGCGAACCTGCTCGACGGCGATCCGCGCAAGGTGTCCGACCGCATCGCCGCGTACGCGATGTACGTCGACCCACCGCTCGGCCGCGTCGGCATGACGCTCGCGGAAGCAAAGCAGACCGGCCGTCGGCTGCTGGTCGGCACGCGGCCGATGACGCGCGTCGGCCGCGCGGTCGAAAAAGGCGAGAGCCAGGGTTTCATGAAGGTAATCGTCGACGCGGACAGCCATGCGATTCTCGGCGCGTCGATCCTCGGCGTGACGGGCGACGAGGTCGTGCACGCGCTGCTCGACGTGATGGCCGCCGGCGCGCCGTACACGACGATCAGCCGCGCGATGCACATCCACCCGACCGTGTCGGAGCTCGTGCCGACGCTGCTGCAGGATCTGCACCCGGTCGAATGAACGGCGGCGGGCGCGCGTCAGGTTTCGAAATACCGCGGCCGGTCGATGTCGGCCAGCAACCCCACCTGCGTCGGCGCCCAGTCGAGCCATGCGCGCGTGCGCTCGCTGGTTGCGGGCGCATCCATTCCCGCGAACATCGCGAACCAGCCGAAATGCTCGCCGGCTTGCGCGGCCGATTTCGGCACGACCGGCACGTTCAGCCGGCGGCCGATCACTTCCGCGATGTCGCGGAACGGCACGCCCGTATCGTCGACCGCGTGATAGCGCGCGCCGGGCGCGCCGCGTTCGATAGCGAGCCGGTACACGCGCGCCGCGTCGAGCCGGTGCACGGCCGGCCAGCGGTTGCCGCCGTCGCCGAGATACGCCGATGCGCCCTTCTCCCGCGCGAACGCGATCAGGCGCGGCACGAAGCCGTGATCGCCGTCGCCATGCACGGACGGCGGCAGGCGCACGACCGACGCGCACACGCCGCGCGCGGCCAGCGCGGCCGCGGTGGCTTCGGACGCTCGCGGATAGCCGGCCGATACCGGCACGTGCGGATCGTCCTCGGTCGCCGCGCGGCCCGGCGCGACAAGCGCGAGGCCCGACGTGACGATCAGCGGCCGCGTCGAGCCGGCGAGCGCCGCGCCGATCGTTTCGATCGCGCGGCGGTCGAGTTCGCAGTTTTCCGCGAAGCGCGAAAAGTCGTGATTGAATCCCGTGTGGATCACCGCATCGACGCCCTGCGCGCCGCGCGTGAGGCTGTCGATATCCTCCAGCGACCCGCGATGCACGTCCGCGCCCAAGGCGGCGACCGATGCAGCGGCCGCGTCGGAACGCGCGAGGCCGAGCACGGAATGCCCGGCGGCCACGAGTTCGGCGACGACCGCGGAGCCGACGAAACCCGACGCTCCCGTAACAAAGACACGCATGTTCAACACCTCCGGATGAATGAGAGGCTTACTATCCGTCGAGCGTCGCGCACGGTGAAGACGTGACGGTTTACCGGTAAACGAACTAACAGGCTATGGCTGACGCATCCGACAACCTGCTCGGCGCGTACCTTCGGGACCGCCGCGAGAAACTCGATCCGGCCGCGCTCGGGCTGCCCGTCGCGCGCCGCCGCACGCCGGGCCTGCGCCGCGAGGAAGTCGCGCAGCGCGCGCACGTGAGCGCCGCCTGGTACACGTGGCTCGAACAAGGGCGCGGCGGTGCACCGTCGGCGGACGTGCTCGACCGGCTCGCCCGCGCGCTGCTGCTGAACGACGCCGAACGCGAGCACCTGTTCCTGATCGGCCTCGGTCATCCGCCCGAGGTGCGCTATCACGCGAGCCGCGACGTGACGCCACGCCTGCAGCACGTGCTCGATTCGTTCGACGCCAGCCCCGCGATCCTGCGCACGGCGACGTGGGACGTCGTCGCGTGGAACGACGCGGCCGCCGCGACGCTGACCGACTACGCAACGCTGCCGCCGCCCGCGCGCAACATCCTGCGGCTGATCTTCATCGATGCCGCGGTGCGTTACGCACAGCCGAACTGGGAACGCGTCGCGCGATTCGCGGTGGGCGCGTTTCGTGCCGACATCGCGCGCGGCGGCGCGACGCAGGTCGTACAGGCATTCGTCGACGAGATGCGCGTGGCGAGTGCGGAGTTCGATGCGATGTGGCGCAGCCACGACATCCATTCGCAGGACGAAGGGACGAAGGAGATTCGTCATCCCCAAGCCGGCCCGATCGCACTCGAATACTCGGCGTTCTCGGTGACCGGCCGCCCGGATCTGAGCCTCGTGGTCTTCACGCCCGCGACGCCGGCCGATCGCGCGCGGATCCGGACGCTCGTCGCCGCCCGTGAACAGGCCCGCGACCCGCACGCAACGGCTGTGTAGCGGCGCTTCGAAGGTGCACCCGGAATCGCACCGAACCCGCCGCGCCGCCCGTGCAACGGCGGCCGGGCCCCGTCACGCCGCGCCGTGCCCTGCCATCACGATCCGCACTGACGCCCAGTCGAATATTTAATTTTCCGCGGGCCAGGCGCGCCTTTACCCTTTCGGCATCGCATCACTGGGCCACCGGCCCGTTCTGGAGCATCTCGATGATCGACCCCGGCACCGCCACCGCGCAAGCCGTTCCCCGCCCGCACGCGGCTTCCGTATCCTACGGCGCGCTCGCACTGCTGGTGCTGGCCGGCCTCAACCTGCGTCCGTTCCTGACCGCGTTCGGCCCGGTGCTCGACCTCGTGCGCGCCAACACCGGCCTCGGCTTCCGCGCGGCCGCGCTGCTGACCACGCTGCCATTCGTGCTGATGGGCGTCGTCGCCGGCATCGGCGTCGGGCTCGCGCGGCGCGTCGGCGAGCAGCGCGCGTTGACCGTCGCGCTGGCGCTGATCGCCGCGGGTTGCACCGCGCGCCTGTGGACCGGCGGCAGCACCGGGCTGGTGGTCACCGCGATCGTCGCGGGCGCGGGCGTCGCGGTGATCCAGTCGCTCGCACCCGGCCTCGCCAAGCACTGGTTCGTCGATCGGCTGCCGCTCGCGATGGGGCTCTATTCGGCCGCGCTGGTCGGCGGCGGTGCGTTCGGCGCGATCGCGAGCCCATGGCTCGCCGCGCACGGCGGCTGGCATCTGTCGCTCGCCGTGTGGGCCGTGCCCGCGCTCGTCACGCTCGCGCTGTGGCGCGCGAAGGCGCCGCGTGAAGCGGTGCACGCCACGACCGCATCGGCGCCCGTCGCTGCGTTCGCACGGATTCCGCGCGCGTGGCAGCTCGCACTGTTCTTCGGCCTCAGCAACAGCGGCTATGCGAGCCTCGTCGCGTGGTTGCCGGCGTTCTACCGCAGCGTCGGCATGAGCCCGCAGGCGAGCGGCAACCTGCTCGCGTGGATGGCGCTGTTCCAGGCGATCGGCGCGCTCGCGATGCCGCTGCTCGCGAAACGTTCGCACGATCGCCGCGCGGTGCTGTGGCTCACGCTCGCGTTGCAGACGGCCGGCTTCGTCGGCTTCGCGACGATGCCCGCGTTCGCGCCGTGGCTGTGGGTCACGAGCGTCGGCCTCGGGCTCGGCGGCTTCTTCTCGATGAGCCTGATCGTCACGCTCGACCATCTGCCCGACGCGCGGCTCGCGGGTGCGCTCGCCGCGTTCGTGCAGGGCGTCGGCTTCCTGATCGTCGCCGCGAGCCCGTGGTTGATCGGCTGGCTGCGCGACGCGGGCGGTGGCTTCGCGATCGCGTGGTGGCTGCACATCGGCGTGATTGCGTCGACGGCCGCGTTGAACGCCATGTTCTCGCCCGCCGGCTACCGGCGCAGCATGGCGTGCGTGACCGGCGCCGTGCGCTGACTCACCGACTTCGTTCGATATCTACAACTGATGGATGCGAGCGGGAAATGCAAAGGGGCGTCGTGCTCGAGTGCACGACGCCCCTTCTTCGTTTCGGACAACTGTCATGACGCCCAGAGCCGCACGACAGTGCGGCGCTCCACGGACGCGGTTTCATTTCGCCCGAATAGTGCACCGCGCGAGTGCGGTGGCACTACCCGCAGCACAACTGACGGTATTGGCGATTACGTCGTGGGTTCAAGCAGATCCGTTGCGAAGGACCTCGCATGCGCGACGGCCTCTTGCGGGTCGGGGAACACGCCGAGTTCCTCCCACTGCTCTTCGGCCGCGTAGGTTCCTTTCACCGCGAGCGCCCGCTGAACGCGCAACTGCGCCGCGTATCTGCCGTCTTCCAGTGGCCGAGCCGTCGCGACGACCTTGTGCGGAAGACCGGATCGCTCCGGCTGAACCAGCTCGACAGGGCCGTCGGCCGCGCCGATATTCTTCAACTCGTTCCTCGCGTTGCAGTCCGGGCAGTAGAAGCACCAGCCCGCGTCCTCCTCACGGGACCTGACTTGCCCTCGAGCCAGCACGGCACGGCATTCAACGTTCTCGCAGATGAACGGCATGGCAGTCTCCGAAGTTGTTTGTCGGAAATCCTAGCATGTCCGCCGATGGTCAACCATCGGCATCGACAGTGCCGCGATTTCGGTTCGGCGCGGCGCGGCAGCCGGGTGCGCGCGATCGTCTTGCTCGTTGCACACGCACGGAGCCGGCCGCCGTGCTTGCGCACGCGCAACGACGTCGAAACTCTCCGCAATCCGGCAGCAACTGTCAACCGCGCGTTCGCACGCGACATGGCGCCAGAAGCTGACGGCGCGCCTTCTCGCAATGCATCAATCGTCGATTCCTTTTGACCAACGACCTGTGTATTGGCGCCGTTCAATCGTCCGACTACGACCTCGTTGCGCACGAAACGTCCAATGGTGCACTGCGCCGAACACGCAGTAGCGGCCCAAACATGCAAGCGGGCCAGCCCGACGGCCGAGCGTGCGCCGAACGTGCAACGGCATCGGCGGCCGCCCGCATCGAACGCTCCCCGCAGGCATGAAGGTTGCGCCTTCCGTCCGCTCGCGCTTTCCGCACGGCGAGTGCGCGTCGCTTCGCGGCGGCGATGCGTGATCGGCTGGCCAGCGCCGCATCCAATAACGAAGGAGACGTTGTCATGGACGAGTCGAATGCATATCGCCGCTACAACCGCCGCCGTTTTCTGGCCGGTGTTGCAGCAGTGGCCGGCAGTGTCGCATTGCCGGGTTGCGGAGGCGGCGGAGATGGAGACATCAATTCACCGGACGGCAACGCGCCCGCGCCGTCGATCGGCGACACGCCTTCGCCGAATGCCGGCGATCGCTACAGCCTGCCACGGCCGAAGTTGCCCGACCCGGCGAGTTCGGGCATCGATCACATCGTGCTGGTCACGATGGAAAATCGCTCGTTCGATCACTACCTGGGCTGGGTGCCCGGCGCCGAAGGCATGCCCGCGAACCGGCAATACAAGGACGCGTTCGGCGGAACCAACGCACCGTTTTTACTGTCGGCCAATCCCGCATACGGCTATCAGGCGTGCGCGTACCACGACCCGAACCACAGCTACGAGGGCGGACGCACGCAGCTGGCCTCGGGGGCGATGAACGGCTTTCTCCTTACGCCAGGCACGAGCCAGACCCGGGGCGACCTGCTGCCGATCGGCTTCTACACGGCGGCAGATCTGCCGTTCTTCAACGCGGTGGCGAGCAATTACACCATCGGCGACTTCTACTTCACCGGCATCCTGACCAACACGGTCCCGAATCGCCTCTATCTGCATAGCGGCGCCGCCGACCGCCTCACCGACAGCGTCGACAACTCGTCGCTGCGCACGATCTGGGACAACCTGAGCGACGCCAAGGTCGGTTGCAACTACTACTACCACGACGTGCCATTCACCGCGCTTTACGGCACGCGCTATCTCGGCATCTCGCGTCCGTTTTCGGAGTTCCTGTCGAATGCGGCGGCAGGCACGCTGCCGCCGTTCTGCATGGTCGATCCTGTATTCTCCGGCGAGCAGGCGGGTACGTCCGCCGACGATCACCCGCACGCGGACATCCGCAACGGGCAGGCATTTCTCAACCAGGTGTATGACGCGCTGCGCACGAGCCCGACGTGGAGCCGCACGCTGATGATCATCGTCTACGACGAATGGGGCGGCTTTCTCGAGCATGTCGTGCCGCCGATCCGGCCGATCAGCAACAACGAGCACGCGGCCGGCAACGACGGCAAGCTCGGCTTTCGCGTGCCGCTTGCGCTGCTCGGCCCGCGCGTGCGTGCCGGCACGGTCACGCGCTACCCGTTCGACCCGAGCTCGATTCACGCGCTGCTGCAATGGCGCTTCGGGTTGAAGCCGCTCGGCGTGCGCGGCAGCGATCCGGCGACCTTCAATCTCGCCTACGCGCTCGATCTCACCGGCGCGGCGCGTACCGACGCACCGGCGTTCACGGTCGCGCAAGGGCCGTTCGGCGGAACGTGTCCGGGGGCCACCGCGCCTTCGCCGTCCAGCTCGGTGTCGGGCATCGATCCGTCGCAAATGGCGGCCAATCCCGCCGCCGACCGGTTCTCCGACCTGCGCGCGAAGGCCGCGGCGTTGGGGTTCCGGACCGGAGGCTGACGGCAACGCGGGTGCGGCAGCCGCGATCGACACCGATGCGGCTGCCCACGCGTGCGGTCCCCCCTTCGACATTCAGCACACTGTCCGCCGCGCCAACGCATGCCGGCTCCCCGTTCTGTCGCATTCCGTCGGGTTCGCGTCGCGTTCGGATAAAAACTTCCGCTGATCGCCGCCGTTAACTCGTTCGCAATCCCGGCGCCCCGCATCGCGACGCGGCGCCCGTCGTCGTTCGTGCTCCGGAATCCACATCCGCCGTCGCCGCCTTCGTGCCGCCGGCAAGGGAACGTCATGCGAAAACTCACCATCCGCGGCGGACTCGTCGCGACCATCGCCGGCTATACGGCGCTGCTCGTCCTGGTCGTCGGCGCATGCATCGCCGCGCTGTATGCCGGCAACGGCTCGCTCGAAGCGATGTACCGCGACGACACCGCGTCGCTGCTGCACCTGAAAACCAGCTCGGAGCGCATGCTCGTGCTGCGCGAACGCGTGAGCGACGTCGCGCAGATCATCAGCGCCGGCCAGCCCGCGAAGGCGGAAATCGCGCAACTCCACACGCTGCTGAAGCAGAGCAACGACGAACTCGACGCCTACACGCGCCTGCACGCACGCGACGCCGACGAGCAAACCCTGTTCGACACGCTGCAAACGCGTCGCCGCACGCTGCTCGACCAGGTGTTCCTTAAGGCGATGTCGCAACTCGACCACGACAACGCATTCGACTTTCTCGACACGCACCGCACCGCGCAGCCGGCGCTGTTCACCGCCTACCAGGATGCGATCGACGCGCTCGAAGCGTTCCAGGTCGCGCGCCAGAAGGCACGTTACGACGCAGCCGGCGCGCGCTTCCACCGGATCGTATGGGCGATGGCGGCGGTCGCGCTGTTCGCGCTGATCGTCGGCGTCCTCGCGCAGCGCGTGCTCGCGAAGGCGATCATCGCGCCGATCCATCTCGCCGTCGATCACTTCGACAGGATCTCGAAAGGCGACCTGACCGGCACGGTCGTCATTCCCGGCAAGAACGAAATGGCGTATCTGCTGAATGCGTTGAAGCGGATGCAGGACGGCCTCGTCGAAACCGTGACCCAGGTACGCACGAGCACGGAGACGATCGTCGGCGATGTCCGCACGATCGCGAGCGGCAACGTCGACCTGTCCGCGCGCACGGAGCAGCAGGCCGTGTCGCTGCAACAGGCGGCGGCGAGCGTGGAGCAGTTGACCGCGACCGTGCGCCAGAACGCGGACAACGCGCGCGACGCACGCACTTACGCGCAAGGCGCGGCCGGCATCGCTGCGCGCGGCGGCGACGCGATGCAGCGCGTGGTCGAAACGATGTCCGCGATTTCGCACAGCTCCGCGCGGATCTCCGGCATCGTCGGCGTGATCGAGAGCATCGCGTTCCAGACCAACATCCTCGCACTGAACGCAGCGGTCGAGGCGGCGCGCGCGGGCGAGCAGGGGCGCGGCTTCGCGGTCGTCGCAACCGAGGTGCGCGGCCTCGCGCAGCGTTGTGCATCGGCGGCGAAGGAAATCCGCGAGCTCATCGGCAACTCGACGCAGCGCGTGGAGGACGGCAGCGGCCTCGTCGCGCTCGCCGGTACGGCGATGACCGAACTCGTCACCGCGGTCGAGCGCGTCAACGCGATCATGGGCGAGACCAGCATCGCATTCGACGAGCAGACTTCCGGCATCGAGCAGGTGAATGCCGCCGTCATCCAGATGGAGCAGACGATGCAGCGCAACGCCGCGCTGGTCGAGGAAGCCGCCGCCGCGGCGTTGTCGCTCGAGGATCAGAGCACGCGGCTCAGCGATGCCGTCGCGCAGTTTCGTCTTGGCGAAGCGGCGCTGGCATGATTGGAGCCGGCCGTCGGCATCGCCAGCGCACGCTTCGATGATTTCAGCCCGTGCGGCGTACCGCGTGTCGAAATTGATGTCGCGCGTGTCGCTGCGGTTCGGCGGTAAAACGAAAGCGCGCAGGTCCGCCGGGCAATGCGCGCGTTCGTCAGACGTGAAGAGCCCGCGTCAGCGAGCCGACGAACCGGCGACGCGCGACGCGTCTATACGGTTTTCCCGGCCAACCCGTGCATCGGCCGCCGCAACGCGGCGTCGAACGGATTCGTGCGCGGGCCGATCGCATCGGCCTGGCGCCTGAGCAGTTCGACGACCATCGGCATCCGGTCGTCGCCGAGGCGCGACGCCAGCGTGCCGACGCTCAGCGCGCCGACCGGATACCCAGTGCGGTCGAGGATCGGCACCGCGACGCCGGCCATTCCGTCGAGCACGCCGCTGTTGCGGCCCGCGTAGCCGAGCTGCCGCACGCGTTCGATCTCGGTGCGCAGGTACACCTCGTCGAGCACGCCGTAGCCACGGACGCGCGGCACGTTGAAGCGAATCACTTCCTCGCGCTCGGCCTCCGGCAGGAACGCGAGGATCGCGAGGCTGCCCTGCCCGACGCCGAGCGCGATGCGCCCGCCGATGTCGCCGGTAAACGAACGGATCGGGAACGGCCCTTCGCACAGGTCGAGACACACCGCGTCGAAGCCGCTCTTCACGAGCAGAAAGATCGTCTCGCCGAGACTCGCGCACAGCCGCAGCAGCACGGGCCGGCACAGCGTGCGCATGCTGCTCGGATTGCCGGCCAGTGCGGCGAGCGCGAAGAAGTCGACGCTCAGCCGATACAGCTTCGACTGTTCGTCCTGCTCGACCATCCCTTCGGCGATCAGCGATTGCAGGATCCGGTGCGCGGTGCCCTGCGTGAGGCCGACGGCCTTCGCCAGGTGCGTGACGCGCACGCCGTCCTGTTGCATGCCGGCCAGCGCACGCAGGATCGCGAACGCACGCTGCAGCATGCCGGTGCCCGGCGCGCCGGCCGGATCGGCGGCGTCCCCGTCCGGGCGCGGCGCGCGTGCGGCCGGCGACGTTCCGGGCGACTGGGGTGCTGGCATGCCGGCTCTCCTCGATGATTTCATTGAACGGAATACGGTAGCCGCCATTGTCGTGCCGCCGAAATTGCGCGGGCATCCGGGTGTGCACGGGATTGACGCGTGCATTTCGCGGGCCGGCCGCCCTTCATTCATCGGAACGATTCCGACGTGATTCGACATTCCATTCCGGTCACCGGAATTTTTTCGAAATTCCTCCCGTTGAGCAGAATTCCAAATTGACGCTCCGAAATATGGCTGGCTAGAGTCCGCGTCATCGGCGCACCGGCCACGGTGTGCGAACCCGGAGCTCCCCATGTCGTTTCTCACGCTTACGGATCTGACGAAATCGTTCGGCGAGCTGACCGCCGTCGCCGACGTCAACCTGTCGGTCGAACAAGGCGAATTCGTGTCGCTCCTCGGGCCGTCGGGCTGCGGCAAGACCACGACGCTGCAGATGATCGCCGGCTTCGTCGACGTCACGCGCGGGCGCATCGCGCTCGACGGGCAGGACATCACGCACATGAAGCCCAACCGCCGCGGGCTCGGCATCGTGTTCCAGAGCTATGCGCTGTTTCCGCACATGAGCGTCGCGGAGAACGTCGGCTTCGGCCTCGACATGCGCGGCGTCGACAAGGCGGAGCGCACCGAGCGCATCCGCGCGGCGCTCGCGCTCGTGCGACTCGATGCGCTTGCGCACCGCTTCCCGCGCGAACTGTCGGGCGGCCAGCGGCAGCGCGTCGCGATCGCGCGCGCGGTCGTGATCGAGCCGCCGGTGCTGCTGCTCGACGAGCCGATGTCGAATCTCGACGCGAAGCTGCGCGAGGACATGCAGTTCGAACTGCGCGCGATCCAGCGCAAGATCGGCACGACGACGATCATGGTCACGCACGATCAGTCGGAAGCGCTGTCGATCAGCGATCGCGTGGTCGTGATGGAAGCGGGCCGCATCACGCAGACGGACACGCCGTACCGCGCGTACGAACGTCCCGAGAACCATTTCGTGTCGCAGTTCATCGGCAAGGCGAACCTGCTGCCCGGCACGATCGTCGCGCACGACGGCGACGCGATCCGCATCGACCTCGGCCACGATCTCGCCGAGACGGGCCGCACCGCGCACCTGCCGGCGCGCGAGCGCGACATCCGTGTCGGCGACGCCGTGTCGGTCTGCATCCGGCCGGAAAAGCTGCGACTGTGCGCGCCCGGCGCGGGCCGCTTCGCCGCGACCGTCACGAGCCGCTTCTTCCTCGGCAGCCAGTGGCTGTACCGCGTCGACAGCGCGCTCGGCGAAGTGCTCGTGTGCTGCCAGAACGAAGGCGCGGAGCCGCTCGCGGAAGGCGCGCCGGTGGGCGTCGACTGGCATAGCGACGCGGTGCGCGTGATGCGCCGGGAGGCCTGAATGGGACAGCCTACCCGCCCACTGCCCGCCGACGGCGCGACGGCCGGCCTCGCACCGCCCGCCGCCACGGGCGATGCGGTGCCGCAGCGCGCCGCCGGCGGCCGCGTGCCGCGCGCCACGTGGCGCGCCCATGCACCGTTGTGGCTGATGTGCGCGCCCGCGTTCGCGCTGTTCGCCGCGCTCGTGCTCGTGCCGCTCGCGATGACCTTCGCGCTCACGTTCTACCGCTTCGACCCGGCCACCGGCCCGATCGCCGCGTTCCAGTTCGGCCACTACGCGGAGGTGCTCGGCTCGTCGTACTTCCACACCATCTTCGCGCGCACGTTCGGCATCGCCGCGCTGACCACCGCGATCTGCGTCGCGATCGGCACGCCGGAAGCGTACGTGCTGTCGAAAATGCGCGACCCGTGGCGCTCGCTGTTCCTGCTCGTGATCCTTGCGCCGCTGCTCGTGTCGGTCGTCGTGCGCGCGTTCGGCTGGAGCATGCTGCTGAACACGAGCGGGCTGGTGAACCAGGCGCTCGGGCTCGCGGGCCTCGGGCCGTACAAGCTCGAATACACGACGTTCGCGATCGTGATCGCACTCGTTCACGTGATGCTGCCGTTCATGGTGATTCCCGTGTGGACCGCGCTGCAGCGGCTCGATCCGCAGACCGAACACGCGGCGCTGTCGCTCGGCGCGTCGCCATTCACGACGCTGCGCCGCATCGTGGTGCCGCAGCTGATGCCGGGCGTGCTGTCGGGCAGCCTGATGGTGTTCGGGTTGTCGGCGAGCGCATTCGCGATTCCGGGCCTGCTCGGCGGACGTCGCCTGAAAGTCGCGGCGACCGCCGTCTACGACGAATTCCTCGGCTCGCTGAACTGGCCGCTCGGCGCGACCATCGCGGTGCTGCTGCTGGTCGCGAACCTGGTCGTGATGCTCACCTACTACCGCGTGCTCGAACGCCGCTACGCACGCAGCCTCGGAGGCGCTTCCCGATGAGCAAGAACGGCCCCTTCGCCCTTGCGTTCCATACGCTCGTGATCCTGTTCGTGCTCGCGCCGCTCGCGATCGTCGTGCTCGTCGCGTTCACGCCCGACGAAACGCTGACGCTGCCGACGCACGGGCTGTCGCTGCGCTGGTTCCGCGCGATCCTCGACTATCCCGACTTCGTCACCGCGTTCGCCAACAGCGTGAAGCTCGCGTTCGCGTCGGCGACGCTGTCGCTCGCGATCGCATTGCCCGCCGGGCTCGCGATCGGCCGCTCGACGTTTCCGGGCCGCGCGTTCCTGAACGGGCTGCTGCTGTCGCCGCTCGTGATTCCCGGGCTCGTGCTCGGCATCGCGCTGCTGCGCTTCTTCGCGCTGATCGGCGCGACCGGCTCGTTCGCGTGGCTGGTGCTCGCGCACATGATCGTCATCACGCCGTTCGTGATGCGGCTCGTGCTCGCGTCCGTCGCGGGCCTCGACCGCAGCATCGAGCAGGCCGCGTGCTCGCTCGGCGCCGATCCATGGACGACGTTTCGCCGCATCACGCTGCCGATGATCGTGCCCGGCATCACCGGCGGCTGGCTGCTCGCGTTCATCAACAGCTTCGACGAACTGACGATGTCGATCTTCGTCACGTCGCCGCAAACGGTCACGCTGCCGGTGCGCATGTACATGTACGCGACCGAATCGATCGATCCGATGATGGCATCGGTATCGGCGCTCGTCATCCTCATCACCGCCGGCGCGATGCTGCTGCTCGATCGCGTGTACGGCCTGAACCGCATCCTGATCGGCCAACACTGACGATGACTTCCGTTTCCCGTTCCTCCGACATCGCCGACGACGGCCCGCAATTCGTGCGTATCGCCGAACGCGCGCGCGCCGCCATCGCGTTCACGCTCGACGGCCGCCCCGCGCAGGCGCTTGCGGGCGACACCGTGCTCACCGCGATTCTCGTCGCGCAGCGCCGCGTGCGCGTGAGCGAATTCAGCGGCATGCCGCGCGCGGGCTTCTGCCTGATCGGCGCGTGCCAGGACTGCTGGGTGCGCACCGAGGACGGCGCGCGCGTGCGCGCATGCTCGACGCCGATCGCCGAAGGCATGCGGATCGTCACCGGCGCGCGGCACGCCATCACCGGAGACGCATCTTGAGCGACGCACTGCGACCGGTGATCATCGGCGCTGGGCCGGCCGGCGTGCGCGCGGCCGAGGCGCTGGTCGACGCGGGGCTGCGCCCCGTCGTGATCGACGAGAACGCGCGCTGGGGCGGACAGATCTACCGGCAGCCGCCGGCCGACGGCGCGTTCGCCCGTGGCAAGCGCGCGCTGTACGGCTTCGAGGCCGCGAAGGCGGACGCCGTGCACCGGACGATGGCCGCGCTGCTGCCGCAGGTCGACTACCGGCCGAACACGCTCGCCTGGGCGTGCGGCGCGGGCCGCGTCGACACGCTGCAGGACGGCCGCGAAACGACCGTGCCGTTCACGCACCTGATCATCGCGAGCGGCGCGACCGATCGCATGCTGCCGGTGCCGGGCTGGACGCTTGCCGGCGTCTATACGCTCGGCGGCGCGCAGGTCGCGCTGAAGTCGCAGGGCTGCGCGATCGGTAGCCGCATCGTGTTCGCGGGCACGGGGCCGTTGCTGTATCTCGTTGCATACCAGTACGCGAAGGCCGGCGCGCAGGTCGCGGCGGTGCTCGACACGAGCCCGCTGCGCCGGCAGGCGGCCGCGACACCGGCGCTGCTGCGCATGCCGACGACCTTCGCGAAGGGGCTCTATTACATCGGCTGGCTGCGCGCGCACGGCGTCGCGATCGAAACGGGTGTCACGCTCGAACGCGTACTCGGCGAGCGGCACGTCACCGGGCTCGCGTGGCGCTCGGCCGGTAACGATGCACCGCGCCGGCTCGACTGCGATGCGCTCGGCCTCGGCTTCGGGCTGCGGTCGGAAACGCAGCTTGCCGATCTCGCCGGCTGCCGGTTCCGTTTCGATCCGCTCAACCATGCATGGCTGCCGGAACGTGACGCGGCCGGCCGCACGTCGGTGCGCGGCATCTACGTCGCGGGCGACGGCGCCGGCATCGCGGGGGCCGATGCGGCCGAGGCGTCCGGGCGACGCGCGGCGCTCGCGCTGCTCGACGACGCGGGCATCGTAACGTCATCGCCATCGTCATCGCCGTCGCCGGCCGGCAAACCCGACGCGGCCGCGCTGGACCGCACGCTCGCCCGGCTCGGCGCATTCCGCGCGGGCCTGGAGGCGGCGTTCGCGCCGCCGCCCGAGCTCGCCGCACGCTGCCCGGACGACACGATCGTGTGCCGCTGCGAGGAGATCGACGCGGGCACGCTGCGGCGCTGCATCCGCGACGGCGCGGCCACCGAGCTGAACCGGCTGAAGGCGCTGACGCGCGCCGGGATGGGCCGCTGCCAGGGCCGCATGTGCGGCGACGCAACCGCGCTCGTGCTGGCCACCGAAACCGGCCGCCCGCTCGCGGACGTCGGCCGGTTGCGCGCGCAACCACCTGTGAAGCCGTTCCCGATCTCGGCCGCGCTCGCGGGCGACGATGTTGCGGCGATTCCCGACGAGGCGCGCGATGAGTGAACGCCGCCATTACGACGTCGCGATCGTCGGCGGCGGCCTCGTCGGCGCGTCGGCCGCGCTGGCGCTGGCGCAACGCGGCCTGCGCGTCGCGCTGTTCGAGCGCCGCGACTGCGGCGCGCAGGCGAGTGGCGTGAACTACGGCGGCGTGCGCTGCCAGGGCCGCCCGGCCGAGCAATTGCCGCTCGCGCTGCGCGCACGGCGTATCTGGGACCGCCTGCCCGAGTTGATCGGCATCGACGGCGAATTCGTCGTGTCGGGCCACTTGCGGCTCGCGCGCAGCGACGCCGACCTCGATGCGCTCGATGCGTACGCGACGCTCGCCGGCGAGCACGGCCTGCCGCTGCAGGTGATACGCGGCGACGCGTTCCGCCGCCGCTACCCGTGGCTCGGCCGCGCGGCGCTCGGCGGCTCGCTGTGCGCGACCGACGGGCATGCGAACCCGCGCGTCGTGTCGCCCGCGTTCGCGCGCGCGGCCCGCGCGGCGGGCGCGGACGTGTTCGAGCACACGCCCGTCGACGAGGCTCACCACGACGGCACGCGCTTTCACTTGCAGGCGGGCGGGCGCGCGCATACCGCGACGTGGCTGATCAATTCGGCCGGCGCTTGGGCGAACACCATCGCCGAACGCTTCGGCGAAGCTGCTCCGATGGAGCCGATCTACCCGAACATGTGGGTGACCGAGCCGCTGCCGCCGTTCATCACGCACAACCTCGGCGTGTACGGCGGCGGGGTGTACGCGCGGCAGGTCGCGCGCGGCAACTGCGTGATCGGCGGCGGACGCGGCCGCGGCGACGGCGAATTCGGCCAGCCGTCGGTCGACACGACGCGCGCGGTGATGCGCGACGCGTGCGCGCTGCTGCCCGCGCTGCGCGATGCGCTGCTGATCCGCACGTGGAGCGGCGTCGAAGGCTGCACGCCCGACCACAACCCGATCATCGGCGCGAGCCGCACGACGCCGAACCTGTTGCATGCGTTCGGTTTTTCCGGCGGCGGCTTCCTGCTCGCGCCGGGCGTCGGCGAGGTGCTCGCCGAGCTCGTCACGACCGGCGAAACCGCCACGCCACTCGAAGCATTCTCGATCGGCCGCTTCGCGCCGCACACGCCGATCGCCCCTTTCCGTCAAGAGGAGACCCACAAGTGAAACTGTTCGGAACGATCGCGGCGGCCGCCGCCCTCTGCGTCGCCGGCGCCGCCGCGCCCGCGTTCGCGCAAACGAAGACGATCTACGTCGGCATGAACGGCGGGCCGATGGAAAAGGCCTATACGAGCCAGGTGCTGCCCGAGTTCGAGAAGGCGAACAACGTGAAGGTGGTCGTCGTGCCCGGCACGTCGTCGGACGTGCTCGCGAAGCTGCTCGCGAACCGCAACAAGCCGCAGATCCACGTCGCGTTCCTCGACGACGGCGTGATGGCGCGCGCGGTCAGCCTCGGCGTGTGCCAGAAGCTCGACGATTCGCCGGTGCTAAAGGAGCTGTATCCGTTCGCGCGGATGAAGGACGACGTCGGCGCGGGCGTGCAGCTCGGGATGACCGGCATCGCGTACAACAGGAAACTGTTCGCGGACAAAGGCTGGGCGCCGCCGACGTCGTGGATGGATTTCGCCGACCCGAAATACAAGGGCAAGGTCGTGTTCCAGTCCGCGTCGAGCAGCACGTTCGGGCTGCACGGCTTCCTCGCGATCAACCGGCTGCTCGGCGGCAGCGAACAGAACGTCGAGCCCGGCTTCAGCAAGTGGGCAAGCACGGTCGGGCCGAATGTCGTCGAGTACATCCCGAACTCGGCGAAGATCTCCGAGATGGTGCAGACCGGCGAGGCCGGCCTCTTCCCGCTGACGCCGACCGCGGTCGGCGACCTGCAGGACAAGGGCATTCCGGTCGCGTATGCGAACCCGAAGGAAGGCCCGGTGCTGCTGCTCGTCGACCTGTGCGTCGTCGCGAACAATCCGGATCCGCAGTTGGCGCAGAAGCTCGCGCAGTTCCTGCTGTCCGCGCCCGCGCAGACGAAGGCCGCCGAGGCGGGCAAGCAGATCCCCACCAACCGCCTCGCGAAGATGCCTGCCGCGATGCAGCAAAGCCTCGGCAACGTCGACGAACTCGTTCGCAAGGTGACGGTGGTCGACTGGACGGCGATCAACGCGCGCCGCGCGCAGTGGGATACGCGGTGGAACCGGCAGATCGAGCGGTGACGGGCGATGGCGTACGGGCGGCGTGGCGCTTAGCGCGCTGCCACGTCGCATGAAGGCCAGAAGCGATACACCGGGATGCGGGCGGCGTGTCCGGCAACGCGAGATCGTTGTCGGAAGCCCCGCCGCCCATGCTGCAATTTCCAGGTCAGCCTTCCTTCATCCACTCCGGCTCCACGTATTCCTTCACCCACATCCACTGACCTGGCTCAAACAAGTTCGTGTACTGGTTTCGCTCCGCCTGCTCCCGAGGGGTTAGCGTGCGGACATCGGGAAATTTATGTCCCTTTCGGATCATATGAATATCCGAGCTGGAAGTCTTCGTGTATCCCTGCCAGATCCCCGTTTCAGGACACAGCATCCCCGTACACAGATTCATCAACCCGTATTTGTGGCGCTTCGCCTGCTGCTCTTCTAGCCGGTGCTGTTCGCGTTCTTCTGGCGTCAAAATCTCGTATGTGCGGCGTATCTCGACTATCCACAGTTGCTGCGGAAATGATCCATCCACCGGATTGATGTAGCCAAGATCGACATCGATCGGAAATTTACTGCCTGGAATATCTTTTGAGCGGTAGCGAAAGGACTGCAAATTGGGGGCGTCGGGGGTGCGTCCCATTATTTCATTCCCATATTCACGATTTCCATCCCCGTCAACCCAATAATCCTCTAGTTGGAGGAGCGATTTGATTTCCGTATCAGGCAGATTGGCGACCCTTGCGTCGAGGACAATTCTTACCCCAGCCGGAACAACTTTCACCTTATCGCGATCATCACTGTAATCCTCCGGATCGTCGCCAGTGGAAAACTCAATCTTCGTACCCCGCAGCGCACGATTTTTGTATTTATAAAGGAACCCTTTTGCGGGGGGGTGCGTCCACGTTGTGTAATTTGTTCCGAAGACAATATGTTCAGGATCGTATGGCGCGTCATCGCGTAGGATCGCCATTGCTGCTTTAAGGATGGCGCGCAGCATGACGCGCTGCTCTTCGTCGGTCGTCTGCATTTCAAATCCCTCCCCCAATGGCGTTAAGTGACGCATCGTATCCTCCTGTGCATGTACCGGGGTTACGCACGAAAGCACGATCAGGGCGCTCCCAATAGGCTTGCACCACCTCTGCACACGCATAAGCATCTTCTTCATGTAACTGGCTCCGGTATCCCTTTTCGAAACTCACCATCTTGGCCGCCGTTTCTGGCGACACTCTCAACAGTTTGCACGCCTCGGCCTGTGCAATCGACACGTCGGGCTTCACATAGGCTCCGCCCGGTTTATTTTGCATGTACGAAATCATCCAGTAATAATGAAATATCAACATGCGATGCAGCCCCGCCATCACGCGCGCGTCATCTGGGATAACGGTTTTTTGGGCTGCGTTGAAGACATCCTTGCGCGTGCTGTCCTTGTAAACTTTTGTTGCATGGGAAAACATTGCATAATCGGCTGGATGTTGCCTAAATAGCGCCATCATCCAGAACGCCTGCTGGCAATGTCGTGCTTCGTGATAAAGCATGTCCGCGAATGCCTTCAGCGTCCCATCCAAGGCGGTTGCATTGTTCGATGATGCAATGATCTTCGCAATTCCTTTCTCTTGGATAGCTATTGCCCAGTACCTACCGATAAATGACGCACTGACATCCGGGCGCATGTTGTATTTGGCAGCACCTTCCGTTGCATTAACAATATCGATCTTGGGAGTCACGCCATTTGACTTCATCGGGTCACTTGAAGAACCTCTCGGCAATCCAAACGGCCCCGCCGCAAGGGCGGTATTCAATACATTGCCAACCGCAAGCGCGATACTTTCCTTTGCCTCGTCCGATATCTCGCCACTCAACGTATTGAACTTGCCCCACTCGATCCCGGTTAGCGCCTTCTTAATCGCCGCCGTATAGGCCTTCGTCACCGGATACTCAACATCCCGGCGCACCGGCATGTCCGGATGCGTATCGTCCTGTTTAGCCCCGTCGATGAAGTGATGGAAGCGCAACCCGAAGTTGAGCGGGTCGCAGTTCGCGAACGCGGCCGGCTGACTCGCGGACGTCGCCCCCTGTTCCGGGGTGCTGACCTTCTTGCCCTTGATCGTTGCGGTGCGTTTGTCGGCGTTCGGCGCTTGGGCGGTGTAGGGCGTCGTGTTGTCGCGCACGATGGCTGCCCGATTCACCGCAATCACCTTGTCCGGATCGCTCGCCGCCAGCAGTTCCACCGTGCCGAACGCGATGTCATGGCTCGTCACCACGTCCGTTTCGCCCAGTTCGTTGCTCACCCCCTCTATCACGCGGCCGTTGTCGAGCGTGACCCGGTACGGCTGGTTCGGCAGTGCAAAGCCGCTGTCGTGCTCCAACAGCACAAAGTGCGCGGCATACTGCCCCGGATTGTCGGGCGTGACCGGCAGCCGCATCGGCCGCACCTGCGCGACGTCTGTCTGATGACTGCCCGCATGGATCGTATGCTCGCCTGCCGTCCGCACCACGTACCCCTGTTCGCTGATGCGCACCTCGGTACTGCCGGCATGCAGCACGATTTCCTTCGCCGCGTGCAAGTGGATGCTATCGGTCGTGCTCGTGATGTTGACCGTCTTCTTCCCGGTGAGGTCAATGCCATCGGTCTGCGCCTCGATACGCACTTTCCCTGCTGCGGCCACCAGCACCATGCCCGCCTTGTGCACGAACAGCGAGAACGCGTTCGACACGCTCGCGAACAGCGAACGGCCGACTGCCAAGCCGACATGCCGAGCGCTCGTCATAGCGATATCCTCGCCGCTCGCGATATGGACGCCACGCTCGGCCGCCAGACTGATCCCTGCCGGCCCGGCCAGCACGATGTCGGCCTCCGTCAATTCCGGGAAATCGTCCGGGCCGGCAGGCGTATTGCCCCGGATCGCGTCATTGCGTGCCTCGATTGCCTTGGCGACCTCGCTCTGGTCCGCGTCGTGCTGTTGCGCCTGATGCCGTTGCGCCAGGCCCGTGAGGCCTTCCTGTAGTTCGCGCGCTCGCGTGAGCCGGCCTATGGCCTCCCTGGCGTCCTTCGCGTGGCCGGGGCCGCCCGGTTGACCGTCCGTCAACATGAACAGGCCCTTCAGCGCGCGCATCACGCCCCACTCGTCGGTGCGAAGATCGAAGCCTTTGCCGCGCGCATCGGCGCGCCCCTTCTTCCGGGTAATGCGACGAAGGTTGCCGAGACTTAACAGAGACGTGCCGGCATCGCTGGCAATTTGCGTCTGGATTTGCTCCCGCGTATCGTCGATCGCCAGATGGCCGGATGCGGTGCCGTGGAATTCCCGGCCGCGAATGACCGATACCGCCTGATTGTCCGGCACGTGCAGGGCCGGCTGGCGGAACGCGTTGACTGCGCTGCCGACAATCACGGGCAAGTCCGGGTCGCCGTGGTAGTGCGATACCGCCACTTCATGACCGATGCGCGGGATGAACGTCGCACCCATGTCGACGCCTTGCCACGCTGACAGCACGCGTAGCCAAATACCCGAATGCTCGTCGTGCCGCCCCTGTCGATCCCACTCGAATTGCACTTTCACCCGGCCGTATTGGTCCGTCCAGACTTCCTGCCCGGGCGGCCCGACGACAGTTGCTTTTTCAGGCCCGCTCATGATCGGCTTACGGACGCTGCGCTCCAGTCGGAACGGTTCGTTTGTCGGCAACAGTTCGAATTGCGCGTCAACGCGATAGGTTTGCGCGCTGTTGGTGCGTCCCGCGACCTCCTCGATATCGAGCGCGCACGATACGACGAGGTATTCACGATTTGCCGCCTGCTGCGGATAGCCGGTCAATGAAAAGGTATGCCCGACCGTGAGGCCGCGCAGATTCCCTCTGCCGTTCGCGCGCCGCCCCGTGCAACGCTGCGCCTCAAGCTGCACGCGCGCGAAGTGCATCGCCTCCCGCTCCGTATCGTTCGGTTGGCCCGTCAATCCTTGCGCGCCCGAGAGCGGCTGACTGTAATCGCCCCAGCCGTAAATCTCGCCGTCGGCGCTTGCGGTCGGGCGAGGGTCTTCCACAGTAGCGCCCAGCTTCGCGCGCGGGCGCGTGTAGTCGTAATCCGTCACGCTCACACGGCCCGGCGTGAGGCGGCTGGTCACGGACAGCGTGTGAATGTGTTCCTCGTCGATGCGCTGACCGCCGGGCGGCAGATAGCGCAACGTCTCGTAAGCCGCGCCGTGCGGACGATGACCGCCCATCGAGTCGCACAGAACCAGACGATGATGGCCGCCGTCGTGCTCGATCCACCACCAGATTCCCCATTCTTCCCAAAGGCGTTGCAGGAACGCCCAGTCCGATTCAAGCGCCTGCCGCTGCACGTCGCGTTTCGGGTACACACCCCGGAATGCACCGAGGCGCTGATCGACGGGATAGGGATATTTCGAGAGCACCGCGTCGGTGATTTCAACGACGGTCATGTCCTGAAACAGGCGGCAATCCTGCGTCAGCGTCGCGCGATAAAGCCACGGGCGCAGTTCGAGTTCATAGAGAATCGAATCGCGATCCTGCCCGGCGATCCGGGCGGCTTCGACCAGCCCTGTTATCTCGCGCGTTCCCGCGCCAATGTTGCCGAGTCCGGCGGCACCAGCCAGCCCCGGAATGGGCTGGCCTATGCCTTCGATCTGGATCGACACCGTCACTTCAGTGCCGACCATCTTGTCCAGATCGAGATCGGCCGTGCGACTGGGGGAGAACGCATAGGCATCGTCGGTTCGCAGCGTGACGAGGTAGCGGCACTCATCGAGGCGGCCGATAGTTTCGGTACCTTGCAATCGCGCCGGAACGAATACCGGCAGCGCATCCATGCCGTAGGTCGGCAGCGCTGCGCCCGCGATGGACAGCGTGCGACTCTGAGTAAAAATCGCCATTTACTCTGCCCCGGTTGTTCGCTGGCCAATGACGATTGCGCCGCAACCGGTTTTATCGCCGCGATAGCCGACGAGGCGGCCACGGTGCGTGCGCGGACCGCTCGCCAGCAATGGGAACAAGCCATCACATTTCGGACAACGAACGCCATGGCCGTCCAGCGCCACGCCGGCACCGAGGTGCGTCAGGTCGTCCGCGCATTCGACGACTTCGCCGCCGTGGTCGGTTTGGTCACCCAGACGGACCACCTCACAGCCTTGTGCATTTTTCATCGACGATCTCACATATCACGTGGATCGAGATTGATAACGCGGAAATACAACTTCACCTATGGGATGAATACGATTTTTTCGATCTCTTGATTTTTCTTCGAACAAACCCTTTGTCCCGCGCACGACCCGATATGTACAGTTAGAAAACTTCTGATGCTGGTTGCAAAGCCTGTCTCAACTTTTCTGAACTGCTCGTAGACTCCGCATCTGTTTCGGCGCAAGTTCATTGCACGCGGTTAGTTTTTCCCATCTGCTGAGGGCAAACTGATCAACGGTCCATCGTGCAGACTGCACCGCCGGCCGTACGCGTACGAACTTTTTTGCGTTGTCTCCGTTGTTGACTCGCAAGACCGTGCTCCACAAACACGTGTGCATGGTATCGACTTTTCGCCCGATGCCGGGTTGCATATTGGGCCGACAGAGCATGAAGAACACAGATCGCGAACGTTGCGGCGGTATCTTTCGTCGTTGACAGCCCCCGCGCGCCGTCCGACCATCATTTGCGGGAGTGATGACACTCCCCTTTTTTTGTGGATTTGACCGGGGCGGCGGGGCCGACAACACTAGCCCGCAGTGCCGCATGCGTTCTCCAGAGACGGCACGCGTTCGTCCCCCTTCAGAGTCCGCCATGTACCCGACCGACACCGTGCAATCCCCGAGCGCCGCCCGGCCGCTCGCCGACCGGCAACTTCGCCGGATCGTCATCGCCTCCGTCGCCGGCAACGCGATGGAATGGTATGACTTTTTCGTCTACGGCACGGCCGCCGCGCTCGTGTTCGGCCACGTGTTCTTTCCGCCCGGCGCGTCGCCGCTCGCGGGCAGTCTCGCCGCGTTCGCGGCGTTCGCGCTCGGCTTCGTCGCGCGGCCGCTCGGCGGGATCGTGTTCGGCCATGTCGGCGACCGCTACGGGCGCAAGGCGTCGCTCGTGTGGACGCTGCTGATCATGGGCGCGTCGACGTTCGCGATCGGCCTGCTGCCGACCTACGCGCAGGTCGGGCTGTGGGCGCCCGCGGCGCTCGTCGTGCTGCGGCTGCTGCAGGGCGTCGCGTCCGGCGGCGAATGGGGCGGCGGCGTGCTGATGATCAGCGAGAACGCGCCGCCCGAGCAGCGCGGCTACTACGCGGCGTGGAGCCAGCTCGGTGTGGGCGGCGGCTTCGTGCTGTCGTCGGCCGCGTTCCTCGCCGCGCAGGCGCTGCCGGACGACGCGTTTCGCACCTGGGGCTGGCGGCTGCCGTTCCTCGCGAGCATCGCGATCTTCGCGATCGGCATCTATATCCGCCGCCACCTGCCGGAAAGCCGCGACTACGAGCAGGCCGGCAAGCGCGGCGCGCACACCCATTTGCCGATCGTCGAGTGCATCCGCCGCCATCCGAAGGAAATCCTGCTCGCGATGGGGCTGCGCGTCGCCGAAAACGGCGGCGCGTACATCTTCCTCGCGTTCTCGCTCGTCTACGGCAAATATGTCGGCATCCCGAACGGCGTGATGCTGACCGGCGTGATGATCGCGATGATCGTCGAAATGGGGGCTATGCTCGCGTGGGGCCGCCTGTCCGACCGGATCGGCCGCAAGCCCGTGTACCTGATCGGCGCGCTGAGCCTCGTCGCCTGCGCATTTCCGTTCTTCTGGCTGCTCGACACGCGCGCGACGCCGCTCGTGTGGCTCGCGCTGACGATCGGCACGGCGGTGAGCCACGGCGCGATGATCGGCACGCTGCCGGCGCTGGTCGGCGAGCTGTTCAGCACCGAGGTGCGCTACTCGGGCGTCGCGCTCGGCCATGAAGTCGCGTCGATCTTCGCCGGCGGGATGTCGCCGCTGATCGCGACCGCGCTGCTCGCGCGCTATCACGCGTCCTGGCCCGTGTCGCTGTTCCTCATTGCACTCGGCCTCGTGACCGTCGCGACGCTGTGCGTGATGCGCGAGACGCGCGCCGTACCGGCGGCCGGCACGCGCGGCGACACGGCATGAGCGCGCGGCCCGCGCCGGCCGCCGCACCCGCGTTGCCGGTGGGCGATTGGCGCACCGGTTCACGGCGCCACGTGCGCGCTTGCGCGGCACCGCAAGCGCACGCAGCCGCAACGTCCAGGCTACGCGTCCCGGCTGCGCCGCGCGCTGTCGAACGCCGGCGCAAGCCCGAGGTGGTCGAGCAGCCGCGCGAACTCGCCGAGCCGTTGCTGCATGTACGCCGGCACATCGACCTGCGCATAGTCGTGGAACCCGGTGCCCGTCCGCACGCCGTCGCGCCCGGCCTCCATGTTGCGCACGACGCTCGCGGCCGGCGCGAAGCGTGGGCCGATCTCGCCGGCGAGGTACGTCGACGCGTAGTACAGGATGTCGCAGCCGCCCCAGTCGATGAACTCGAGCAGCCCGAGCACCGCGAAGCGCGGGCCGAAGCCGGTGCGGATCGCCGTGTCGATGTCCGCGGCGCTCGCGACGCCCTCCTCGACCATCCGCGCGGCTTCGTTCATCGCGAGCGCCTGGATGCGCGGCACGATGTAGCCGGGCGCCGGCCCGCAGATCACCGGCTTCTTGCCGACGCGCTCGAGCAGCGCGGCGAGCGCATCGACCACCGATTGATCCGTCGCGTCGCTTCGGCTGATCTCCACGAGCGGCATCAGCAGCGCCGGGTTCAGCCAGTGCGCGTTCAGCATCCGCTCCGGGTGCGCGACATGGCGCTGCAATTCGGTAACGACGAACGTCGACGTCGTCGATGCGATGGTTGCACGCGCATCGACATGTTCGCCGAGCCAGCGCAGCGCGTCGGCCTTCGCGTCGAGCACTTCCGGCAGCGCTTCGAACACGATGCCGGCGTCGCGCACCGCGTGCGCCGCGCCGTCGTGCGGGACCAGCGCGATGCGCGCGACGATGGCCTCGGCCTGCGCGCCGTCGATGCGGCCGAGCGCGACCTGCGCATGCAACGGCCGCAGGATCTCGCCGCGCGTGCGTTCCTCAAATGCGCGCCATCCTTGCGCGTCGCGCGGCTTGAAGTCAATCAGCGTCACGTCGAGGCCCGCGAATGCGAACACGAGCGCGATCCCCTGCCCCATGCGTCCCGCGCCGAGCACGTGCACGCGCGTCACGTCGAGCGCGGCCGTCATGCGGCGTACCCCGCATCGAGCAGCGCGCGCAGCGCGTCGCGCGACAGCGCGGCGAGACCGAAACCGTCGAGCGTGCGCCCTTGCGCATACAGGTCGCGGCCAGTGACGGCCGACGCGACGCTCAGCAGCCCCTGCGCAACGGGCGTCGGCACGTTGGCCCAGCGCCCGCACGACACGATGAAGGACAGCCCGAGCCGGGTGTCCTCGAGCATGTAGCGATGCGTGCACAAATCGATCTTCTCGCGCCAGTCGCCGCTGTCGGTCAGCTTGCCGTGCGCGCCGCGCCCGTACATCCATTCGTCGCCGTCGGTCGCGTAGTGGTCCGCGAGCGGGAAATGCGGCGCGCGGTAGCCGAGCGCCTCGCGCACGGCGATGCGTTCGGCGTCGAGCGCGTTCGTCACGCGGCGGATCGACGGTTGCGTGCCCTCGTTGTGGATGTCCCACGCGTCGAAGTGTTCGAGCGGCCCGGCGTTCATCAGGATCAGCGGCGGATGGATCACCGGGCCCGCGTTCATCAGCGCGCCGGACAGCGCGTCCTCGACCGGCTCGACCGACGGATAGCCGGCGCGCAGCACGTCGAACGCCCAGCCGGCCGCATTCGCGGGAAACACGCCGGTCGGCAGGCGCGTCGCATACGCGCTGATCACGACCGCGTTGTCGCCGTGCTTGCGCACCAGGTACGGCAGCGTGCCCGTCTCGGCGTACGCGACGCGCGCACGGTTGCCGGCATCGGCCGCCGCGCGCGCGAACACGAAGCTGCCGAACGTGCCGGGCGGCAGGAACACGACCTGGCCGTCCTCGAGCAGCGGCGCGACCTGCGCGGCCAGCGCGTCGTGCGACACGGCCGGCAGCGGCACCACGACGAGCCGCGCGCCGCGCAGCGCGGCCGCGAGATCGTCGGTCAGCCGGATCGCGCCGGGTGTATCGCCGAGCGGCACCGCGCGCTCGCCACGATAGTCGGTCACGTGCAACGCGCCGAGTTCGCGCAGCCGCGCGTGCGGTTCGCGGTCGCGCCGCCACCACGTCACGTCGTGGCCCTTCTCGAACAGGTCGATCGCGGCCGCATGGCAGCCGTGGCCGCCGCCCAGTACACATACCTTCATCGTCGTCTCCCGGTGAGTGAGTGTTGCCGAGACTACGCGGCGGCGCGCAGCGCGTCGCTTCAAAACGCGCAACGGCAGGCCCATTCGCGCAACGCAATCGCGGCGACGCGCATGACGCCGCGCCCACGCATCCGACACGAGGCCCCCGCATGGACATCGCCCTCTCCCGACATGCGCCGAACCGGCTCGGCACGCTGCATGCGCCCGACGAAGTCGAACGCGCGGTCGCGCACCGGCTCGGGCCGCACCGGATGGCCGCGCACGGCCGTGAGCCGTTTCATGCGGAGCTGTACGAGGTGCCGCTGCATCATGGCGCGCTGCTCGAGCTCTGCTACGGCCGCGAAACGCGCATCGATTTCGGCGACGATGCCGATCATTTCCTGTTCCGGCTGACGCTGTCGGGCGCCTGCGAGCTGCGGGCCGGCCAGCGGGTCGCGCGTGCGGGCCCGGGCGAGCTGACCGTGTCGTCGCCGGCGCTCGCGAGCCGCCTGAGCACGAGCCCGGATTGCCGCAACCTGGTGCTGCGGCTCGAGCGCGGCGCACTCGAGCGCAAGCTGCAGGACATGCTGCACGCGACGCTCACGCGGCCGCTGCACTTCGATCTCGCCGCCGGCGGCAACGGCGCGGGCGCCGCGCTCGTGCCGCCGACCTTCGAGTACCTGTGCCGGCTCGGCGCGCAGCCGGGCATCGGCGCGTCGGCGACGACGTTCGGCGCCGATCTCACCGCGTGGCTGATGTCGCTGCTGCTCACGCACCTGCCGCATTCTTACAGCGCCGCGCTGGCGCGCGGCACGCCGCCGCTGCCGGCGCACGTGCGCCGCGCATGCGACCACGTCGACGCGCATCTGGACGAACCGCTCGCACTCGCCACCCTGGCGGCCGTCGCGGGCGTCGCGCCGCGCACGCTGCAGCATGCGTTCCGCGCGTTCCTGAACACCACGCCGGCCGCCTACGTACGCGAGCGCCGGCTGGCCGCGGTGCACGCCGCGCTGCGACGCGGCGGTGCGCGCAGCGTGACCGACGTGCTGATCGCGCACGGCATTCATGGCTTCGGCCATTTCGCGAAGGCCTATGCGCGGCGTTACGGCCACGCGCCTTCCGTCACCGCGAGGCAAGCACCATGACGCACTCCGCCACCGGCCGGCCGCCGGCCTCGGCCCGCGCCGAACCTTCACCGCACGACGGCGACTCGCCCGACGGGTTGCGCGTGCAGGATCTCGATCTCAACTTGTTGAAGACGTTTCGCGCGGTGTACGAGGAGCGGCACGTCGGCCGCGCGGCGCTGCGGCTCGGCGTCACGCAGCCGTCGGTCAGCTACGCGCTCGGCCGCTTGCGGCTGATGTTCCGCGACGCGCTGTTCGTGCGCACCGGCACCGGCGTCGAGCCGACGCCGCGCGCGCAGCGGCTCGCGATATCGGTCGACAAGGCGCTCGCGATCCTGCAGGACGTGCTCGACGAAGGCTCGCGGTTCACGCCGGACAGCACGCAGCGCGTGTTCCGGCTGCACATGAGCGATTTCGCGGCGAGCGCATTCCTGCCGACGCTGCTCGCGGCATTCGACCGGCGCGCACCGGGCGCGGTGATCGAGACGCTGCACGTCGACGAATGCCAGCTCAACGTCGCACTCGAATCGGGCCGCATCGATTTCGCGCTCGGGCATTTCGCGGACGCGTCGAGCCATTTCCAGCGCGCGGCGCTCCTGCACGAGCGCTGCGTGTTGCTGATGCCGCGCCGCACCGCGCGGCGCGTCGCACTGCCCGACGATTTCGTGCTCGACGGCGACGCGCCGGACACGCTGCGCTTCGTCGCCGTAACCGCGCATCCGCAGTCGATGCAATTGCTCGAGCGGCACGGACTGATGCCGCGCGTGCGGGCGGCGCTGCCCGACTTCATGGTGGTGCCGGCGCTGCTCGAACACGGCGATTACGCGCTGATCCTGCCGGAGACCGTCGCGATCACGTTCGCCGCGCGTCAGCCGTGCACGCTGTACGAAATCGCCGGAGCCGGCGAATGGGCCGTCAACGCGTACTGGCACCGGCGCTTCGATGCGGACCCGGGCCATCGCTGGCTGCGTGCGCTGCTGCTGGAGTTGTTCGATATCGGCCGGCAGCCGCCGTTCGACGCATGGCTCGCGCCGCACCCGCCCGCCTGCGCGTAGCGGCGCAGGCGGCCAGGGGCAACCCTCGGCGCTCAGAACGACGTGAGGATGCCCGCGACGATCGAGCTGGCGGTCGCGCCGGGTTTCGCGACCGCGACGCCGCCGCCCGCCGCGCCATTCACGACGAAGCGCGCATGCGCGCCGTTGCGCACCATCGCCGCGCCCGTGTACAGCACCGTGCGCTTCGACAGCGGATAGTCGAAGCGGATGCCGTACGAATCGGCGTTGCCGTCGCTGTCCGCGACCTTCCGGTAGTGGCCGATGCTCAGCAGCAGCGACGCGCGTCCGATCGGCACCGTCGCGCTCAGTTCCATCGTGTCGCTGTGCGGATACGCACTCTGGCTGTCGATCGCGGCCGCGACGTCGGGGCCGCCGCGATGGCGCATATACAGCGCGGCGATCTTCACGACGCTGAAGTCGTACGAGATCGCGCCGAGCGTGTAGTTGCCGTTCGCGGCCGTGCTGGTTGCGCCGAGCGCGGATGCGGCGACCGGGCTGAACTTCTGCTGCATGTAGTCGACGTCGATCGACAACCCGCCGCGCGCGTAGCTGACGCCCGCGCCGTACGTATCGCCGCGCGTCGCCGGCTGGCCGGCCGCGCCGTTGGCGCCACGCGCGGCCATCGCGCGGAGCAGGAAGCCGGCGTAGCGCGGCGACGTGTAGCGCATCGAGTTGCGCACGCGCAGGAACGCGGGCCCGACGAAGTTGTTCGTCGCGTTGCCCCACGCCAGGCCCGCGCCGAGACCGGGCAGGCTGTACGTGACGAGCGTGGTGTGCAGGATCGTGTAGAGCTCGCCGAACTGCACACCGCCGAACGGCCCGGTGATGCCGACCCACGCCTCGCGGCCGAACAGCGCGCTGCTGTTCGACAGCGCGCCGCTCGCGGAGTTGAAGCCGTCCTCGAGCTTGAAGATCGCCGCGTAGCCGCCGCCGAGATCCTCGACGCCCTTCAACCCCCACTGCGACGCCCACAGGTTGCCGCTGCCCATGCGCGTCACGTGGTTCGGCCCGGCGTTCGCGTATTCGATCGCGGTGTCGATGCGGCCGTAGAGCGTCACGCTCGATTGCGCGAGCGCCGGCAGCGATGCGCACGCCAGGAGCGCGGCAGCCAGCGTGGCACGCGGTACGGCAAGCCGGTCGGCCCGCCCGTTCGGATGGTTCATGTTCGTCGTCCCGTAGTCATTGCGGCGCCTGTCGGCGTCGCGCCGCTCGATGTGAAGCGCGTTCGCAAGCTCGTGCGAACGCTGCCGATCAAAACCGGGCCGAGTCTAGGAACGACAATTTCGGACGTCGACGCAATCCACTCTATAACGCTTATAGATGCGCCGCATGATGTGCGCAGGCCCCCGCCGCACGCGCGCTGCGCGCCGCCCCGCGCGCACGGCCTCGGTGTTTTCTTTATCCGGGTCGGTAAAGGTCCGTGTGGCGCGGCTGTCACTCCGGCTATGGCGGCCGAATTTGGCCGACTACGCTGCGTCTCCGACACGTGTCACCCGCACGCTTTCGCGCCGCGACGGCGCCCGGCCCGCGAGGCCGGCGCCGCGCCTTTCCACCGCCCGCTCCTGGAGAATCCGCATGTCCGCACCCACGGCCCGCGCTGCCGACGGCAAGCGCTATACGTACGAATGGTATGTCGTCGTCATCTGCATGCTCGCGTACGTCTTTTCGTTCGTCGACCGCCAGGTGCTCGTCCTGATGATCGAACCGATCAAGCGCGACCTGCACCTGACCGACACGCAGTTCAGCCTGCTCAACGGCTTCGCGTTCTCGCTGTTCTACGCAGTGATGGGGTTGCCCGTCGCGTATCTCGCCGACCGCTACGCGCGCCCGCGCATCATCGCGCTCGGCATCGCGCTGTGGAGCGTGGCGACCGCCGCGTGCGGGCTCAGCCAGCAGTTCGTGCAGATGTTCGTCGCGCGCATGGGTGTCGGCGTCGGCGAGGCCGCGCTGTCGCCCGGCGCGTATTCGATGCTCGCCGACTACTTCCCGAAGGAGAAGCTCGGCCGCGCGATCGCCGTGTATTCGCTCGGCTCGTTCATCGGCGGCGGCGTCGCGTTCCTGATCGGCGGCTACGTGATCGCGCTGCTCAAGCACGCGAGCGCGTTCACGCTGCCGCTCGTCGGGCAGGTGCATGCGTGGCAGGTCACGTTCCTGATCGTCGGGCTGCCGGGGATCTTCGTCGCGCTGCTGTTCGCCGCGACCGTGCGCGACCCGCAGCGCAAGGGGCTCGCGCAGGATCGCTCGGGCGCCGTGCGGCGCGTGTCGATGCGCGATTCGCTGCGCTTCGTCGGCACGCATCGCGCGACCTTCACGTGCCACTACCTCGGCTTCTCGTTCTATGCGATGACGCTGTACTGCCTGCTCAGCTGGACGCCCGCGTTCTATATCCGCCGCTTCGGGATGACGGCCGTCGAAGCCGGCTACACGCTCGGCATCGTGCTGCTGGTCGCGAACACGGCCGGCGTGTTCTGCGGCGGCTGGCTCAACGACTGGCTGCTGCGCCGCGGACGCAGCGATGCGCCGATGCGCGCCGGCGCGATCGGCGCCGCGTGCATGGTGATTCCCGCGACGCTGTTCACGCAGCTCGACAGCCTGCCGGCGTCGCTCGCGATGCTCGTCGTCGCGATGTTCTTCGCGTCGTTCCCGATGCCGACCTCGACCGCCGCGATGCAGACGCTCGCACCGAACCAGATGCGCGCGCAGATCTCCGCGCTATTCCTGCTCGTGTCGAACCTGATCGCGCTCGGCATCGGCACGACCGTCGTCGCGCTGTTCACCGATCGCGTGTTCGGCGCGCCGGCGGCGGTCGGCCATTCGATGTCGATCGTCAACGTCGTCGCCGCCACGCTCGCCGCGCTGCTGCTGGCGGCCGGATGCCGGCAGTACCGCCGCAGTCTCGAGCGCGAGCGCGGCCATGCGGCGGCATCGGCTTCGGCTGACGCGGCCGTCGACGGCGGCAACGCCATTGCCGCTCGCTGAAGTCGCGCGGTTCACCGATCGCGTGGTCGGCGCACCGGCCGCGCGATCGCCGCAACGCTGACCGGCGACAAGCGGCACGCCCACCATTATCCATCTCGCTTATTCATGCATCGGTTTTTAATCGATTTGATTTATGCAATGCCCATCCCTATTCTCGATTGCATGACGGCGCGGAGCTCTGCCGCGCCGCTTTCCTCCGCTTTCCTCTACCCCACGGAACACCCATGCAAGCGAACCGCCACCAGGTCCGGATCGATGCGCTGATCGACGCGGCGCAGGACATCCGCTGTTTCCGGGTCTCGCGCGTCGACGGTCAGCCGTTCGACGCGTACGAGCCGGGCGCCCATATCGACGTCACCGCGCCGTCCGGCGTCACGCGGCAATATTCGCTGTGCGGCCGCCCCGACGAGCGCGGCAGCTATCTGTTCGCGGTGAAGAAGGAAGCGCGCTCGCGCGGCGGCTCGCGCTCGCTGCACGACGACGTGTGCGTCGGCGCCGAGCTGTCGATCGGCGCGCCGCGCAACCTGTTTCGTCTGACGGACGACGCGAGCGAACATGTGCTGATCGCGGCCGGGATCGGCATCACACCGCTGCTGTCGATGGCGTATGCACTCGAGCAGCGCGGCGCACGCTACCGGTTGCACTACTTCGCGCGCAGCCGTGAACACGCGGCCTTCGTCGACGAACTGTCGGCCGCCCCGTTCGCCGCGCACGTGACGTTCCACTATGGAATCGAGCCCGACGCGCTGGCGGCCGAGCTTGGCCGCTGCGTCGAAGCGATCGATGCGCACGCCCATGTGTACACGTGCGGCCCCGGCCCGTTCATGGATGCGGTCGTCGCGGCGGCGTCAATGAGGATTCCCGAGGACGCGATTCATCTCGAACGCTTCGCGGCGGAACCGGCCGCGGCCGATGCCGCCACGGATGCCGCGCCGGCGCAAGGTTTCGAAGTACGGCTGCAGCGCAGCGGGCAATCGGTGCGCGTCGCGCCCGACACGTCGATCGTCGACGCGCTCGCGCGCATCGGCATCGAGGTCGATACGTCATGCGGCGAAGGCGTGTGCGGCACCTGCATGGTGCCGGTGCTCGACGGCGAGCCCGATCATCGCGACCACTGCCTCAGCAAGGCCGAGCGTGCGAGCAACACGGTGATCTGCTGCTGCGTGTCGCGTGCGCGCTCGGCGGTGCTCGTCCTCGATCTCTGATGCGATAACGCGACGATGCGCGGATGCATCGCGTCGGCCCGCGCGTCGATCTCGGATGCGCTGATGCGCTGATGCGCTGATGCGGCGATTCGCGAGTGCGTCGCGACGGCCCGCGCTCACGCGCTCACGCTTCGTCGAAATGCTCGACGATCTCGGCGAGCAGCGCGCGCATCCACGCGATTCCCTCGTCCTCGTGAAAGTGCTCGTGCCAGTGCATCGTGACCGGCGCGGGCGGCAGCGTCACCGGCAGGTCGTACAGCCGGAACGCGTTGCCGCGGTTCAGGATCTGCGCGAGCCGCGTCGGCAGTGTCGCATAGAGATCGGTGACCGACAGCACGCTCGGCAGCGCAACGAAGTGCGGCACTTCCAGCGCGATGTTGCGGCCCACGCCCTGCGCGCGCAATGCGTCGTCGAGCGCGTGGTGGCTGTGCTCGACCGATTTCACGTTGACATGCGCGGCGCGCACGAATTGCTCGAGGCTCAGCGCCGCGCCGGCCGGCAGCCCGCGCCGGCGGCCCGTCATGCACACGTAGGTTTCCTCGAACAGCACCTGATGGCGCGTGCGCGGCATCAGCTCCGGCAGGTTGCCGATCGCGAAGTCCAGCCGGCTCGCGCGCAGCGCCTCCTCGATCTCCTCCACCGGCAGCGGCTGCACGCTCAGCGTCACGCGCGGCGCGCGCTCGCGCAGCGCCTGGCAGATCGCCGGCAGGTACGCCATCTCGCCCGCGTCCGACAGCGACAGCCTGAACGTGCGCGTGCTCGACGCCGGATCGAAACGCTCCGCATAGCGCAGCGCGACGCGCACCATGTCGAGCGCCTTGCCGACGATCCCCGCGAGTTCGAGCGCGACCGGCGTCGGCTGCATCCCGGCGCGTGTGCGCACGAACAGCGGATCGTCGAACAGCGTGCGCAACCGCCCGAGCGAATAGCTGACGGCCGGCTGCGACAGCGCGAGCCGCTCGCCGGCCTTGGTCAGGCTGCGCTCCTCGACGATCGCCTGGAATACCCGCAACAGGTTCAGATCGAGATGATCGACCGATGTCATCGTGACCTCCATCATTTGCCGTATTTATTTGATCGGCAATTTTAGATCAATTTGACGGATATGCAGCAGAAGTCGAGACTGGTCTCCCGACGCTGCGCACAGCGCGGCCCGACTTCGCGACTCTTTCCCCACGACGACGATGAGCGACATTCCCTATCAGACGATCGACACCCGCGCGTTGCACGGCTTCGCGCAGCCCGACCGCATCGCGCCCGCGATGTATCACGACCCCGCGCTGTTCGAGGCCGAGCTCGACCGCATCTTCTACCGCACCTGGATCTGGGTCGCGCACGACAGCGAATTGCCGAACCCGGGCGACTTCGTCACGACGACGATCGGCCGCCAGCCGGTGATCGTCGTGCGCGACAAGACCGGCGAGGTCAACGTGCTGCAGAACCGCTGCCGCCATCGCGGCGCGACCGTGTGCGAATCGCACAAGGGCAACGCGAAGGGCTTCACGTGCCCGTATCACAGCTGGTCGTACGCGCTCGACGGCACGCTGCGCGCGCTGCCGTACGGCGACGGCTACGAAGGCGTGTGCGAGAAAGGCGACCTGCCGCTGGTGAAGCTGCGCGTCGGCGTATATCAAGGGCTGATCTTCGCGAGCTTCAACGACGACATCGAACCGCTCGACGATTTTCTCGGCGGCGCGAAGCCGTGGATCGACCTGTTCATGAAGCAGGGCGCGGGCTACCCGATCAAGGCGAACGGCGAGCACAAGTTCAAATTCAAGGGCAACTGGAAGATCCAGCTCGAGAACACGACGGACCTTTATCACTTCCCGGTCGTGCACAAGTCGTGGATGAAGTCGATCGACGACGAGACGGCCGCCGCGATCACGAGCTTCATGACGAGCGAGCACGCGTTCTGTCGCGCGCTCGGCAACGGCCACAGCCTCGCGGTGCTGATGCCCGAGCTGATCGACCTCGACGAAGACGACGGCGCGCCGCTGCCCGAGCGCTTCGCGCCGCTCGCGGCGACACTCGCCGAGCGCCACGCGCCGGACGAAGTACGCCGCATCGTGCGCTCGCTGCTGGGCGTCGGCTTCAACCTGAACCTGTTCCCGAACCTCGCGCTGTCGATGGCGTTCTTCCGCGTGCTGCGGCCGATCTCCGCGAACGAAACCGAGATCCGCCACGTCGCGCTCGCGATGGACGGCGGCCCCGACGAAGCGAACCGCGAGCGGCTGCGTATCCACGAGCACTTTCAGGGCCCGTTCGGCTTCGGCAGCCCCGACGACGCGGAAGCGTGGGAGCGCGTGCAGCGCGGCGCGCATGCGGGCCCCGACGTGCCGATCCTCGTGAACCGCGGGCTGAACCGCGAGACGACCGCCGCGAACGGCGAAAAGACCGCGCATGCGACCGACGAAACCGGCATGCGCGAGGCCTACCAGCAATGGCGCAAGATGATGGAGCAAGCATGATGGACGACCGCAACGCCCTTTTCTCGCAGCAGACCTTCGCCCGCGCGGTCGAATTCGTGTGGCGCGAAGCCGAGATGCTCGACCGCCGCGACTATCGCGCGTGGCTCGACCTGTGGGATCCCGCCGGCCACTACGTGGTGCCGATCGATCCCGACGCCACCGATTTCGCAGCGACGCTGAACTACGTGTTCGACGACCAGGACATGTGCGAGAAGCGCGTGCAGCGGATGCTGTCCGGTTACTCGGCGTCGGCAAGCGACGCGGCGCGCACGGTGCGCACCGTGTCGCGCTTCACGCTGGAAAGCAGCAGCGCCGGCATCGTCGAGCTGAAATCCGCGCAGGTCGTCGTCGCGTACAAGCGCGGCGTCGCGACGCTGTTCGCGGCCGACGTCACGCACAAGCTGCACGTCGATGCCGAAGGCGACATGCGCATCGCCGAGAAGGTCGTGCGCCTGATCGACTCCACCGAAGCGCTCAGCGCGATCGGCTTCCTGCTGTAAGCCGGGGCCGGTTCACCGCCGCCAGTGCAAAGGTGAGCCGGCAACCTTCACCTTTGCGGACCATCATGCCCACACTCGAAGTTTTCCTGCCGGCCGGTCATGACGATGCATGCAAGGCCGAGCTGATCGCGCGGCTGTCCGGCGCGACCGTCGACGCGATCGGCGCGCCGATCGAATCGGTGCGCGTGCTGCTCACCGAATTGCCCGCGACCCATATCGGCCTCGGCGGGCGCACGGCCGCCGACGGCGCGCCGCCGTCGCTGCCGGTGATCGTCGCGATGCTGATCGCCGGGCGCACCGACGAACAGAAACGCGCGCTGATCGCCGCGCTGTCGGACGCCGGCGCGAACGTGCTCGATGCGCCGTTGCACGCGACGCGCGTGATCATCAAGGACATCCCGAACACCGACTTCGGGATCGGCGGCCAGACCGCGCGAGCGCTGGGGCGCTGATCGTGTGCCGCGCGTCGCAGTCATGCCGTGGCGCACATGAATCACGTGAAGCACGTGCAGCAACGCGCCGGCTACGCCTGCGTGTCGGCCAGCGGCAGCGTCACGCGGCAGTCGAGCCCGCCGCCTTCGGCGGGGATCGCGCCGATGCGCCCGCCGTGGCGCGTGACGATGCTCTTGCACAGCGACAGCCCGATCCCGTTGCCGCCGGCCTTCGACGACGAGAAGCCGTCGAACAGCCGGTCGTGCGCGCCTTCCGCGACCCCAGGGCCGTTGTCGATCGCGCGCAGTTCCGCCTGCCCGCCGACGTTCGCGGTGCCGAGCGTCAGCGTGCGCGGCGTGCACGGCGTGCGCTCGCAGCCGGCGAACGCCTCGATCGCGTTGAACGCGAGGTTAAGCACCACCTGCCCGATCAGCACGCGCTCGCAGCGGATCGGCAGCGGCGCATCGGCCTGCACGATCGCGACCGTCACGCCCGCCTCCTTCGCACGCAGCTCGATGAAATACGCGACGTCGGCGAGAATTTCGCGCAGGTCGGCGAGCGCGACGACGGGTTCGCGCTTCACGATGAACTCGCGCACGCTCTTGATGATCAGCGCCGCATGCTCGGCCTGCCGGTCCGCGCTGCGCAGCCCCCAGATCGCATCGTCGACGGCGCCGCGCGCGTTCAGCCGCCGCACCGCACCCTCGATGAAGTTGCGCACGGCCGCGAGCGGCTGGCTCAACTCGTGCGCGATCACGCTGGCCATCTCGCCCATCGCGTTGTAGCGGCCCGCATATTCGAGCATGCGCGCCTCCGCACGCCGTGCGTCCTCGATCGCGACTTCGTCGCTCACGTCGCGAAACTGCACGAGCAGCCCGTCGAGATCGCCTTCGATCTCGACCTGCCGGCACAGGATGCGCAGCCAGCACGTCGATCCGTCGCGCCGCACGATCCGGTAGCGCTGCGGCTCGGACGGACACGCGCACGGCGCATCGCGCAACTGCGCGACGAGCCGGTCGCGGTCGGCCGCGCCGCAGTAGTCGAGCACCTCGCCGAGGGCTTCGTCCGGCGCGAGCCCGAGCACGCGCCGGCCCGACTCGCTGATGAACTGCACGCGGCCGTGCGGCGTCACGACCGCGATTCCTTCGTCGAGATCCTGCATGAACTCGCGCAGCCGCGCCTCGTAGCGGCGCAGTTGCTGGCGCACCGCCTCTTCCGCGCTGATGTCGCGGAACTGCACCATCACGACGTCGCGCCCGCGCAGCGGCACGTAGGTGGCGGTCGCCTCCGACAGCATGTCGACGCCCGTGCGCGACCGGTAGCACCACTCGTACACCTGCGGGCCGTCGACGAGCGCGCGATCCCACGCGCTCACGGCAATTTCGCGACGGTATTTCGGTTCGGGACGCGTCATGTCCTGCGCCTTCAGCGGCAGCAGCTCCTCGACGGAAAAACCGAGCGCGATGCACGCGGCGCGGTTCGCCCACACGATCGCCCGGGTCTGCGCGTCGTGCAGCAGCACGCAGGTGGTCAATGCGTCGAGCAGCCGGTGGAAGTCGTCTTCGTCGGGAAAACTCATGATCGGATTCGGATGAAGGCGCGCGGCGTCGCGCGGCCGGATGTCCAACATAGCACCGGCGCGCGCGGCCCGCATCTGAAGATTTCTTTAGTCCGGCACGGAGCGACACCAGTCACGCGGCCCTACGCACCAATTGCTGCGGGTTTTCGACGTTTCTAGACTAGGGTCTGTTTACATATGGAACGCACATGCGAATGCCCGAAATCGCTCGTCCCCCAAGGGGACTTCCTTCGGGGCGTATGGCAAGAAGTGAGGAGCGCCGTTTGGCCGAGCCAAACAAGCGACGAGCGACGCCGCCATACGGGCGATTTCGGGCATTCCCGTGACATGAATTTTTTAATTTGGGGTTGCCACGAGAACGGCCGCTCGCCGCGTTGCGCTCCTTGCGAATACGTCAGTATTCGCGGCGTCGCGCGCCTCGCGAGCGGCCGTTCTCGTGGCAACGCATGCGCGTTCCATATGTAAACAGACCCTAGCCCATGCATCGTCTTGCCCCCGCAACCGAACCCCATCCCCAGGAGACCGCCATGCCCAACGCCGCCATCGACGCCGCGCCCCCCTCGCCGCACGCGGTCCGTGAAGCGGCCGCGCGGGTGTCGCCGCTCGACGCCGTGATCGAGACCGTCGCCGCACGCCGCGACGAATTCGACCGCCTGTCGCACGTGCCGCGCGACGTGATCGCGCTGTTCAAGGAAGCCGGCATCTATCGCGCGGGCACGCCGCGCCGCTTTGGCGGCGACGCGCTCGCGCCGGGCGCGTTCCTCGACATGATCGAGCGGATCGCGACCGCCGACGGGTCGGCCGCGTGGGTCGCGAGCTTCGGCTCGGCCAACGTCTATCTCGCCGCGCTGCCGCTCGCCACGCAGGCCGAGCTGTACGCGAGCGGCCCCGACCAGGTGTTCGCGGGCGGGCTGTTCCCGGTGCAGCCGGCGCAGGCGGCTCCCGGCGGCTGGCGCGTGAACGGCACGTGGAAGTTCGCGAGCGGCTGCAAGGGCGCCGACTGGCTCGGCGTCGGCATCGCCGTGCCCGGCGCGCAGGACGCCGCGCCGAACAAGCCGCGCACGGCCGTGTTCCGTGCCGCCGACGTCGAGATCGTCGAGAACTGGAGCGTGGTCGGCATGCAGGGCACCGGCAGCCACGATCTGCGCGTCGGCGATCGCTTCGTGCCCGAAGCGTGGACCTTCGTGCGCGGTGGCGACGCGACCGTCGACGAGCCGCTGTACCGCTATCCGACCGTCGCGTATGCGGCGCAGGTACTCGCCGTGGTCAACCTCGGGCTGGCCCGCGCGGCGCTCGACGTCGCGAACCGGATGTCGGGCGGCCGCCAGACGACCACCGGCGCGCCGCGCCTCGCCGATCGCGCGTATTTCCGCATCGAGCTCGCGAAGGCCGAGGCGCAGTTGCGCTCGGCGCGCGCGTTCTTCTACGACGCGACCGACTCGGTCTGGCAATCGATCCTCGCGGGAAACCCCGTGACGCCCGAGCAGGTCAGCCTGCTGAGGCTCGCCGCCACGCACATCGCCCGCGAAGGCGCGAGCGTCGTCGAGCGCGCGTATCGCCTCGGCGGCACGGCCGCGATCTATCGCACGCATCCGCTGCAACGCCTGCTGCGCGACGCGATGGTCGTCACGCAGCACGCGTTTCTCGGCGAAGGCAACTTCGACGGCGCGGGCGCGGTGTTCACCGGCGTCACGCCGTTTCCCGGCTATCTGTAATCCGCGTCGCTTCGCCGCGACGCCATTCAACGCATTCTTCAGGAGAACATCACATGTCCGATTCGAATCCGCTGCCGCTGCGCGTGCTGTTCTGCTGCGGCGTGTCGCAAAACTTCTTCGACCTGCCGCGCGAGAAGATCGGCGAAGTGTGGCAAGCGTACGGCGCGATGCTCGCCGCCGTCGAGGCGATGCCCGGCGTGCGCGTGCTCGGCGTGATGGATGACGACCGCCTCGTCGTCGGCCAGGCCGATGGCGCGCCGTGGACGTTCTACATCATGGCCGACGTCGCCGACTTCGACACGACGGTCGCGGTCTGCAACCTGTATCGCACGACGCCCGTTGGCGAATACAACCTGTGGCGCTACGGCAAGATCGAGGCGCGGGTCGGCCGCGCGCTGACCGTGCCGCCGGCCGCGCGCCCCGCGTCGTGAGGCGCGCGATGACCGGCTCCGATTCGGCCCGCTCGATCGATGCACGCGAATTGCTCGATGTGCTCGAAGTCCTTGAACGGCGCGTGGCGATGCTCGACGCCGAACGCGCGGTGCGCGCGACGATCACGCGCTACATGGCGCTGTGCGACGTGCCCGAGGATGCCGGCGACGGCCCGGCGCTCGCCGCGCTGTTCACGGCCGATGCGGTGTGGGAAGGCATCGGCCCGCAGTACGCGCGCAAGTTCGGCCGCCTCGACGGCACGGACGCGATCGTCGCGATGCTGCGCCGCTATCTGCCGCCGGAGCCGCATTTCGTGGCGAACCTGCACTTCCTGACGTCGGAGTCGATCGACGTCGGCGCCGATCTCGCGACCGCGCGCGGCCGCTGGATCATGCTGCAGGCGTCGCGCCAGGTGGACGGCACGGCCGAGCTGATCGCCGCGCGGCTGACCATCGACTTCGCACCAGCCGATGGCGGCGCCTGGCTGATCCGCCATTTCCGCACCGAGCGCGTGCTCGACGGCCCGTGGCCGCTCGCCGCCGCGCCGCGCGCCTGAACCTTTTCACTCCGACGCACGCCATCGCACCATGACAGGCTTCATCGACACCTTCACGCTGGGCGGCCCGGGCCCGACGATCGCGATCAAGGACACGATCGACATCGCCGGCCATCCGACCCGCGCGGCCAGCCGCGCGCTCGCCGACGCGCCGCCCGCCGCGCGGCACGCGGACGTGGTCCGCCTGCTGCTCGACGCCGGCTGGCAAATCGCCGGCAAGGCGAACATGCACGAGCTCGCGTTCGGCATGACCGGCATCAACGACTACACCGGCACGCCGGTCAATCCGCAGGACCCGGCGCGCATTCCGGGCGGCTCGTCGAGCGGCTCGGCGTCGCTCGTCGGGCTCGGCCTGGTCGACGCCGCGCTCGGCACCGATACCGGCGGCTCGATTCGCGGGCCGGCCGCCTGCTGCGGCGTGGCAGGGCTCAAGCCGACGTTCGGCCGCGTGTCGCGGCGCGGCGTCGCACCCGCCGACACCACGCTCGATTGCGTCGGGCCGTTCGCGCGCGACGTCGATACGCTCGCGGCCGTGATGGCCGCCATCGCACCGGGCTTCGACCGCGCGCGTGCGGCAGCGGCCGTGGCCGGCTGCACGATCGCGCGCGTGATCGTCGATGCCGACGCGGCCATCGTCGCCGCGCTCGACGCGGCGGTGTGCGCGTCCGGCCTGCGCGTGCGCGAAGCCGTGCTCGACGAGCTGCCTGCCGCGTTCGCGGCGGGGCTCGCCGTCATCAACGCGGAAACGTCGCGTGCATTCGGTCATCTCGTCGCAATCGGCAAGCTCGGCGCGGATCTCGATGCGCGGCTGCGCACGGCCGCGACGACGACACCGGCCGCACTCGCGGAAGCCGAAGCCGTGCGCGCGCGCTTCACCGCGCAGGTCGATGCCGCGCTCGAACATGCGGACGTGCTGGTGCTGCCGACGCTGCCCGCGTTGCCGATCACGCTTCGGCAGGCACGCGACGGCGTGTCGGTGATTGCGATGTCGTCGCTGATCCGGCCGTTCAACCTGAGCGGTCACCCGGCGCTCAGCCTGCCGCTGCCGCTCCCGGGAACGCCACTCAAGGCCGGCTTGCAGATCGTCGGACGCAAGGGCGCGGACGAACACGTGTGCGCCGTCGCCGCGCACTTCGAGGCGGCGCTCGCCGCCTGAACCACGATGCGGGCGCCGCTTCGGCCACGCGCCCGCGAACCAGGGAATCACGCACCATGTCAGACCGAGTCGTCCTCGTCACCGGCGCCGCGCGCGGGCTCGGCGCCGTCATCGCCGAACGCTTTCATACGGCCGGCTATCGCGTCGCGCTGGCCGACATCGCCGCCGACGCCATTCAAGCGCATGCGCGCGAACTCGACCCGAGCGGCGAACGCGCGATCGCGCTGCCGCTCGACGTCACGTCGAAGCGCGACTTCGAAGCCGCGCGCGACGCGCTCGTCGCGCGCTGGGGCACGATCGACGTGCTCGTCAACAATGCCGGCGCGTCGAAGGTCGTGCCCGCGATGGAGATCACGGCCGAGCAGTTCGATCAGGTGATCGACGTGAACCTGCGCAGCGTGCTGTTCGGTTGCCAGGTATTCGGCCAGTACTTCGCGACGCGCGGCGCGGGCCGCATCGTCAACATCGCGTCGCTCGCCGGGCAGAACGGCGGCTCGGCGACGGGCGCGCACTATGCGGCAGCCAAAGGCGGCACGCTGACGCTGACCAAGGTATTCGCGCGCGATCTCGCCGCGCAGGGCGTGACCGTCAACGCGATCTCGCCGGGCCCGCTCGACTTGCCGATCGTCCACGAGAGCGTCGCACCCGAAAAGCTGCGTCAGGTACTTGCAAGCCTGCCGGGCGGCAAGCTCGGCTCGGCCGGTTTCGTCGCGGATGCGGCAGTGCTGCTCGCGTCGGGCGACGCGCATTTCGCGAACGGCGCGTGCTGGGACATCAACGGCGGGTTGTACATGCGTTGAGCGGTGGCACGCATCGAGCGCGCGGAGCCGTGCGGTGCCGCGCGGGATGCGCGATGCGGGTGGGGTATTCGATGCACGTGGCGCGCGCGTGGGCTACGTCGCATGCTTGGCGTGCTTCGTGTGGCGCGGCGTGTGTGCGCAAGTCCGTCCGCGTGCAGCCCGACGCTAGCGTGACGATTCCCCGTCGCCGCCCCACACGACCATCACGTCGCGCACGAGCGCGGCGATCGACGTCGCGCCGAGCTTCTCCTTGATGCTCGCACGATGCACGTCGACGGTCTTCACGCTGATCGACAGGTCCGACGCGATCTGCTTGCTGCCCTTGCCGTCCACGACGCCGCGCAGGACTTCCTTCTCGCGCGCGGTCAGCGCATCGAGCCGCTGGCGCAGCTCGCGATGATGCCGGTCGACCGCGTGCCGCTGTTGCGCGAGCCGCAGCGCGCGTTGCACGCGCTCGAGCATCTGCTGCGAGTTGTACGGCTTCTCGACGAAGTCGATCGCGCCGTTCTGCAGCGCGCGCACCGACATCGGAATGTCGCCGTGCCCGCTGACGAAGATCACCGGCAGCGTCGCGCCGCGCGCATTCAGCTCCGCCTGCACGTCGAACCCGCTTTTCTCCGGCATCCGCACGTCGAGCACCAGGCACGCGGGCAGGTTCACGTCGAAGCGCGCAAGAAAGTCGGCGGCATTCGCGAATCCTTCGGACGCGATGCCGACCGATTCGAGCAACCAGGCGAGCGACGTCCGCATGCCGCTGTCGTCGTCGACGATGTATACGATCGGAGCGGGTGACGTCATCGGGGTGTCTCGCAAAACATCGGTATCGGTATCGCACGCGCCGCATATCAGGCAAGCGTCGTTCGTCGGGGGTATGCGGCACATCATAACGAGCCGAAAATGCGCTGAATACCCCTTCACATGCCGCGCGAACGCCCGATCGCAGTTTTTTTCGCGCGCCGCGCCGCGCATCTAGGTAGAACCTTTAGACGCGTTGGCGGGAACGCCAGCTTCAGCATCAATCGTGCGAATGTTCGCCGGCTTTTTCGTCACGTACGCTTGGGTCATCGTCGACGATCCGATGCCGCATCGATACCATGCACGATCGCCGCACTCATCCAATCAGGAGCGCCCATGTCCGCCACGACCGACACCCCGCAATCGGCGCGCGCCGAACCCAGCGACGCGCAACAGGCCTTCCGGCAAGCGATGGCCCACCTCGGCGCGGCCGTCAACGTGATCACCACCGCGGGGCCGCACGGCCGTTGCGGAATCACGGCGAGCGCCGTCTGTTCCGTCACCGATGCGCCGCCGACGCTGCTCGTGTGCCTGAACCGGTCGAGCGCGATGCACGCGATCTTCGAGCGCAATCGGCACGTGTGCATCAACGTGCTGCCGGCCGAGCACGAACTGCTCGCGCGGCATTTCGCGGGACTCACCGAGTTGCCGATGGAGCGCCGCTTCGAGCTGCCGGTGTGGGATCGCGGCGCGCAGGACGTGCCCGTGCTGCGCGATGCGCTCGCGAGCCTGCAAGGGACCATCGCCGAGATGAAGGAAGTCGGCTCGCATTCGGTGATGTTCATCGAGGCGACGTCGATCCGCGTGCGCCACGACGGCGACAGCCTCATCTACTTCAGCCGCGCGTTTCATCGTGTGTCGCGCACGGCCTGCGTGCGGTGACCGGCGCGTGACTGCCGGCTAGGGCCTGTTCACGCTAACAACGGGCTTGCGAACGTGCCCTTCTAGGCGGATGCCCGCAGCGCGCGCTGTCCGGCCGCGAGCGCCGCACCCGCGAACAGCGTCAGCGCCGAATACACGAGCCCGCGCGCGAGCCCCGCGCTGTCCGACACCCAGCCGATCGCGACGGGGCCCGCGATCTGCCCGAACGCGAACACCGTCGTGAACGCGCTGATGCCTTTCGCCCAGCCTTCCGGCGGCAGGTTGTGACGCACGAACGCGGTGGTCGCCGCGACCGCCGACAGGAACGTCGCGCCGAACAGCACGCCCGACGCGAACGCGGCCGCCGGATGCACGAACAGCGCAGGCATCAGCGTCGCGACGCCGAGCAATGCGTTGAGCACGGCGAGCGCCTGGCCGCCGCGCATCCGGTCGAGCAGCCCCGACCACAGCCGCGCCGACACGACGGTCGCCACGCCGAGCGTCACGTAGAACGCGGACACGACCGTCCCGCTCATCCCCGCGCCGCGCAGCAGCGCGACGATGAACGTCATGTAGCCGATATAGCCGACGCCGAACAGTCCGTAGCCGGCGAGCGCGAGGGCGAAGCGCGCCGGGTGCGCGGTGGCGGCCGGCGCGGTGCCGTCGCGCCGCACGGCCGGTGCCGCATGCATGCGCTCGATGCGGCGTGCCGCCGACACGGCTGCAGCGGAGAACAGCACGCACGCGAACGCGAGCGCGAACCATGCGGGTTGCCAGCCGTGCGCGCGATGCACGAGCGTCGCCGGCACGAGCAGCGACGACGCGACGACGCCCCATCCCGTGCCGCCGTAATAGAGCCCGAGCAGGAGCCCCGCATCGCGCGGCGATGCGGACGCGAGCCGCGCGGCCAGCACGCCGCCGCTGATGAAGATCAGCGCGCTGCCGACGCCCGTCGCGAGCCGCTCGACGAGCAGCGCGTTCATGCCGGACGTGAGCCCGCATGCGGCCATCAGCAGCGCGGTCAGCGCGCAGCCGGCCGCCAGCAGCGTGCCCGTGCGCCAGCGCCGCGACAGGAACGGGAAAATGAGCGCGCCGATCAGGTAGCCGGCCGCGTTCGCGGTGTTCAGCGCGCCGGCCTGCGCGAAGGTCCAGCCGAGATCGGCCTTCATCGGCGGCAACAGCAGCGCATATGAGAAACGTGCGAGGCCGAGCGCGATCGCGCTGCCGAGCGACAGGCGGATCGCGAGCCGCCACGCGGCCATGCGGTCGGCTTCGGTGGCGCCGGCATCCGGCCGTGCTCGGCCGGCATGCTCCGGTTGCGGCGCTGCGCGCATCGCGGTGTCTCCATCGTGGTTCGAGGCCGGGCCTGAGGGCCTCGGGCCTGGGTTCCGCAACGCCGACGCGGCTTGACGACCGTTGGCCGTGGCGGCGTCGCTGCGGATTCCGTGTTGTGGCAGGCGCCGGTCCCGACTGCCGGACCGGTGCGCCGATCGACCGATGATACTTGACCGGCCGATGAGCGCTGCCTGCACCCGGCCAGCTCGAGACCATCGTCGACGCAATTGCCCGCTTCGGCGCGGTCACGACTTCACTGGTGCTCCGGTCCGAGCCCGTCAAGCCGCTCGGCAAGGCGCTGCTGGGTTGAAACCGGTAACGATCCGGCGACGCAGGCATCGTTCGCGAATGATAAAAATCGAAACGATCGGCGCAATTGGACTTCGGATTTAAAAAATCATGTTGATCGATTTATCGCTCATGCCCCGATATTCAATAAAAAATCGCCGCCACCGAGATTCGATTCATTCGCATTGATCGCGCGATGTGCAGCAAACCCGCGTGTTTAGCATGCTTTGGCTAAAAACATAGCAACGCATTGCATTCGGTAAATCGTCAGACTAATATCGACGCCACTCGCCCGGTATTCAAAAAAATTCCGGATGAGGGCGGTAATCCCTTTACCGCGCTTTCATGTTGAATCACTCATGTTTACCACAGGAGAATTGACATGCAGGAAACCCGGCAAATCGAATTGCTTGACTGGATGCAGGAAGACACGCACCCCGAGGCCGTCGACATGATGGTGGAGGATGCCGTGGTGCCGTTCGGCACCGCGCTCTGGCCGGTCTGAGCGGCCAGCCCGTTCCCGCGGAAGGGCTGCGGCCCTTCCGCCGCTTCCGGAGACACGCATGCTGAACCTGCATCGCGCGCTGGGTTTTCATCCGGCGCTGCGCGACAAACTCGCACGCGGCGAGACGGGACAACTGCTGGTCGGCTACGACACCCGCAACCGCGACACCGCATTGCGCGCGTTTTCCGCCCTGCCCGACTCGCTCGACGCGACCACCCTCTGCCTCGAAAGCACCCCGCCCGCGGAAATCACCGTCGCGCTCACGCACGCCGACCTGTTCGTGCTGCTGTACGACTCGTCGTGCCTGCCGACGCCGTCGCCGAGCGGGCCGCCGTTCCTGGCCGCGATCCGCCCCGCGATCGTCGAGCACTGGAGCAAGTCGGTGCTGTTCAAGGATTACGGCCCGCATCTCGACGAGGCGTTCGCCGAATCGCTCGACGACATCGCCGCGCGCAACGGCCGGCTGATCGACGCGGCCGCGCGCGCGTCGCAGATCCGCTTCATCGACGAAGCCGGCAACACGCTGACCGGCTCGCTCGCGCCGGACCAGAAATGGACGAGCGTGGACGGGATGGGCAATCTCGACGTCGTGCCCGGCGAAATCGCGACGCACGTCACCGACCTGCACGGCTCGATCGTGTTCAGCGGCACGTTTCTCGGCACCGTGCCGTTCGCGATCAAATACCGGGTGGCGGAGCGGCTCGCGACGCTTCATGTCGAAGACAGCCTGATCGTCGATTTCGACAGCGACGACGCGGGCTTCCGGCGCGACTTCGCGTCGTATCTCGACCGGCACGACAATCACCGGCGCATCGAGGAATTCGGCATCGGCACGAACCTGGGCATCCGCGGGCTGTACGGCCGCAACGCCGGGTTCGAGGAACGCCATCCGGGCCTGCATCTCGGCCTCGGCGGCGGCGCGAACGGCAGCCATCACCTCGACCTGATCTTCGCGCGCGGCACGCTCGCGTTCGACGGCCGGATCGTGTTCGACGGCGCGTTCGCCGTCTGAGCGTGGAATCAGGCTTCGGCGGCCGCCGGGTTGCCGAGCCACTTGAACATCACGAGGTAATCGACGAAGCCGAGCCGCGCATGACGATACGCGCGCGGCAAGCGGCCGACGATCTCGAAGCCGAGCTTCTGCCACAACGCGACCGCCACTTCGTTCGTCGCGACCACCGAGTTGAACTGCATCGCGAGGAAACCGCGTTCGCGGGCCACCTGCTGCGAATGCTCGCACATCAGGCGCGCGACGCCCTTGCCGCGCGCCGCCTCGGCGACCATATAGCCGCAGTTGCACACGTGATTGCCGGGGCCGGCCGCGTTCGCCTTCAGGTAGTACGAGCCGAGCAGCACGCCGTCCTCCTCGGCGACCCACGTGCACAGCGGCGCCGCGAGCCACAGCGCGCGGGCGGCTGCGCGGGTCGGCGCCGGATCGAATGCGTAGGTCTCCTGCGCGGCGACGATCGCGTGGTAGGTGGGCCAGAAGCGGGGGAAGTCGTCTTCGGTCATCGGGCGAAGCGTGATCATGCGGTCCTCTCGCGAAGGGGTTGATTCATGCCGCGTTGGCATAGGTTTCATCTGCAGGCGTGCTATGTGCGCTCGGCGCGCGGCGCGTTGCGGACGCTGGCGGGGTTTGCCGCGCAGCGGCTGACGGCGACAGCGTAGTGATGCCGGCGATGCCGGCGATCGAGGCAGCGGAGCGCGGCTTCGGCGCAATGCCGCGCCGCGCATCGTCCGATGCAACGGAACGCGAACGACATCAAGCACGCCGACATGATCGTGACGATGAGGGACAAGCACAAGGAGAAGGTGCTCGCGCTCAGGTCGCGCTCCATCCGTCGGCCGTCGGCCAAGTGTTCACGCTCGCCGGATACGCGACCGGCGAGCACAAGGACGTGCCCGACGCGTGGAGCAACCCGATCGACTTCGACGAATCAATGACCGCGCAGCTCGGCGAGTAGTCCCTCCTCCGCACGGCGCGTGTCCTCGCGCGCCGATCAGATCGGCCGTTCGGCCGAATCGTCATCGCATGCTCCGAATGAAAGAATGATCGTCGTTCGGGAAGCCCGCCTCATCGCCCGAAACCCCAAGTCGCGAAGGCTCCGCGGGCATTCCTGCGGAGCGCCTTGCGTCGTGCTTCGTCTCGATTCGGCAGTCGTCCCGCTTACGCGTCACTTCACGCCATCCCGGCGATACCTCTATCCTTCGTGTAGCTTATAAGTTACAATGCTCTCCAAGTTCGAACTGCTTCGCTATCAGCGCGACGACGGTCGCGAGCCTTTCACGGAATGGCTGAACACCGTACGCGACAAGGTCATCCAGGCACGGATTCGCGAACGCCTGCGTCGCGTACAGACCGGCAATTTCGGCGATTGCGAGCCTGTCGGCGAAGGCGTGATCGAACTGCGCATCCACGTCGGTGCCGGCTATCGTGTGTACTTCGGCCGGTACGGCAGTGCGCTGATCCTGCCGTTGTCCGGCGGCGACAAGCGCGGCCAATCCGACGACATCAGGCGTGCGCACGAACACTGGTTGAACTGGAAACGGAGGCAAATGTGAACAAGCTCAAAGGCGCGGTATCGCACCACGACGCGGAAGTCGCCGAACTCGGTGCCGACCGCGAGCTCGCGGTGGCCTATCTGCGTGTCGCGATGGAATCGCTCGACGATCCCGACAACCGCGCGGCCGCGCTGCTCGCGCTGCGCACGGTCGCGGAAGCGTACGGCGGGCTCGGCGCGGTCGCAGCCGAAGCCGGGATCAGCCGCGAATCGCTGTATCGCACGCTGTCGCCCAACGGCAACCCGACGCTGAAAACCCTGCTCGCGGTGCTCAAGACGGTCGGCCTGCGCCTGTCCGTCGTCCCCGCGCAACCGGCGCACGCCTGACGCGCTGCACGCGCTTCAAGGCTGCACCATCCACACGAGCGTCATCGCGGCCGGCGCCGCGCTCGTCCCCGCCGGCGGCCGCTCGATCGTCGGCTGGACCTTCAGCGCCTGCGCGATCGTCGCCGCATCGTCGAGCGGCGTCGTGCGCACGACCGTCATCACCCGCGCGGGCCGACGCAGCGTCTCGCGATACAGCGCGCCGTACCACAGCGGCCGCATGCCGAGCGCATCCTGCAGCACGTACGGATAACGCCATAGCCGCAGCACGAGGCGGCTGTCCGGATGGGCCGCGTCGACGCGCACGAACACGCGGCGCGTGCTCTCGCCGTGCGTGTAGCGCGGCAGCACGGGCAGCGTATCGGCCGGCGCCTGCGGCGACAGCCAGCGCAGCGCGGTGGCGGGCGACCACGGCGTCGCGCGCTGCCAGCCGGCCAGCGAAAGATGGCGGTCGAGCGTGTCCGACGTCGCGCACCATTGCAGTGGCAGATATTCCTCGCGATCGCCGCCGATCTCGGTGCGCCGCGTCGGCACGCGCTGCCACCCGCCGCGCATCCACTGGTCGACGGTCATCGCGACGACGTCGCCGACATGCGGACGCGCCGCGCGATCGAGCTGCCACTGAGCGGGCACGATCCATACGCCGGCGGTGGCGAGCACGACGAGCACCGCGACGAGCGCGCCGCGCGGCTGCACGTGTTCGCGCACCCGCCAGTACGCATGGGCGCCCGCCAGCACCGCGAACCACGCGAGCCCGAGGCTCCAGCCGCCGAGCAGGCCCGACAGCCACGTATCGCCGACGTAGAGCCGCGCGAAGCCGCCGAGCACGATCCACAGCACGACCGCCGTCACGACCGGGATTCGCCACGACGCGGGCCGCTCGCGCGTCAGCACCCAGCCGATGCCGCTGCTCGCGAGTATCGCGAATGCCGCGTCGGCGTCGGGGAGCGCCACGTGCAGCGCGCCGGGCGGCAGGCTCGCGGGCGACGTGCCGGGCAGGCCGGCGCCGAACGCCGGCACGAGCACGACCGCGATGCCGACCGTCGCGAGCCACCAGGCGGACGTCACCCAGCAGCGATGGATCATCAGCCAGACGAGAAACGCGGCCGCGACGATCAGCCCCGTATCGTGGCCGTGCAGCACCGCGAGCGCGCGCATCGTGGCATCGACGGGCGGCGTGCGCAGGTTCTGCAGGAACGCATACAGCGCGATGTCCGCGTGCGTCAGCGGATCGTTCGCGACGACGTCCTGCACGATGCCGGCGAACAGCCACACGCAGCCGACGAACAGCAGCGCGAACACGGGCACCGCGCCCGGCAGGCGGCGCACCTTGCCGATCGCGTCGTGCAGCCACGCGCCGAAGCGCGGCCAGCGGCGCGCGGATACATGCACGGCCCCGCTGGTCGCCCGGCACAGCAACGGCCAGCCGCGCCGCAGCGCGAGCCGCACGCCGAACCACACGAGCGCGACCAGCGCGGCGACCACCAGCAGGATCGCGGCGACCCGCACGCTGATCGCCGCGGCCAGCGCCGCCGACGCGCCGAACACGATGCCCGGCGCGACGTGCACGGGTGCCCAGATCAGCGCCGACACGACGTTGACCGGATAGAACGACCGGCGCGGCAGCGTCGCGCAGCCGACCACGACCGGCACGACCGCGCGCAGCGGTGCCAGGAAGCGCGCGAGCACGATGCTCTTCATCCCGTGGCGCAGCACGAACTGCTCGCCGCGCCCATACGCGTCCGCGTAGCCCAGCCGCACCCAGCCATTGCGAATCGCGCCGCGGTAGCGGCGTCCGATCTCGTAGCTGACGCCGTCGCCGACGACCGCGCCGGCGGCCGCGACGCCGATCGTCGTCAAACCGTCGAGCGCGCCCGCGCCGATCAGCGTGCCGGCCGCGAACATCACGGCGCCGGCCGGCACGACCGTGCCGATCAGCGCGATCGCCTCGGCGCAGGCGGTGGCGAACACGATCGCCAGCACGAGTAGCGGATGCGCGCCGATCGCGCCCAGCCATGCGTGGATCGTGTCGCTCATCGCGGGTCGCGCGGCGCGGCGGCGCGGCGTGTCCGCACCGGGCCGTCCATGGCGTGGGGAAGGTTCATCGGAGGGTGTGTGTGTTCGTGCGGGCCGGTGGCATCAGTCGAACTCGTGCCGCCGTGCATCGGCCTCGAGCGGCGCATCGTGGTAGCCGACGGTTGCGATCTCGTGCAGGTAGCGCGCGAGAAACGCGCCGATCGACCCGGCTTCCTCGTATTGATGCACATGGCGGAACTCATGCGTGAGCAGGCGCCGCGTGTCGTGGCCGCGCAGCACGAACACCGCGTGGCCGAGCGTGAGGCCGATCGTCCCCGGCCGCAGCAGCCCGGTGTCGCGCGCGATCGCGGCCAGCGCCGGCGTGTCGGGAAACGGCAGACGGTCGCCGACCACGACGCGGATCCGCTCCGGTTGCGCGACGCCCACGGTGCGCGCGTCGTCGGCCTGCGCGGGCGTGAGCGGCACGCCCTGCGCGAGCCCGTGCGCCGCCTGCGCGTCGGCCCACGCGACGGCGTCGGGCAGCGCGGACGGCAGGATGTCGGCGAGATCGATCATCGGGGAGGCTCCTCGGGTCGCGACAGTGCAATCAGGCACCAGTTTATCTCTGAATCATGGCCGGCCGCGACACACACGGCCCGGCGGACGGCAACGACGCCTCGGGAATACCCGCCCCATCTGGCCCTTTCGCCTTTACCATCTCACGCCGATTATTTCGTTTCGAGACTCATTGCACACGTTGATGTCTCAAAAATTTCGCGCCGGTGCACCTTTTCCGGCTTCGGCGGAATATATTGATCAGAAGAACGGCCGCGGCGGCACCCGGCGGAACAGCCCGCGGCGGCATCCCGAAGAGGAACGCTAGTGATCAGGATCATTCTGGCTGACGATCACGCAGTCATGCGGGACGGACTGCGTCACATCCTGGAAACGGCCGGCGGTTTCGAAATCGTCGGCGAGGCAAGCGACGGCACGGCCGCGCTCGCGCTGGCCGAGCACGGCGCCGCCGACGTGCTGCTGCTCGACCTGTCGATGCCCGGGCCGACCGGTATCGAGTTGATCCGGCTCGTCAAGACACGCGCGCCGTCGCTGCGCATGCTGGTGCTGACGATGCATGCGGAGGCGCAATACGCCGCGCGCGCGTTCAAGGCCGGCGCGACCGGCTACCTGACGAAGGACAGCGCGACCGCCGAGCTCGTGCAGGCCGTCACGAAGGTCGCGGGGGGCGGCGTCTACGTGAGCCCGCAGGCGGCCGAAAGCCTCGCGCGCACGCTGCGCGCGCCGGTCGAAATGCTGCCGCACGAACGGTTGTCCGCGCGCGAGCTCGACGTGATGCGCCGCATCGTCGCGGGCCAGACGGTCACGCGAATCGCGTCGGAACTCACGCTGAGCGCGAAGACGGTCAGCACTTACAAGACGCGCATCCTCGAGAAGATGGAGCTGCCGCACGAAGCCGCGCTGGTGCGCTACGCGGTGCGCCACGATCTCGACCTCGGCGTCGACGACGCATGATGCGCGCATTCCGCTTGCGCGCCGCGACCGCCGCCGCCACCTACGACGACGCGCCGGATCCGTCGCACCTGTTCATGTCGTCGCTGCCGCCCCGCCGGCAGGAGCGACGGCTCGCGATCGCGATGGTGATCGTGTCGGCCGTGATCTTCGTCGCTCTTGCGCCGTTCGCGGGCATGCCGCTTGCTCGTGTGTCGGGCTTCATTCCCGTGTACCAGTCGGCGATCGTCGTCAACGACATGGTGACGGCCGGCCTGCTGCTCGGCCAGTACGCGATCCTGCGCGAGAAATCGCTGCTCGCGCTCGCGGCCGGCTACCTGTTCACGAGCTTCATGGCCGGCACGCACATGCTGACCTTTCCGGGGCTGTTCGCGCCGACGGGCCTGCTCGGCGCGGGCGAACAGACCACCGCGTGGCTCTATCTGTTCTGGCACGGCGGCTTTCCGCTGGCGGTCGCCGCGTACGTGCTGCTGCGCGCGACGCCGCGCGCCCGCCCGCCGTCGCTCGAGCGGCGCCGAGCGACGCTTGCGCTGCTGCTCTGCATCGTCCTGACGGCCGGCGCGACCGGCGCGCTCGCGCTGCTCGCGACCGCCGGCCATGACCTGCTGCCGCGCATCATGCAAGGCAACCGGATGGCCGCGACGATGACGACCGCGATCGCAATCGTCTGGGCGCTGAACCTGGCCGCGCTCGTGCTGACGTGGCGGCAGCGGCGGCGCCACTCCGTGCTCGACCTGTGGGTGATGATCGTGCTCGTCGCGTGGCTGTTCGACATCGCGTTGTCGTCGATGCTGAACCACGGGCGCTTCGACCTGAGCTTCTACGCGGGACGGGCCTACGGCCTCGTCGCGTCGGGCGTCGTGCTGTTCGCGCTGCTGTTCGAGAACGGCCGGCTGCATGCACAGACGGTGCGTGCACTCGCCGGCGCGCGCTATCAGCACCTGCTGGTCGTGCAGAAGAGCGCGCAGCTCAATGACGCGAATGAACGGCTCGAGCAGCGGGTTGCGGCCCGCACCGCGCAGTTGAGCGCGTCGAACCGCGACTTGCGGCGCGAAGTCGAGGAGCGTGTGCGCGCGGAGCGGGCGCTGCAGGCGTCACGCGAGGAGCTGCGCGTGATCGCGGCGATCAGCGCGAGCGCTCGCGAGGCCGAGCAGCGCCGCATCGCGCGCGAACTGCACGACGAGCTCGCGCAGACGCTCGCGACGCTGAAGAACGATCTCGAATGGCTGCTCGATCATGTGCCGCAGGACGACGCGCCGCTGGCGCGCAAGATCGCGGCGATGCATGCGCTCGCGCGCGGCGCGGTGACGGCCACGCGGCGCATTGCATCCGACCTGCGTCCGCTGATGCTCGACGACCTCGGGTTCGCGGCCGCGATGCAATGGCTCGTGGAGGATTTCCGGCACCGTCACGGCATGGCGTGCGCACTGCACGTCGAGCCGAGCGAGCTGCAGCTCGACGAACCGTATGCGACGGCCGTGTTCCGCATCGCGCAGGAAGCGCTCGCGAACGTCGCGCGGCATGCGGCCGCGTCGAGCGCGACCGTGGAACTCGTGTACCGGGACGAGACTATCGCGTTGACGATTCGCGACGACGGTGCGGGCTTCGATCCCGGTGCGCCGCGCAAATCGGGTTCGTTCGGGCTGGTCGGCCTGCGCGAGCGCGCGTATCTCGTCGGCGGCACGCTGCGGATCGACACGACGCTGGGCGTTGGGACGACGGTGGAGGTGGATATTCCGGTGGCGGCCGCGCATGTGGCGATCGCGCATGACGGACGGGGGACGGCGCGCTGACGCCGGCCGGCAACGATCGTGACGGGTTTCGACCGTGCGCGTCGATCGACGCCGCCCGTCTAGCCCGTTATCTTCGCTGCACGTGCGGCTTTCAGCATCGTCCCAAGTTCGATCCGGACTTCCGCGGCGTCGACGTATTCACCGGTGCGCCGCGCCTCCTCAGCCGACAACACGCCGCGCGCGACACACTCGCGCTGCGAGCGCCGACGTGCAATCGCAGCGCGCAGCGTCGATTCGACGAACGCAGACAGCGTCTCGTTTTCCGCCAATACGGTCTGCGCTTCCTCGAGTAATGTCTGATCGACTCGAAGCGACATCGCTGCCGTGTTCTTTGCCCTCTCCATGCATTCCAACCGCATGCACGGTAGCACGTCACGCCCGCGCCGCCACCATCCCCCGCTCCGAGCGCGTCCACGCGACCAGCGCGCCGATCCCGAGCAGCGCGAGACACACGATCGGCACGATCATCGGCCCGAACGCGGTGCCCGTCACCTTGCCCGCGAACGGCATCAGGTTCTGGCTGAAGAAGCCGCCGAGGTTGCCGATCGAGTTGATCGCCGCGACGCTCGCGGCCGCCCGCGCGCCGGTGAAGTAGCGCGGCGGCATCGACCAGAAGCACGGATACAGCAGCGGGATGCACGCGCCGCCGAGCACGAGCGCGACGAAGCGCAGCGGCGTCGACGGCAGCACGAGGCTCAGCAGAAAGCCGAGCGCGCCGAGCGCCGCGACGATCGCGATCGTGCGCAGGATGCTGTTCGCGCGGCGCAGCTTCGACGGCAGCCACACCAGCAGCAGCACCGCGAGCGCCCACGGCAGCATGCTCAGGAACCCGTTCATGCTGCTCGACACGCCGAACGATTTCACGAGCGTCGGCAGCCAGTACGTGACGCCGTACAGCGACGTCGACATCAGCATGTAGGTCGCCGCGAACAGCATCACGCGCGGATCGAGCAGCGCCTTCCACGGCTGGCCGTGCTCGGCCTGCGCCGGCTTCTCGCGCTCCAGCGCGGCCGCGACGATCTGCTTCTCGTCCTCGTCGAGAAACGCCGCGTCGCGGAACGAGGCCGGCAACACGCGGAACACGACGATCGCGACGATCACGGCCGGAATGCCCGTCGCCACGAACACCCACTGCCAGCCCGCGAGCCCCCACACGCCGTTCAGGCTCAGCAGCACGCCGCCGACGAGCGAGCCGAGCATGTTCGCGAGCGCACTGCCGAGCGTGAAGATGCCGAGCACCTTCGCGCGGTAGCTCTGCGGAAACCACAGCGTCAGGTAATAGATCACGCCGGGATAGAAGCCGGCCTCGGCGATGCCGAGCAGGAAGCGCAGCGAGCAGAACGCCGGCATCGACGTCGTGAAGCCCATCAGCACGGTGATGAGGCCCCACGTCAGCATGATCCGCGCGAGCCACACGCGGGCGCCGTAGCGATGCAGCGCGAGCGTGCTCGGCACCTCGAACAGCAGGTAGCCGATGAAGAACAGCGACGACGCGAGCCCGAACGCGGCCTCCGTCATCCCGAGGCTGTGCACCATCTGCAGCTTCGCGAAGCCGACGTTCTGCCGGTCGATGAACGCAATCAGGAACATCACGACGAGGATGGGCAGCAGGCGCCGCGCGATCTTCGACATGACGCGCTGCTCGTCGGCGGACGCGGGGTCCAGGGTTTCGGTGGCATTCATTAAGGGCTCCTCCATGAATCGGTTGCTTGTCGGTTGAATCGGCGCCGCGCGCGACGAACGCGCGGGCGCGGTGCAGGTCGATGAAATCGTGGATCGGCGGCGCTCAGCGTGCCCGGTAGTCGTCGAGCATCGGCGCGAACATCTCGTGCCACGCGCGCGGCTTGGCCTTGATCGTGCCGGCGAGGTACAGGAACTCGACGTAGTCCATCAGCTGGTTCGGCCACACCGAGAATCGCGTGTCCGGCGCGGCGAGCATCCGTATCACGTCGTCGTGCGACACGCCGACACCCGACGACGCCGCATACAGCGCGGCCGCCGCGCGCGGATCCTGCACGATCAGGCGGTTCGCTTCGTCGAGCGCGCCGAGAAACGCCGCGGCCAGCGCCGGCTCCGCATCGACGAGCCGCTTCGGCGCGAACACGACGTCAAGCGTCATCGGGCCGAGCACGTCGACCGAATTCACCACGCGATGAATGCCCGGCTGCCGCAATTCGAGCGTCGAGAACGGCGGTGACGTGAAGTGCGCCGTCACGCCGTTCTCGCGGCGGATCAGCGCCTGCATCGCCTGCGGATGCGGCAGGTTCACGGTGATCGAATCGAGTTGCGCGAAATGCTTCGCACCGAGCTGCCGGCTCGCGACCATCTGCAGCACGACCGCCGACAGCGACGTGCGGATGCCCGGCACCGCGATCCGGTCGGACGGCGTGAAGTCGCGCAGCGACGCGAGGCCCGGACGGTTCGCATTGAGCGACAGCGATGTCGTCGACAAGCCGCTGATGCCGATCACCTCGACGTTCGGAATCCCGCGCGCCCGCGCCCACAGCTCGATGAAGCCCGGCGCGCCGGCCCCCGCGAAGTCGAGCGTGCCGGCCATCATCGCGTCGTTGACGGAATTGCCGCCGTCGAGCAGCACCCAGTCGAGCGCGAGGTCGCGCAGGCCGCGCCGTGCCGCGTGCCGCTCGAACAGGCGCTGCTTCTCCATCACGAGCAGCGGCAGGTACAGCACGCCATAGCCTTTCGAGATTCGCACCGTGCGCGGCTTCGAGCGCACCAGCGAGGGCGCGGCGAACGCGCCGAGGCCGGCGGCGAGCAATGCGCGGCGGCGCGGCGACGTCGTCATGCGCACGCCTGCGTGCGGCGCACGGCATGCGGCCACGCGGCGGTCGGCGTCACGCCGTGCCTTGCATTGCGCCGTGCGTTCGGCCGCGCCTTCGTCGTGCCCGTGACATGCTGCATGTTGCCGTCTCCTCTGGTATTAATGCCGTCATCGCTTGTTCCGGCTGAACACAGGTTATCGAGCGAGTCTGAGAAAATGCTGACATCCCGGCCCCGGGAAAACCCCTAACCCTCTACCTGCAAACGGCACCATGCGCATTCTCGTCGTGGAGGACGATGCCGAAATCGGCGCGGCGATCCGCAGCCGCCTCGCGCGGCTCGGCCATGCCGTCGATCTCGAAACCGACGGCTCGACCGCGAACAGCCTGCTGCGCGTCGAGCGCTTCGACCTCGTCGTGCTCGATGCGAACCTGCCCGGTCTCGACGGCTTCGCGGTGCTGCGCAACCTGCGCGCGTCGGGCAGCACGACGCCGGTGCTGCTCGTCACCGCGCGCTCGGCGATCGACGACCGCGTGAGCGGCCTCGGCTTCGGCGCCGACGACTATCTCGTGAAGCCGTTCGACTACCGCGAGCTCGAAGCGCGCGTGCAGGCGCTGCTGCGCCGCAACAGCGGCCATGCGAACGACGTGCTGACGCTCGGCGGCCTCGTGATCGACCGCAGCAGCCGCCTCGCGGAACTCGACGGCCAGCCGCTGTCGCTGTCGCGTCAGGAGTTCGCGCTGCTCGAGATCCTCGCGAGCCGCCCGCAGCGGATCTTCTCGAAGGACGAGCTGCTGAACCAGCTGTTCAGCTTCGGCAACGAGCCGAGCGCGAATGCGGTCGAGCAATACGTGACGCGCGTGCGCAGGAAGCTGCAGGGCAGCTCGGTCGAAATCCGCACCGCGCGCGGGATGGGGTATCAGATTGCCGCGCATTGACTGGTTCCCGAGGACGCTGTTCGGGCGCACGCTGCTGTTCATCGCGCTCGTCGTCGCGACCGGCGCGCTCGCCCTCGCGGTGATCGCGCGCTACTACGCGGGCGTCGCGGCCGAGCGCGCATACGACCAGTTGCTTGCGGGCGCATCGATCCAGGTCGCGGAGAACCTGTACGTGCAGGGCGGCGTGCTCGCGCTGAATCCGCCGGTCGCCGCGCTGTCGACGCTGTCGCGCTACGACCTCGTCTACTACAAGGTCGTCGATTCGCGTGGCGTCGTCGTGGCCGGCTACAACGATCTCGCGAGCCCCGCGACGCTCGCCGCCGCGAAGCAGGGCCCCGCGTTCGCGAACGCCGTCTACCAGGGACACCGGATCCGCACCGCGACGATCGCGCGCTACATGCCCGAGGAAAGCACGCCGGGCTGGGCGCTCGTGACGGTTGCGCAAACCACCAACGCGCGACAGCAGTTGGCGAACGACATGAGCATCAAGGTGTGGACGCTGATCCTGCTGATGAGCGTACTCGCGATCGGCGCGAGCGGCCTCGCGATCCGGCGCGGGCTGCGCCCGCTCGCGCAGATCGGCACCATCATCGCCGCGCGCGACCCGGCCGATTTGCGGCCGGTGGCCGTCGATACGCCGAGCGAGATCGACGCGATCATCGGGTCGATCAACGGGCTGATGCACCGCCTGGCCGAGCGGATCAACGCGATGCAGCGCTTCATCGCCGACGCTGCGCACCAGATGCGCACGCCGCTCGCGCGGCTCGACGCGCAGATCGAACTGCTCGACGGCGAGGCCGATCCCGCGCGTCATGCGGCGCGGCTCGATGCGTTGCGTGCGACCAGCGCGGATGTCGGGCGGCTCACCGGGCAGTTGCTCAATCATGCGATGGTGATCCATCGTACCGAGGCCGTGCCGCTGCAACCGGTCGAACTCGTCGCGCTCGCGAAGGACGTGCTCGGCCGCACGATTCCGCTCGCGGACGCGCGCGACGTGGCCGTCGCATTCGCGAGCGATTCACCGCATGCGTGGATCGACGGCGACGCAATCAGCCTGCAGGAGGCATTGTCGAACGTGCTGCACAATGCGCTGCTGCACGGGCATGCGGACGATATCGTCGTGTCGGTCGCCACTGCGGGCAACAGCGACGATGCCGTGACGCTGACCGTCACCGACAACGGACGCGGGATTCCGCGCGAGCATTGGGACGCGGCGTTGCAGCCGTTCGTGCGGATCGCGCCGGACGGCACCGAACGCCGAACCGGGTCGGGGCTCGGGCTCGCGATCGTGCAGGAAGTGATGAAGGCGCACGGCGGGCGCGTCGGATTCGCGTTTCCCGACGCGGGCGGGTTTGCGGTGGTGCTGACGTTTCCGCGGCCGGCGACGAAGCACGCACGCGAAGCGTGAATCGGTGCGCATGGCGACACCTACACCGCCACCGCCTCCCCGCCGAGATACGCATCGCGCACCCGATCGTCGTCGAGCAGCGTTTTGGCTGGCCCTTCCAGCACGCCGCGCCCGCTCTGCAGCACGTATCCGTAATGCGCGATCTCCAGTGCGAGGCTCGCGTTCTGCTCGACCATGAACACCGTCACGCCCTGCTTGTTGATCGCATCGATGAGTTCGAGCACCTTGTCGACGTAAAGCGGCGACAGCCCCATCGTCGGTTCGTCCATGCAGATCAGCTTCGGCCGCGCCATCAGCGCGCGCGCCATCGCGAGCATCTGCTGTTCGCCGCCCGACAGCGTGCCCGCGCGCTGCGTGAGCCGCTCCCTCACGCGCGGAAACAGGTCGAGCACGCGTTCGTAATCGTCCGCCACTCCCGAGCGGTCGCCGCGCGTATACGCGCCCATCAACAGGTTCTCGCGCACGCTCATGTCGCCGAACAGCCGCCGCGCCTCGGGCACGGCCGCGATCCCGCGCCGCACGCGCTGCGGCGTCGCGAGCGCCGTCACGTCGTCGCCGTCGAAACGCACGATGCCGCGACGCGGCCGCATCAACCCGAGGATCAGCTTCATCGTCGTCGACTTGCCGCTCGCATTGCCGCCGAGCAGGCTGACGATCTGCCCGCGGCCCACTTCGAAGTTCACGTCGAAATGCACCTGCACCGGCCCGTAGAACGTATCGAGGTGTTCGAGTTTCAGCAGCGCGTCGGTCATCGTCGCATCGGATTCGGAAGAGACCAGGTTCATGCGGCCGCCTGCGTGGTGCGCTCCGCGGCGGCACCGCCCGCATGACGCCGGCCGAGGTACGCGTCGATCACGCGCGGATCGTGCCGTACGGCGCGCGGCGCGCCTTCGGCGATCTTCACGCCGTTGTCGAGCACCATCACGCGGTCGGACACGCGCATCACGAGTTCGAGCTTGTGCTCGATCAGCAGGATCGTCAGGCCGCGCGCCTTCAGCGACTGGATCAGCTGCAGCATCTCGGCCGTCTCCGTCTCGTTCATCCCGGCCGTCGGTTCGTCGAGCAGCAGCAGGCGCGGATGCAGCGCGAGCGCGCGGCCGATCTCCACGCGTCGCCGGTTCGCATACGACAGGCTGTGCGCCGGATGATCGATGCGCGGCGTGAGCCGTTCGCCGAACCCGGCGACGATCGTGCGCACTTCCTCGCGCAGCGCCGCTTCCTCGCGCCGCACCGACGCGGGCCGCACGAGCGCGCGCAGCACCTCGGCCGCCGCACCGAGCACGGGCCAGCCGGGCCGGGCCGCGCGCAGCCGCGCATGCGCGCCGATCAACACGTTGTCGAACACGCTCAGGTTGCCGAACACGCGGCCATGCTGGAACGTGCGCGCGATGCCGAGCGCCGCGAGCCGTTCTGGCGCCGCGCCCGTGATGTCGCGGCCGTCGAACCTCACGCGGCCGGCATCGGGCCGGTCGGCCCCCGCGATCAGGTTGAACAGCGTCGACTTGCCGGCGCCGTTCGGCCCGATCACGCTCAGCAGTTCGCCGTCGGCAAGCGTCAGGCTCGCGCCGTCGAGCGCGGTCACGCCGTCGAAGCGGCGCGTCAAACCCTGCACGTCGAGCAAGGGTCGGGGGGTCGTCATCGCACTCCTCCTCACACCGTGCCGAGCAGGCCCTGCGGCCGGAACCGGACGAGCAGCAGCAGCACGACGCCGTAGATCAGCATCCGGTAGTCGGCCGCCCAGCGGAACAGCTCGGGCAGCCCGATCAGCGCGACCGCGCCGGCGATGCCGCCGAGCACGTTGCCGAGCCCGCCGAGGATCACCATGGTCAGCGCGAGGATCGACACCTGCGAATCGAACGTCTGGTGATTGATGTAGCTGTACAGGTGCGCGGCGATGCCGCCGCTCACGCCGGCCGCGACGCCGCCGACCGCGAACGCGATCGCCTTGTAGCGGCTCGGCGCGATGCCGTGCGCGCGTGCGGCAACGTCGTCCTCGCGCACCGCGCGCAGCGTGCGGCCGAGATGCGAGCGCAGCAGCCGCACTTGCACGAGCGCGAACGCGACGAGCACCGCGAACGTGAACCAGTACGCGGCGCGCGCGGTCGTCGCCCAAGGCAGCGGCGCGATGCCGGCGATGCCGAGCGGGCCGCGCGTGAGGCCATCCCAGTTCAGGATCACGAGGCTCACCACTTCGCCGATGCCGAGCGTCGCGATCGACACGTAGTGCCCGCGCAGCCGGAACGCCGGGTAGACGAGCAGCACGCCGAGCACGGCCGTGATCGCGCCCGCGCACGGGATCGTCACGGCCGGCGACCAGCCGAGATCCGACGACAGCAGCGCCGACGCATACGCGCCGATCACGAGCAGCGCGGCGTGACCAAGTGAGATCTGCCCGACCGTGCCCGCGACGAGCGTGAGGCTCAGCGCGAGCAGCCCGTACAGCCACGCATTGGTCAGCGTCTGCAGCACGTACGGCGATGCCCCGAGCCACGGCAGCACGGCCGCGGCCGCGATCATCGCGACGAGCACCGGGCGCGGGACGCGCACGGCTTTTGCGGCCGCGAGGAAGGTGCCCGTCATCGGCTCGGGCGGCAGCGCGCGGTTCTTGCTGAACAAGCCGTTCGGGCGCCAGACGAGGAACACGATCAGCAGCCCGAACGCGAACAGGTCGCGATAGCTCGTGCCGAACAGTGCGACGCCGTAGCTTTCGACGAGACCGAGCAGCAGGCTGCCCGCGATCGCGCCCGGCACATTGCCGAGCCCGCCGATCAAGAGCGCGACCACGCCCTTCAGCGTCGCCTGGAAGCCCATCGCCGGATCGATGCTGTTGTAGTACATGCCGACCAGCAGCCCGCTCACGCCGCCGAGCGCACACGCGATCGCGAACACGGTCTGGTTCACGCGGTCGACGTCGACGCCCATCTGCAGCGCCGCATCGCGATCCTGTGCGGTCGCGCGCACGGCCCAGCCGAGCCGCGTGAAGCGCAGGAAGCCGTACAGCAGCGCGGCCGCCGCGATGCCGATGCCCGCGATCAGCAGGTCGAGCGAGCCGAGCGTCGCGCCGGCGATCCGCAGGTGCCAGTCGGGCAGCGGCGTCGGCACCGCGTGCGGGTCCGCGCCGAATGCGAGCTGCGCGAGCTGGTCGAGGATGAAGCTGATGCCGATCGTCGCGAGCAGCGGCGCGATGCGTGCCGCGTGCCGCAGCGGCCGCAGCCCGATCCGCTCGATCGCGATGCCGAGCGCGCCGCAGCCGACGACGACCGCCGCGAGCGCGACCGGCAGCGGCAGCCCGACGCGCGTCAGGCACAGCCAGCCGATGAACGCGCCGACCATGTAGACCGAGCCATGCGCGAAGTTGATCAGATGCGACACGCCGAAGATCAGCGCGAGCCCGACCGCGAGCAGCGCGTAGATGTTGCCGACGATGAGGCCGTTGAGCGTGTAGTCGAGCCAGGATGCCATCACGATGCGTCCGTCACTTGCATGCGGTTGATTCGGAATCAGCGCGCGGCGAGCTGCGGCTTCGCGCCATCCCACAACGCCCACTGCCCCTGCTTCACGACCAGATACACGGTGCGCGCGCCCGCGACGCGGCGCGTCTGCGGATCGAAGCGCACCTTGCCGAAGATCACGCTCGGCACGTCGCTCACCTTCGCGAAGCCATCGTGCGCGGCCTGGCGCGTCGTGCCGTAGCGGCGCAGCACCTCGGCCGACAGGATCAGCGCGTCGTATGCGCGCGCAACGAACGAATCGGGATCGGCGTGGAATTTCGCGCGATAGCGCTGCACGAACGCCTGCACCTCGGGGCGCGGCTCGGCCGGGAAGAAGTTCGATTCCGTATAGACGCCGTCGACGGCCGCGCCGCCGAGTTCGAGGAACTTCGGCGAATACACGGAACCGACCGCCGCGATCGGCAGCGCGACGCCCGACGTGCGCGCCTGGCGCACGATCTGCGCGCCGTCCGCGTAGTACGAGATCAGCACGATCGAATCGGGCTTCGACGCGCCGATCCGCACGAGCGTCGAGCGGAAATCCTTCTCCGTCGGCTGGTAGCCCTCGGCCGCGACGACCTGCGCGCCGAGCCCGGCCACCGCCTTCGCGAAGATGTCCTTGCTGGTGCGGCCCCAGTCGGTGTTCAGGTACAGCACCGCGATCCGCTTGAAGCCGAGTTCCTTCACCGCGTAGCGCGCGAGCAGCGGCTGCTCCTCGGCCTGGCTCAGCGCGGTGCTCCACAGGTAATCGCCGCCCTTCGTGAAATCCGGATGCGAGTTCGTGAAGCCGAACTGGATCAGTTGCCCGCGCTGGTAGACCGGCGACGCGGCCATCGACGTCGCGCTAGAGAAATCGCCGAGCTCGATCGCGATGCGCGGATCGGCGACGAACTTCTGCGCGATCGCCACGGCCTGACGCGGGTCGCTGCGGCTGTCCTGGAAGTCGATCGCGAGCGGCCGGCCGTGAATGCCGCCGCTGCCGTTGATCTCGTCGAGCGCGAGATCGAAGCCGCGCTTCCATTGCTCGCCGTATTGCGCGTCCTGGCCCGTGAGCGGCCCGCTCACGCCGACCACCACCGGCTCGCCCGATACGCCCGCCGCAAACGCGCCGCCCGTCGACAAGCCCCATGCGGCAGCGAGCGCCGCCACCGTGCCCAGCACGCGCCGCCATGCGCCGCGCGCGTCGTTCCTCGAAACGTTCATGCCGTCCCTACCTTCAGTCAGTCGAAAAGAGTGAGGGCATGTAACCATCCGCTTCGGAGCGTTCCAACGAAGTTTTGCGCATATCGATATCGCGCACGGCGCGAAGCGGTCGACACGCGCGAAGGGTCATCCGCTCGTCCTGCATCGCGCAACGCATCGGCATCCATCGCATCGCCTTGATTCGATTGGCGTTTGCCGCGCGGCGCCGCTCGCGACCATGCGCATGCACGCCCGGCCGGCCGCTGCATCGATCGAGTGCTTCGCAGCTTTCGCGCTGTCGATAGCAAAAATCATTATATGAATCGTGCATGCTCGCACTCCTACAATGCGCAAATCGCATCATCGGAACGCGTCATGGAGCTGCATCAACTCGAAGCCTTTTCCGCGGTCATGTCGGCCGGCAGCGTGACCGGCGCGGGCGAACTGCTCGGCCGCTCGCAGCCGGCCGTCACGCGGCAGATCCAGGAGCTCGAAGCCGATCTCGGCTACGCGCTGTTCGATCGGCACGGCCCGCGCGTCACGCCGACGCGCCGCGCGTTCCTGCTGTACGAGGAAGTCGAGCGCTCGCTGGTCGGCCTGCGCGCGATCGAGGCGCGGGCGCGCGCGCTCGGCGACGAAACGGCCGAGCCCGTGCGCATCGCGGCGACGCCGTCGCTCGCGGCGACGCTCGTGCCGGCCGCGCTCGCCGCGCTGCCCGACGGCGCGCACGCGCCGCACTACCAGTTGCGCAGCGAATCGGCCGAGCATGTCGTGCACGAGGTGCTGGCCGGCACGGCCGATGTCGGCGTCGTCACGCTGCCGATGGCGCACGCGGGGCTCGACGTGCACTGGATCGCGCAGACACCCTGCGTCGCCGTGCTGCCGGCCGACGATCCGCTTGCGGCGAAACCGCGTATCGCACTGCGCGACCTCGCGCGGCGCCGCATCGTGACGGTCGCGAACCGGCACCGGCTGCGCCAGCGGATCGACGCGGCGTTCGCGGCCGCGCGTGTCGATGCACGCGTGTTCATCGAAACCAATGCGTCGCTGAATGCGGTGATGGCCGCGCGCGCGGGCATCGGGATCGGCATCGTCGATCCGGCCACGGGCGTCGCATTACCGGTGGACGGCGTTGTCGCACGCCCGCTCGATGTCGACATCCCGTTCGCGTTCGGCGTCGCGACGCCGGCCGGCAAGCCGCGCACGGCGGCCGTCGATGCGCTGCTCGACGCGCTGCACCGCACGACGCGCGCGCTGCTCGACGACGTGATCTTTCACGACGCCGCCGCGCACGACGCGCTGCTGCGCGGCGACCGGCTGCGCAACGAGCGCGCACCGCGCCCGCCCCACACGACCCGTACACGCCGCACCCGCCCGGAGACCGCATGACGATGCCGCCCGACGCGTTCGAAGCACTTGAAGCACTGGAAGCGCGGCTCGCGCAGGAGCTGCGCTGGCTCGACCTGCCCGCACCGTCGTGGGTGCCTGCGCGCGAAGCCGATGGCGCGCGCGTGCTCGACGTCGCGATCGTCGGCGGCGGCATGGCCGGGCTCGCGGCTTCCGCCGAACTGCGCCTGCTCGGCATCGACAACCAGTGCGTGATCGACCGCATGCCGGCCGGCTACGAAGGGCCGTGGGTCACGTTCGCTCGGATGGACACGCTGCGCTCGCCGAAGCAGCTCGTGGGCCCCGCGCTCGGCCTGCCCGCGCTGACGTTCCGCGCATGGTTTGAAGCGCAATACGGCCGCGACGCGTGGGACGCGCTCTACAAGATTCCGCGCACGCAGTGGATGGACTACCTGCGCTGGTATCGGCGCGTGCTCGACCTGCAGGTGCGCAACGATACGACGCTCGTCGCGCTGCGCCCGCGCGACGACGGGCTGCTCGCGCTCGACGTGCAAGGCAACGGCGAAGCACAGACGCTGCTCGCGCGGCACGTCGTGCTTGCGACCGGCCGCGACGGCCTCGGCGGCCCGTACGTGCCGCCCGTCGCGCAACGCGCACCGCGCACGCGCTGGGCCCACTCGTCCGAGCCGATCGATTTCGCGGCGCTCGCGGGCAAGCGTATCGGCGTGGTCGGCGCGGGCGCCTCCGCGTTCGACAACGCGGGCACCGCGCTCGAAGCCGGCGCCGCGCGCGTCGACCTGTTCTTCCGCCGCGCGGACATTCCGCGCATCAACAAGCTGACCGGCATCGGCAGCCCGGGCCTCGTGCACGGCTACGCCGATCTCGACGATGCGACGAAGTGGCGCTTCATGCACTACGCGTTGACGTCGCAGACGCCACCGCCGCGCGACAGCGTGCTGCGCGTGTCGCGCCACGAGCATGCGCATTTTCATGCGGGCAGCCCGATCGAGACGCTCGCCGAACGTGCGGATGGCCTCGTCGTGACGACGCCGCGCGGGCGCTACACCGTCGACTTCCTGATCTTCGCGACGGGTTTTCATTCGGACTGGACGACGCGCGCGGAATTCGCGTCGTTCGGGCAGCACGTGCGGCGCTGGAAGGATCGCTATCGACCGGAACCGGGCACGTGGCTCGACGAGCTCGCCGAATCGCCCGATCTCGGCCCCGCGTTCGCGTTCCAGGAACGCGAACGCGGCGCGTGCCCGGCCGTCACGCGGATCCATTGCTTCAACCATGCGGCGAGCCTGAGCCACGGCAAGCTGTCCGGCGATATCCCGGCCATCAGCGCGGGCGCCGAACGGCTCGCGCGCGGCATTGCGAGCCGGCTGTTCGATGCCGATCGCGACCGGCATTTCGACGCGCTGCTCGCGTACGCGAATGCGGAGCTGCAAGGCGACGAATGGCGCGATGCCGACGCCATCGGTCACTTTGACGATGAAGGAAACCCGAAACGATGACTGACTCCATCACGCCGGCCGCCGTGCCGGACACGATCGACACCTCGGCCGGCCTGCGGGAAGGTGGCGCCGTCGCCGCGCTGCGCCGCGCACGCGGCAAGGTGTTGTTGCATACGCAACTGAGTGAAGTCGCGCTGTTCGATCCCGCGCTACCCGATCTTTCGCTGATCGAGCGGCTGCATGCGGCACGGTATGTCGCGCGGCAGTCGAATGCGCACGCGCTGGCCGACATCTATCGCACGCGATTGCTCGACGCAGGCGGCACGCCCGACGACATCGAGCATGCAGATGCCGACGCGTTCGACGCGCTGCCTCGCCGCCTCGGCGCGATCCTGCTGCACGCGAAGCGCCTGACGCACGCGCCGGTCGACGCGCGCGCATCCGATCTCGATCCGCTGAAATCGGCCGGACTCACGACGCCCGCGATCGTCGCGCTGTCGCAGCTCGTTGCGTTCGTCGCGTATCAGTTGCGCGTCGCCGCGGCCGCGCGGGCACTTCAGGCACGCGCCGCAAAGGAGGCCGCATGACGACTGCCACCCACGGCTTCACCTCCGACACGCTCGGCTGGCGCGCGTGGCTCGACACGGTCTCGCTCGATGCGGCGACGCCCGATCAGCTTGCGGTGCTCGAGGCGAGCCACCCGCAAGCGAAAACGTCCGACTATTACCTGCTGCTCGTCCATCTGCCCGAGATCCTGCTGCAGCGCTCGGGCGTGTTCAACGCGATCATGTACGGCCCCGGCGGGCTGTCGCGTGCGGAGCGCGAACTCGCGAGCACGGCCGTGTCGCGCGTGAATGGCTGCGTGTATTGCGCATCGGTGCATGCGCAGCGCTTCGCACAGCTCACGAAACGCACCGATGCGATCGAGCAGGTGTTCGACGATCCGGCGACAGCCGGCACGACGGCACGCGAACGCGCGATCGTCCGCTATGCGATCGCGTTGACCGAACGGCCCGACGCGATCGACGAAAGCGAGATCGCCGCGCTCGAAGCCGAAGGGCTCACGCATGAGGAAATTCTCGACCTGTCGCACGCGATCGCGATCTTCGCGTGGGCGAACCGGCTGATGCTGACGCTCGGCGAGCCGGTGTTTCCGGAGCCGGCGACCGGCGCCTGACCGCACGGGAGAACGTGGCGCGGAACCGGCCCGCGTCGTACCTTGCGCGTCAACGGTCGGTGCGCTGCATGCTCGCGGGGATTCATCTCGCGCGGCGTTCGGCGGCGACGCAGGATGGCGCGAAATTCGAAACAATGGAAAAACGGCGCGAAGCGGCGTCGGTATCGCATGCCTGAATGGAACGGGCGTCGCGGTCGCGCCATGGTTGGCGCGACCGCGACCGGATGCTTCGACCTGCGAACGAGATCGAAGCATCCTGTACTGCCATCAACCGCCCAGCAGCTTCAACCCGGCCGGCAGCGTCTCGCCGAACACACGCGCCGTGTCGGCTTCGTCGAACGCGATCGCTTCGCGCACCATGTCGATCCACGCCGCCGACGCATTCGCGGCCGACAGGCGCTTGATCACCGCTTCGCGCGCGTCGTCCGGCAAATCGCGTTCGCGGTCGCCCGTCATCCGCGCGATTTGCGCGGCCGCGAATGCCGCGGGTTCCACCTGCTTCCAGTCCAGCGCGAACAGCGCGTCGAGCCAGCGGTTCGCGATCCCGGCCGGCACGACACTGTGCGCGCTGCCGTAGAACGGCCGGCGCGCCCCGATCCGCCCGAGCGCCCACGCGCACAGCGTGCGCTCGGCCGGCTTCTGCAATTGCACGATCAATCGCTCGGCCAGTTCCACCTTGCGCTCGACCGGCAATCGTTCGAGCGACGCGGACAAGCGCGTCATGTCGGCCGGGCCGACCTTGGCCGGGTCGAACGGCAGCTTGCGGCGCTTGTCGTCGGACGGTTCGAGGAAGGCGATCGCGTCGCGCACCTGGGTCTGCGCATCGTCGTCGAGGCCACCGGCCACGCGCCGCCACAGCGTCCACCACTCCGACCACACCTGCGCGTCGTTCACGTACTGAATCCCGTCGTCGAACAGCGGCCACAGCTGCTCGATGCGCCATGCATCGAGCGGATGGCCGAAGCCGGGGCGCAGGCAATAGCCGGCCAGGTTCAGCCATGCGCGTTCGTGATCGGCCGAGCGCCGCCGACGACGCGCCCGTGCGAGCAACGCGTCGAACAGTTCGCGCGCGAGCGCGACGTCCCATTCGTCACGCGGGCCGAGCACCTGTTCAAGTTGCGCGCGCAACCGTCGCGTGTCCTTCGGCGTGACGTCCGCGGCCTTGCTGCCGAACGAGCGGTCGATCAGCTCGATCGCGTGGTCGACACGCGGATGGCGCGCCGGCGCGGCGCCGTCGCCCTGCGCGGGCGCATCGCCGCGCAACTGGAATTCGAGCCGCCAGCGCCGCGATGCATCGTCCGTCGCGATGCAGTGCATTTCGAGCGTGCCGACCTCGGTCAGCGATGCGGTGAGTTTCACCGGCGTTTCGCGGGCGTCGCCGCCGGCCTGCCGGTCGACGACCGTCGCGATGGGCGGCAGCCGCACGAAATCGCCGCCGTCCAGCTCGACGAGATCGCCGGGCCGGTACGCGGTGTCAGCCACCGTCGATACGAGGTGGAAACGCACCGGCTGCCCGAGCTGCAGCGCGAACGTGCGCTCCTCGAGCCGGATGTCGCGGCCTTCGTCGGCGCCGCGTGGCAGCAGGCAGACGCCGCGCGGCGCGGCGGCGCCGTCGCCCTCGCCGTCGTCGAGCACGAGGAAATAGCTGCGCGCGGAGCCGCCGCCGATGCGCGGCGCATGCCCGGCCCGCGCCAGGCCGTACGCCACCGCGCCGCGCGCGACGGCCACGTCCGGATGCGCGTTGTGCAGCACGTCGAGCGGTGCGCCGCGCCAGGCGCCGAGCGTCCGCGCGAGGCGGCCGGCGAGTGCGCCCGCGCGAAACACGCCGCCGTTGAGCAGCAGCGTGTCGGGCAGCGGGCCTTCCGCATGACGGTTCAGGAACGCGGCGACGTGGCGCGTGACGCCCGGGTCGCTCGCATACGGCAAGCCGAATTCGACGATCGCGGCCCGCGCACGGCGCGGCAGCTCGCCCGCCTCGACCTGCGGAAAGAAACCGTCGACGACGACCTGCTCGACTTCCTGCCGCGTCAACTCGGCCGAGCGCGCGCCGCCGACGAGCTTGCTGCCCGCGCCGAGCAGCGTCACGGTGACGGACGCCGGCGCGTCGTCGCCGAGCAGCCGCTCCTTCGCGGCGCGGCAGCGCTCGACGAGCTGCGACAGGCTCGCGGCGGACAGCCGCGTGCCGGGGTCGGTCAGCCGCGTCTCGACCAGGCGCGCGAGCGCGAGGTCCATGTTGTCGCCGCCGAGCATCAGGTGGTTGCCGACGCCGACGCGCGTGAAGGTCGGCTCGCCGTCGTCGCCGGGCGCGACGTCGACGAGCGTGAGATCGGTCGTGCCGCCGCCGACGTCGCAGATCAGCACGCGGCGCGGCGCGGCGAACGTGTCGCGCAACGTCGCGCGCTGGCCGTATAACCAATCGTAGAACGCGGCCTGCGGTTCTTCGAGCAAGCGCAGCGCCGGCAGTTTCGCGCGCCTGGCCGCCTCGACCGTCAACGCGCGTGCGCCGTCGTCGAACGAGGCCGGCACCGTCAGAATGACGTCCTGCTTCGCGAGCGGCGCATCGGGAAAGCGGGCATCCCACGCGGCACGCACGTGCGCGAGATAGCTCGCGCTCGCGTCGACCGGCGACACCTTGTCGACACCGTCGGCCGCGCCCCACGGCAGGATCGCCGCGAGCCGGTCGACCGATGCGTGCGACAGCCAGCTCTTCGCGCTGGTGACGAGCCGGCCCGGCACCTGGGCGCCGAGCATGCGCGCATAACGGCCGATCACGGCCGGCGGCACATCAGCCGCGGCCGCGCCGGCCTTCGGAGCGGGCGCCCACGGCAGGCGCAGCGCGTCCGGCGGCAGCTCGCCCGCCGCCGGGTGATAGCGCACCGACGGCAGCAGCGGCTGCGCGGCCACCGCGCCGGGGCCGACCAGCTGGTCGACGTCGAACACGCGGATCGCGTCGGAACCGGCCTCGACGTATGCGACGACCGTGTTGCTCGTGCCGAGGTCGATGCCGACGGTATAGCGCTTCATCGCGCTCAGGCGGCGCCGCGCACGTCGAACTCGACCTTCCAGCGCTCGTCCGTCCCGCTCGGGATCGCCTCGAGTTCGAGCGTGCCGGCTTCGGTCACGCGCGCATGCAGCTTCACCGGCACGATCTCGCCGACCGTGCGCCCTTCGGCGGGCAGCGTGGCCTGGATTTCCTCGAGCTCCTGCAGCTCTTCCGGCGACCAGTAGTCGAGCAGCGTGCCGACCTCGTCCTGACGGCGCACCGACGACCCGAAGAAGCGGAACTGCACCGGTTCGCCGACGACGAGCCCGAACTCCTGCGGCGGCAGCGCCGCATCCGAGCCTTCCTCCATCCCGAACGGTGCGACGCACAGCGCCTGCACCGGCGGTTCGAGCCCCGGCACCGCGGGCATCGCCGATTCGATCGCGACGTAGTACGCGCGCGCCGTGCCGCCGCGAATGCGCACGCCACGGCCGCGCTTCACGAAGCCGTAGTACGCGGCGCCGCGCGCGACCGCGAGATCGAGGTCCGCGCCTTCGAGCAGGCGCGCGGCCGGCGCACCTTCGGCGGCCAGCCAGCCGTTGAGCGTATCGAGCACGCGCTGCGTGAGCAGCGCCGACTTGAACACGCCGCCGTTGAACAGCACGGCCGTCGGATGCAGGAACGTCGCGCCTTGCGGCAGCGTGCGCTGTACGCCTTCGAGCGCGTCGAGCGCCGCGACCTGGCGGCCGAGGAACGCCGCGAGATGGCGCGTGATGCCCGCGTCCTGCGCATACGGCAGGCCGAGTTGCGTGAGGCCGACGCGCGCGCGGCTCACCGGCCGCGCAGCCGCATCGACTTGCGGGAAGAAGCCTTCGAGGATCGTCTGCGTGAGTTCCGCGCGCGTCAGTTCGGTGCGGATCGAACCGCCGATCAGCTTCGAGCCGCGGCTCGGCACGACGAGCGGCACCGCGTCGGCCGTCGGGTCGGACAGCAGCGTTTCCTTCGCGGCGCGGCACGCGTAGGTCAGCGCGCGCAGTTGCCACGGATCGGCCTGCGTGCCCTGCTGCGCGAGCTTGCGCGCGACCACGTGCGCGAGCGCGAGGTCCATGTTGTCGCCGCCGAGCAGGATGTGCTCGCCGACCGCCACGCGATGCAGTTCCAGGTTGCCGTCGCGCTCGACCACCGCGATCAGCGACAGGTCGGTCGTGCCGCCGCCGACGTCCACGCACAGGATCAGGTCGCCGACCCGCACCTGCTTGCGCCAGCCGCCTTCGCTCTTCTGGATCCAGCTGTAGAGCGCCGCTTGCGGCTCTTCCAGCAGCGTCATCCGCGAGTAGCCGGCGGCACGCGCGGCTTCTGCCGTCAGTTCGCGCGCGGCCGGGTCGAACGACGCGGGGATCGTGACCGTCACGTCCTGATCGGCGAACGGTGCGTCGGGATGCGCGTGGTCCCACGCTTCGCGCAGGTGCGTCAGGTAGCGGATCGAGCTTTCCAGCGGCGACACGCGCGCCACTTCGGGCGGCGCATCGCTCGGCAGGATCGCCGCGCGGCGGTCGACGCCCGGGTGGCACAGCCAGCTCTTCGCGCTCGACACGAGGCGGATCGGCGTGGCCGCGCCGCGGGTGCGCGCCATCTCGCCGACCGCGAAGCCGCGCGAGTCCGTCCACGGCAGCGTCAGGTCGCCCTGCGTGAGCTCGCTTTCATGCGGAAGATAGAGGAACGACGGCAGCAGGTCGCGCGACTCCAGCGCACCGGGCGCGGTCAGCTGCGCGATCGGCAGCACCTGCTGCGTGATGCTTTCGCCGTCGCTCGCGGCGCTGTCGACGTACGACAGCGCGCAATGGGTCGTACCGAGGTCGATACCGATCGAATAGCGCGGATCGCTCACAGTTCCACCTCCGCCGGTGCGACCACCGATGCGTCGTGGCTGCCCGTCAGCTTCGGCAGGCGCACGTCGGCCACGCGCCAGCCGCGATGGCTGACCGTGCCCGTGAAGGGCGCCGCGCCGACCACGTTCCCCGTCACGCGCACGGCCGTCGCGTCGAAGCCGGCCGGCAGCGTCACGCGGCTGCCCTCGGCTTCATCGCGCACCGGCACGATCGTGAAGTGTTCGCGCAGCGCGGCACGGCAGCCGTCGTGCACGAGGCGTGCGGCGGCGCCGATGTCGGCGTCCGCGTAGCCGGCGATGTCTTCCTCGACGAAGTCGATGAAGCGCGCATCACGCTGCAGCAGGCCGAGCAGTTGCAGCGCGGCTTGCGGGCTGGCTTCGCGCAGCTCGGGCGCCGGCGCCTTCGCGGGCGCGGGTGCCGGCGCCGCGGCGGGGGTCGGCGCGACCGGCGCGGGGGCGACCGGTGCCGGCGCGCCGTCGCGCAGGCGCAGCGCGCCGGCCGCGAACTCGCGGTTGCCGAGCACGGAGAAGAACGTGCCGACGGCCAGCGACAGCCGGCCGAAGAAGGACAGGTTGGTTTCGGGCATGGGGTCTGGACTCCTGTGGGCTCGCGACGCGGCGAGCATCTTGCCTGGGCGCCCGGCGACGGCGTGCGACTGCGCACTGCCGCCGCCCGGCGCGTGATTCGGACGCGCCCTCGCGGGTGCGGAAAACCCGTATTTTGCCCTGTGGCGGGCGAATCGGGCAGAAGTTGGGGGACAGAACGTCGCGGCCCGGCGGTTTCGCGCCGCGCCGGATTACGTCGGACTACCGGCTATCGGCGGGCGGCCGTGTTGTTGCAGCGCGTCAGCGCGGCCTACGGCGGCGCGGCGCCTTCGCTTCGAAATCGCGTGACAGCATGCCGAGCGTGACCTCGCCGAAGCGCGCGAGCAGCACCGCCTCAGCCTCTTTCAGCGTGGCCGACAGATGCGCATTGACCGCCTGTTCGACCAGGCATTCGGGCGCATCCTCGGACACCAGATCCGAAAACACCGGCGGCTCGCCCACCGCGCGATAGACATCGAGCAGCGTGATGTCGTCGAGCGCGACGGCGAGCGCCCAGCCGCCGCCGTGGCCTTTTTCCGACTGCACGTAGCCGCAGTCGCGCAAGCCGCCGAGCAGGCGCCGCACGACGACCGGATTCGTGCCCAGCATCACCGCGATCGCCTCCGACGTCAGCGGGCCGTCGGCCTGGTCCATGTGGATCAGCGCATGCAGCATGCGCGACAAACGGCTATCGGTTCTCATGGCCGGGCGGCTCCCACTCTCGAAACTTCTGAAGTTGCATGAATGATACCATCGACCTATCATGCAACTTCTCGTGTTTCATGAGTTGACCCCATCGAAGCACGTTCTTCGCTGGCACGGATTCCGGAAAGAGGTGAACACATGCAGAACCATCATGAAGTGATCGTGATCGGCGGCAGCTTTGCCGGGCTGTCCGCCGCGATGCAACTGGCGCGCGCGCGACGCCGCGTGCTCGTGATCGATGCCGGGCGGCCGCGCAATCGTTTCGCGGAGGATGCGCACGGCTTTTTCGGCCAGGACGGCAAGCCGCCGGCGCGGATCGTCGCCGACGCCGCCGCGCAACTCGCGGCCTATCCGACCGTGCTGCAGACCGCCGGCGAAGCGCGCTCCGCCGAGCGCGATGCGAGCGGCCGCTTTCACGTGACGCTCGCGGACGGCAGCCGCGCCAGCGCCGACCGGCTGATCCTCGCGACCGGCATCCGCGACGCGTTGCCCGTGTTGCCGGGGCTCGCGGAACGCTGGGGCGTCAGCGTGCTGCATTGTCCGTATTGCCATGGGTACGAGGTGGCGGGCCGGCAACTCGGCGTGCTCGCCACGCATCCGCTGTCCGTGCATCAGGCGATCCTGATTCCCGATTGGGGGCCGACGACGTGGTTCACACAAGGCGTGGCCGAACCGAATGAAGAGGAAGCCGCGTTGCTGGACGCACGCGGCGTGCGTATCGAGCGGTCGCCGGTCGTCGACATCCTCGGCGACGCACCGCGTATCGAAGCGTTACGGCTCGCCGACGGGCAGGTCGTGCCGATCGAGGCGCTGTTCATCGGCGCGCGTACGGAGATGGCGAGCGATCTCGCGCAACAGCTCGGCTGTGCGTTCGACGAAGGGCCGCTCGGCGTGGCGATCCGCGTCGATACGTGGAAGCAGACGAGCGTTCCCGGCGTGTTCGCGGCCGGCGATGCGTCGAGCCTGATGACGAATGCGACGTTCGCGTCGGCATCGGGCGTCGCAGCCGGCGTGGGCGCGCATCGTTCGTTGATTTTCGGGCTGGACGCGTGACGGGTATGAAACCGCAGGTCGGTTGACGCGGGGTAACGCTATCGTCTTCACGCGATGTGTTGTTTAATGCTCCGCAACGCCAGCATTAAGAGACATGCAATGCTCGATCTCGAAGACCTTCGACTCGTCCGCGCGATCGGCGCGTCGCGCTCATTGGCATCCGCCGCCCGATTGCTCGACCTCACCCCGCCCGCGGTCACGATCCGCCTGCAGCGCATGGAGGCGCGGCTGGACGTACGCCTTGCCGTGCGACAGCCGAAAGGCATCGCATTGACCGACGAAGGCCAGCGGCTGTATCAGGAGGCCGTCGAGATTCTCGAGCGCGTCGAGGCGCTCCCGGTCAACATCTCGGGCGATCACGGCGACGTGCAGGGCACGCTGCGCGTCGTCGCGCCATTCGGCTTCGGACGCAAGTACGTCGCGCGGATCGTGCGCGACGTGCAGCGCGCGCATCCGAAGCTCGAGATCTCGCTGCATCTATCGGAGAGCCCGCTGGGCAGCGCGTCGGGCGCCGACGTGGTCGTGCATGTCGGCACCCTGAAGTCGTCGTCGTGGATCGGCTATCCGCTCGCACCCAACGAGCGCTTCCTGTGCGCGAGCCCCGGTTACGCGCGTCGCATCGACGCACTGAACCATCCGTCGGACCTCGCCCGCCACGACTGCCTGTGCCTGCGCGAGAACGACGAGGACGTCCCGCGCTGGCACTTCTCGCAACCCGGCGACAACAAGGGCGAACCCAGGCGAACCGCGGTGATCCGCGTCATGGGCGCGCTTTCGTCGAACGACGGCACCGTCATCACCGACTGGGCACTGGCCGGCCTCGGCATCGTGGAGCGCTCGGAATGGGACGTCGCGCCGCTGCTCGCGAACGGCAAGCTGGTGCGGCTGCTGCCTGACTGGCATCTGCCGCCCGCGCCGGTGACCGCGCTGCTGCCGTCGCGCACCGGCCGCTCCGCGCGGCAACGGGTTTTCCTCGACGCCGCGAAGCAATTTCTCGATCCGCCGCCATGGCGCGGCAAGGCATGAGCGGCCATCCCCGATTAAATGCTGCTTAATGATCGATTTGGCACGCGTTAAACACGCGGCTTGCCAAGCGCCCTACAGTGTTCGCTGTCGGCAACCCACCGAGGCAACGCACCATGGGCATCGCACCCCTGAACACCCCCGCCGCATTGATCGACGTCGATCGCATGCGCAACAACATCGCGCGCATGCAGGCGCATCTCGACGCGCTGGGCGTCAAGTTCCGGCCGCACGTGAAGACCACCAAGTGCCGGCACGTCGTCGACGCGCAGATCGCGGCCGGCGCGCAGGGCATCACGGTGTCCACGCTGAAGGAAGCCGAACAGTTCTTCGCAGCCGGCGTGCGCGACATCGTCTACGCGGTCGGGATGATTCCGGCCAAGCTGGGTCAGGCACTGGCGCTGCGCCGCCAGGGCTGCGACCTGAAGATCGTCGCCGACAGCCTGGAAACCGCGAACGCGATCGCCGAATTCGGGCGCGAGCACGGCGAGCGCTTCGACGTGTGGATCGAAGTCGACGTCGACGGCCACCGTTCGGGGATTCGGCCCGACGACGGTCTGCTGATCGACGTCGGCCGCGCGCTGGTCGATGGCGGCATGGCGCTCGGCGGCGTGCTCGCTCACGCCGGCTCCAGTTATGAATACGACACGCACGACGCGCTGGTCGCGATCGCCGAACAGGAGCGCAGCCGCACCGTGCACGCCGCCGAGCGCCTCAGGGCCGCCGGCTTGCCCTCCCCGGTGGTGAGCATCGGTTCGACGCCGACCGCGCTGTCCGCGACGAACCTCGACGGGGTGACGGAAGTCCGCGCAGGCGTATACGTGCTGTTCGACCTCGTGATGCACAACATCGGCGTATGCGCGCTGGCCGACATCGCGCTGTCGGTGCTGACCACCGTCATCGGACACCAGCAAGAAAAAGGCTGGGCCATCGTCGACGCGGGCTGGATGGCGATGAGCCGCGATCGCGGCACCCAGCGGCAGGCGCGGGATTTCGGCTACGGGCAGGTGTGTACCGAAGACGGCGACGTGCTCGGCGAGTACGTGATGAGCTCGGCCAATCAGGAGCACGGCATCGTGTCGCGGATCGATACGCCCGACACGCGCATCGCGCAGCGGTTTCCGATCGGGACGCGTTTGCGGATCCTGCCGAACCACGCGTGCGCGACCGGTGCGCAACATCCGGAATACCACGCGCTGAGCGGCGACGGCACGGTCCAGACGTGGCCGCGCTTCTACGGGTGGTGAGCGTCACGAGCAAGGCAGCCGGTGCGGCGATCCAACGCCCGCCGACACCGGTCGCCGCTCCGTCATCCGGACCGAATTGACAGTTTGTCTACATCTATACAAACTATACATATTGCGATTCGCATTGCTCCACAGGCTCGCCCACCATGCCGACAGACGCTCAACTCCTTCTACTTGACCGCGACGTGGTCGAGCCGGCCCTTCAAGCCGAACACGTGACGGCGGCGGTCCGCGAGGCCTTCGTGCTGCATAGTCGACGCGCCGGACGCGTGTTCCCGGTCGTCCGCGAGAAGCTGCATACCGGCGGCGTATTCGGGATCAAGTCGGGCGACGTCGCGAGCCAGGATCTGCTCGGTTTCAAGGCGGCCGGGTTCTGGCCCGGCAATCGGGGCCGCGGTGGCGAACCGCATCAGGCGACGATCGCGCTGTTCGATCCGGCCACCGGCCGCCCGCTCTGCATCATGGACGGCAACGCGATCACCACGGCCCGGACCGGTGCGGCAGGCGGGCTCGGGCTGCAGGCGCTCGCCCGCCGCGACAGCACGCGCCTCTGCGTGTTCGGCACCGGCGTGCAGGCACGCGTCCAGCTCGACTATGCGATCAGGCTGCTGCCGCAACGGTGCGCGGTGCAGTACGTGAACGTCAGCGGCGAGGTCGATCCGGTGTTCGAATCGGCATTCCGCGAACGCTGCGACATCCGCGTCGCGCGAGACCGCAACGATGCGGTGGCCGACAGCGACGTCGTCATCACGGCGACGCCGGGCGGCGGCCCGCTGTTCGATGCGGACGCGGTGCAGCCGGGCACGCATCTGACTTGCGTGGGCGCGGATACCGCGGGCAAGCGCGAACTTCCCGAACGCGTATTGGAGCGCGCGCGGATTTTCGTGGACGATCACGAGCAGGCGCGCAGCATCGGCGAGTGTCAGTGGGCGCCGGATTTGCCGCGCACTGAAATCGGCGACGTGCTCTCGGGGGCCGTGTCAGTCGATCGCGCGGCGAGCGACATCACCGTGTTCGACATGACGGGGCTCGCGCTGCAGGACCTGACCGTTGCGCGTTTCCTGTATCGGCACGCTGTCGAGCGCGGCGCCGGGCGCGCCATCCCGTGGCCGTGGTGAGCGGCGACTGCGTGGTATCTTCCGTCGCCATGCACCTGACCAACGTTTCCGCCATCTCGTTCGATCTCGACGACACGCTGTGGCCGTTCGGACCTTCCGTCGAACGGGCCGAAGCGTCGCTGCATGCGTGGCTGCTCGCGCACGCGCCCGAGACCGCGCGCGTGCTGCCCACGTCGCAGGCGCTGAACCGGTTGCGCGACGAATTCGAACGCTTGCGGCCGGATCTCGTCGGCGACTATCGTGCGTTGCGCATCGGGTCGATCCGGCTTGCGCTGGAACGCGCGAACGAAGACGTCACGCTGACCGAGCGCGCATACGACGTGTTCTATTCCGCGCGGAACCAGGTCGAGTTCTTCGACGATGCATTGCCGGCACTCGCGTGGCTGAGCGCGCGCTTTCCGCTGATCGCGGTGACGAACGGCAATGCGGACCTTCGGCTGACCGGCGGCGGCGAGTTCTTCCGCGACACGCTCAGCGCGCGTGCGTTCGGCTTCGCGAAACCCGAGCCGGAGATCTTTCATGCGGCCGCCGCGACGCTTGGCGTGCGCGCGGCGGAACTGCTCCACGTCGGGGACGACTACCACCTCGATGTCGTCGGCGCGTTGAATGCGGGGCTTCAGGCGGCGTGGGTGGTGCGCGACGAAGGGTCGGAAACAGCGCACGCCGCGCATCGTGCCCCGCCCCGTCATCTGACCATTCGCGACTTGTCGATGCTGTGTCGCGCGCTGGGCGCGCCCGTCGGGCTGTCCTGACCGCAGGCCCGCGAATCGCGCGGCCGAACTCAATCGCGCCCGTCGACATCACCGACCGCCGTCTTCACGCCGCCTTGCGCGCCTCCGCAATCCGCTGCGGCGCCTTCGGCCGCGCATACAACCGTTCGAGATACGCGCGCAATTGCGGGAACGGTTCGATCAGGTTGCATTCGCTCGCCCAGTCGATCAGATACGCGGTCACGCAATCGGCCACCGTCAGCGTATCGCCGACGATGAATTCACGTCCTTCGAGATGCTTGTCGAGGATCGTGGCCATTGCGTTGAAATCCTCGCACGCCAGTTCGATATCGGCCGGCGAGCGCTTCTCGGGCGGATAGATGAACGTATGCCGCGTGATGCGCCACAGCGGCTGCTCGAGCTCAGTCACCGCGAACATGATCCACCGATAGGCGTCGGCACGCCGCGCGAGATCGGCCGGCAGCAACGCCTTCTCCGGATACTTGTCCGCGAGATACAGCACGATCGCGGCCGACTCGGGAATCACGAGGTCGCCGTCCACCAGCACGGGCACCTTCCCGGCCGGATTGAGGTGCAGGAATTCGGGCCGCTTGTGCTCGCCCGCGAGCAGGTTGACCGACACGAATTCGAAATCCGCGTCCAGTTCCTTCAGCCCCCACAGCGCGCGTTGCGTGCGGGTGCCGGCAAATCCGTAAAGCTTCATTGCAGTGTCTCCATCCAGATTGTCGGGAATTGGTCTCCATGCAGGCCGCGGCGCATGGTTCATGAGTTCATCGCTTACATACCGGGCACCGCGAGCACCGGCATCACGTCGATCGCGTCGCCCGGGAACAGCGTGAAATGCGGATGGCCTTCGAACAGCGCGGCGGCAGCATCGTGCGATGCGGCGCGCACGACGGTAAAGCCGCTCATCGCATTGGCGGTATCCGTGATGCCGCCCTTGCCGATGGTCTTGGTCTTGCCGAGCGGGCCGCCGAGCTCGACGATCGCGTCACGATGCCGGTTGGCCCACGCATGCCACGCGGCGATCCCTTCGCGCTCCCGCGTGCGGCGCTCTTCCTCCGGTAACGCCATCCACGCCTTCATGGCCGGGCTCTCCTTGCTGCCGAGGAATACCGCGAGATACAACTGCTGTTGCGCACTCATGCTTCCTCCGTCCGATGGCGGGAACGGCGGGCTGCCGCTCCTCGCCCTTGACACGATAGGTTGATATCAACACAATTGCAACATGGCACGCAAAGAAACGCTTCCTTTCGAAACGACGCTGATGGTGCGCGATTGCTGCCTGTGCCTGCACATGCAGCGCGCGGCGCGCAATCTCGCGCGCATTTTCGACGATGTGCTGCGTCCGCTGGATCTCACCAACGGCCAGTTTTCGCTATTGATGTCGCTGAACCGGCCGCAACCGGCCGCGATGAAATCGGTCGCGTCGCTGCTCGCGATGGATCGCACCACGCTGACCGCCGCGTTGAAACCGCTCGAGCGGCGCGGGCTGGTCACGATCGTGCAGGATCCGGACGACAAACGCAGCCGCCTGCTCGAACTCACGCCGGCCGGCCATCGTCTGCTGACCGACGCGTTTCCGCTGTGGCAGCAGGCGCACGCCGAGATCGAGCAGCCGTTCGCGGCGGGAGAAGTCGACGTGTTGCGCGATCAGTTGCGCACGCTGTCGGAGGATCCGGCTACGCGCGGCTGAAGCCGCGCGCGGCACGGCCCGACCCGCGCTTCACTTCGTGCCCTTCGTCGGCATCAGCAGTTGCGCGAACTCCTGCAGGAAGCGCACGGGGCCGTGCGCGTGCAGCGCGTGCCCGCTGCTGAGCGCGCCGTCGATGACGGTCGCGAGCCGCAGCGCGTAAGTCTGCGGTTCGTCGATCCCTATCGCGCTCGCCAGTTCCGTCAGCCGGCGCCGCAATTCCTGCTTGTGCGCGACGGCGACCTTGCGGGCCGGATGATTGCCATCCGCGTACTCCGCGGCGATGTTGATCTGCGGACAGCCGCGATAGCCGGGCCGCTCGATGCGCTCGCCGATCCACTGCAACTGCGCATCCAGTTCCTCGCGCGGCGTGCGCCGGTACCGCGCGGCCACCGCGTCCCAGTGCGCCCAGAAATCCGCATCCTCGCGCAGCAGAAACGCCTCGATCAGGTCGTCCTTCGTCGCGAAATGCCGATACAGGCTCGTCTTCGCGACGCCCGCCTGCGCGACGATCAAATCCACGCCGACCGCGCGCGTCCCTTCCCGATAGAACAGCGCGCTGGCCGTTTGCAGAATGCGCTCGCGCGTATCGGGCGCGCTCCCCTTCGTGTCCGTTCCCTGTTTCATCCAAGCCCGGCCGCCGAGGGCCGCCTGTCCTGCAAAAGTGCATTCGATGATAGCACCGTGGGGTTGACGACGCTACAGGTCTGTACTATAAAACAAACCGGTCTGTATCGGAGTGGATCATGGACGGTCGAATGACGGTTGCGGTGTATGGCGCCACGGGTCACACCGGGCGGTTTGTCGTCGCGGAACTGGAACGGCGCGGCCTCGGCGCGATGCGCATCGGGCGCGACGCCGCGCGGCTCGCGCAAGGCGGCAACGACGCGGCGCCGTGGCGCGTCGCATCGGTCGACGATCCGGCCGCGCTCCACGCCGCATTGCGCGGCGCGCACGCGGTGATCAATTGCGCGGGCCCCTACCTCGATACCGCGCTGCCGCTCGCCGACGCAGCGTTGCGCGCAGGTATTCCGTATCTCGACCTGACGGCCGAGCAGCCGTCCGTTCAGACACTGACCGACCAGCGCGACGCCCGTGCACGCGCCGCCGGCGTGACGCTCGTGCCGGCCGCCGCGTTCTACGGCGGCCTGGCCGACCTGCTCGTGACGGCCGTCGTCGACCCGCACCGGCCAATCGAGCGCGTCGACGTCGCGACCGGCCTCGACAGCTGGCATCCGACGCGCGGCACGCGCGTGACCGGCGCGCGCAATCACGCGACCCGGCTGATTCAGCGGGACGGCAAGCCGACCGCGGTGCCGTCGACGGCACGCGAGCGCCGGTGGCCGTTTCCGTCGCCGCTCGGCGACGTCGACGTGACGCTGCTGCCGTTCTCGGAAGTGATGACGCTCGCGCGTCATCTGCGCATCGATACGATCGAGTCCTGGCTCGCGACACTCGCGCTGCGCGATATCCGCGATGCCGGCACGCCGCCGCCGCAACCGGTCGACGCGCTCGGCCGCTCGGCGCAGCAATTCGTGATGGACGCCATCGTCGTGCAGAACGGCATCACGCAACGCGCGAGCGCGTCGGGACGCGACATCTATGCGGTCAGCGCGCCGATCATCGTCGAGGCGACGGTCCGCCTGCTGAGCGGCCGTACACTGACGTCGGGCGGTGTGCGCAGCCTGGGCGAACTGTTCGACGCGCGCGATTTTCTCGCGGCGCTCGACACCATCGACGTATCGTTCGATACGATCACCGATCGGCATTTCAACCGGAGGGACGAGCATGAGTCGCAATAAGAAGGAAAAAGCCGCGTATTTCCGTTCGCTTCATCGTGCGGGCGAGCCGCTCGCGCTGTTCAACGTATGGGACGCCGGCAGCGCGCGCACGGTAGCCGATGCGGGTGGCGTCGCACTGGCGACGGGCAGCTGGTCGGTCGCGGTCGCGAACGGGTTCGCCGACGGCGAGCAGATGCCGAAAGCGCTCGTGATGGAATTGCTCGCGCGGATCGCGCAAGCGACCGACCTGCCTGTGACCGTCGATCTCGAAAGCGGGTACGGCGAGCGGCTGGAGGAGGTGGCCGACACGATCGCGCGCAGCATCGAGGCCGGCGCGATCGGCTGCAATCTGGAGGACAGCTTTCCGGCGACGGGCGAACTGCGCACCATCGACGACGCGGCCACGCGCGTCGCGGCAGCCCGGCAGGCGGCCGATCGCGCGGACATCGGCTACTTCATCAACGCGCGCACCGACGTGTTCTTCAAGGCTGCAGCCGACACGCACGACGAACGGCTTCTGGACGACGTGCTGACCCGCGCACGCGCGTACGCGGCGGCGGGCGCCGACGGCCTGTTCGTGCCGGGCCTGCGCTCGCCGGCGCTGATTCGCGCGCTGACGGCCGCGTCGCCGCTGCCCGTGAACATCATGCGCGTGGCCGACACGCCGACGCTTGCCGAACTCGCGGAATACGGCGTCGCGCGCATCAGTCACGGGCCCTACCCTTACCTGCAGGCGATGAAGGCGCTTGCGGCGGTGGTAAAGCAAGGCGGCTAGCCGCTGCGCGGGGCGCACATCGGACGATGACATCCGATGCAATCGCCGGCCCCACGCTTCACGTGTCGCGCCGCCTGTCCGGCTGCGCGCATTGCAACCCGCAGCGGGCCGATGCGCGATCGCGCACACTGGGGCCTTCTGGCCCGCTGCGATCCGTCACTCGGCCAGCGCCGGCGAGACGCCAACCCGCTTCGGCACGCCGGTCACGATCGTCGCGACCGCGACGGCCAGCACCGCGGCCGCGCCGAGGAACACGCCGCCCGCGCCGTTCGCGTCGAACACGACGCCGCCGGCCGCCGCGCCCGTCGCGATCGCAAGCTGGATCGCCGCGACGATCAACCCGCCCGCGCTCTCGGCTTCATCGGGCACGGTGCGCGTGACCCACGTCGACCAGGCGACCGGCACGCCGCCAAACGCCATCCCCCACAACGCGACGAGCACCGCGTCGATGATCGGCGCCCGGCCGAGCGCGACGAGCGCGATGCCGAGCACGACCATCAGCGCCGGCATCCCGATCAGCATCGGCCGCAGCCGGTGTTCGAGCACGCGGCCCGCGAGCGACGTGCCGACGAAGTTCGCGATCCCGTAGCCGAGCAGGATCGCCGACAGCCCGTTCACGCCAACGCCGGCGACCTGTTCGAGGAACGGCCGCAGATACGTGAAGAACGCGAAATGCCCGGTGAACACGAGGATCGTCGCGAACATCCCGAGGCCGACGGTCGGCCGGCGCAGCACGTCGACGAGCGTGCGCAGCCGCGTCGTGCCGCTCGGCGGCATCGACGGCAGCGTCATCACCTGCGACACGAACGCGACGCCGCCGAGCCCGGCCGCGATCAGGAACACGTTGCGCCAGCCGATCAGGTGTCCAAAGTAGCTGCCCATCGGCGCCGACGCGATCGTCGCGACCGCCACGCCGCTGAAGATGATCGACAGCGCGCGCGGCACCATCGCGGTCGGCACGAGCCGCATCGCGGTGGCCGTCGCCATCGTCCAGAAGCCGCCCAGCGCGACGCCGAGCACGACGCGGCCGATCAGCAGCGTCGTCAGGTTGGGCGCGAACGCGACCGCGAGATTCGATGCGACGAGCAGCACGGAGAACACGAGCAGCACGCGCCGGCGGTCGATCGTGCGCGTCAGCGCGGAGATCAGCAAGCTCGTGACGAGCGCGACGGTCGCGGTGGCCGTGACGGCCTGGCCGGCCACGCCTTCGGTCACGCCGAGGCTGTCGGCCATCGGCGTGAGCAGGCTCGCGGGCAGGAATTCAGCGGTGACGAGGCCGAACACGCCGAGCGTCATCGCGAAGACGGCGCCCCAGGCCGGGGCGCGGGGAGCCGCCGGGGCGGCGGCAGAAGAGATTCCGGGATTCATGCGTCGTTCCGAGTGGTATAGGGAAAGTACTGATGACGGCCTATCGTAGGGAACCACGGCAGGACGGTCTATGACATACAATCCGTTCTTGTTGATCGATCGTCCGAATCTCAAAATGGCCGAGCCCTTGCTTCCCCCCGTGCCCGACGTGCACGACCTCGTCAGCGAGTTGCTGCTGGGCATGCGCCTGAGCGGCGTGCAGTACCGCCGGATCCAGGTGCCGCGGCCGTTCGGGCTGAGCTTCGGCCATGCGCCGGGCCGCGCGCAGTTCCATTTCGTCGGGCGCGGGCCCGTGCTGCTGCGCGACGCGGCCGGCACGACGGTGCGGCTCGAGGCCGGCGACGCGATCCTGCTGCCGCATGGCCGCACGCATGCGCTGGTGTCCGATCCGGATGCGCCGTGCCGCGAGATCGGCGGGTTCGAGGTCGCGAAGATCTGCGACACGGTCGCGTCGGTGGCCGCGACGTCGTGCGCCGCGGCGGAGCCGGCCGCCGGCGACGCGCTGATCTTCAGCGCGTGCATGGAACTCGATCTCGGCGGCATGCAGCCGCTCGTCGGGACGATGCCGGAGTTCATGCACGTCGGCACGCTGCTCGCGCGCTACCCGGAAATCCGCCCGATGCTCGACGCGATGGAGCGCGAATCGTGCTCCGAACGCGCGGGCTTCGCGGGCATCCTCGCGCGGCTCGCCGACGTGGTCGCCGCGTTCATCGTGCGCGGCTGGGTCGAGTGCGGATGCGGCGACGCGACGGGCTGGGTGCAGGCACTGCGCGAACCGAAGCTCGGCCGCGCGATCGTCGCGCTGCATCGCGATCCGGGGCGCAACTGGAGCGTGTCGGAACTGGCCGCCGAAGCGGGCGTGTCACGCTCGGTGTTCGCGGAGCGCTTTCTCGCGGCCACCGGGATGACGCCCGTGCGCTACCTGACCGAGCTGCGGATGCGGCTCGCCGCGCAATGGATCGCACGCGACCGCGAGACGATCGAGGCCGTGGCGTACCGGCTCGGCTACGGGTCGCTCGCCGCGTTCAGCCGGGCGTTCAAGCGCGTGGTCGGGCGGCCGCCGGGCGCGGTGCGCGCGGAAGGCGACACACACGCCGACGTGTAACGCGTCACGCGCAACGCGGCCCCGGGCGAACGCCTGTCGGGTCGCCCCGGCTTCGCTCGCTCCGTCTTCGCGTGCGTCGACTTCGCTCAGCCGCTGCGCGCCTCGAGCCGATCGACCAGCGCCGTCGCGCATCGCACGGCCAGCGCCGCGCACTGTTGCGCATCCACCGGCGCGCCGCTCATCATCGCGCCCTGCACGATCCGGCCCAGCAATTCCTTCGACAGGTCGGCGATCTCGTCTTCCCGCTTCGTCATGTCCATCTCCCGCGCGTCGGCCGAATCCGGCCGCGCGTCCGATCGTGCCGAGCGCCGCGTGCGCCGCGCCCGGCGTTCAACGTTGCCTTGCCCGCACGACGATCTGCGCCTGCGTGTCGCGCTCGATGCGTTCGAGCGACGCGTGCAGCGCCGTATAGTCGTCGGGCGTGCAGACCTGCCGGCCGAACGTCGCCGTCATCCGGCGCGTGACCTGCACGACGTGCGCGGCCGCATCGAAGACGTAATGCGACGTGAAGTCGACGAAGCGGTCGTGCACGGCCGTATCGGTCGGCAGGTCGGTCACCGCGACGCCGGCCGGCAGCGCGATCTGGCCGGTCTCGTCGAACGTGCCGCCGAGACACACCCACGGCTGCGTGCGCACCGGTTCGGCCAGCCACCCCTCGACCTGCGTCGCGATGCCGCCCGTGACGCTCGACAGCGCGGGCACGGCGGTCGTGCCGTCCGGCCATACGACGTGATCGAGCGTGCCGTCGTACGTCACGTCGAACGGCCCGTCCGTCGCGCGGCGATCGCCGGTCGAGATCCGTGCACGGCCCCGCAAGCCGCTTTGCCGCAGCCGTTCGTTCGCGAGCTGCCGCACGCGCTCGGGCGGCGCGCGGCGAAACAGCATGCGTTCGAGCTCCGCGGTCCAGCCGTCGTCCTCGACGAGCGCGTGAAACCGCGCGGCGCCCGGTTGCGCCGCATCGATCTCCACGCGCGCGGTGCGGCGCTTCGGCTGCGTGGCCGGCGTGCGCGACAGCACGCCGGTGTCGACGAGCAGCGCCGGCCGGTCCATCACGATCGGCGGCAGGTAGCCGAACGCGATGCCGCTCGTCGTGGTGTCCGCGTAGAGGCCGAGGCCCGGCAGCCACGTGATCGCGTGATTGATCGCGCCGCCGCCGTAGCCGGGCACGGAGGGCAGCGTGTACACGGAGCCGAGGTTGATCAGCACCGGTTCGCTGCGGATGCCGACCGCCGCGAGCAACGCGCCGAACAGCGCGACGTGGTCCTTGCAGTCGCCGTAGCGGTTGCGCAGGATGTCCGTCACGCGATGCGGCGCGGCGGCCGTCTCGCCGAGAAAAATCGCGACGTAACGCACGTTTGCCTGCACCCAGTCGTACAGGCGGCGCGCCTTGTCGTGCGGATCGGCGACGTCGGCGGTGAGGGCGCGCGCCAGCTGCACGACGGCCGGATCGTTCACGCCAGCGTCGACGGCCGCGTTGCGGTAACGCGCGGCGAACGCCGCATAGTCGGGCAACGTCGACACCACGAGCCGGTCGCCGTAGGTCGGATAGCCGACCGAGCCGCTCTCGATCCGGTCGTACGGGCCGTGCCGGTATGCGAACTCGTAGCGCGTGCGGCCGTTCGCCGTGACCGGCGGCAGCGCGACGTAGCCGCGCGCGTCCGCCTGCAGCGGCATGTCCGCCGGCACGTCGAAGATCAGCCGCTGGTTCTCCACCGGCTCGCGCGACGGTTCGACGTAGTAGCCGAAGTAACCGGCGTTGACGGGCTTCGTGCGCGCCTTGCGGAACGCGATGCGCGTGCTCGACCCGGCTTCGACGCCGGGAAACACGACGGTGCGCAGCAGGCCGTCCTGGAAGGTCGGCGCGCCGGCCGAACGCGGCTCCTGGACGTCGCGGATGCCGTCCGGCCCGACCGGATGCGCGACGCCGCGGCGATCGATCGTCTCGGCCGCGACCAGCTCGACCTTCTCCAGGTTCTTGTCGAACCAGACGTAGCGCTGCGCGATCGCGTCGATCCCGTTCGCATCGTTCGCGCGCAGTGTCGAATCGTCTTCCTCTTCGAGCGAGCCGTCGCGCTGGATCACGAATACATGGACATCGCTGACGAGCGTGACGGGCGCTTCGTCGCCCGAATCGGCCAACGCCGGCCGCGCGAGCGCGGCAGCGGCGACGGCCACCGCCAACGCGGCGGCGCGGCCCGGCAGGCGGCCGGTCGATCGGAACGGAAAACGCACCACGTCGAAGCTCTCCGCGCGTTCGTGTTCATGTCGGGACGCGACGGCACGCATCCGCGCGCCGCGCCCCGTCGTTCAATTCAGTGTGGGTGACGTGCCCGCGAGCGTCAAGCCGTGGCGCGGCCGGGTGCGCCGCGACGCACGATGCGGGCGGGGAAGCGCCGCACGCGGGATGCAGGCGGGCGGTCGTAGTTTCACGATCCTTCGGCTGACGCCAGCGAAGGGAATCGGGATGGAGTCGCTGCTTTTCCTGACCTACCATCAAGATGAGATCCGCGCGAACGTGCGGGTCGATCCGGTGGCCGGCGAAGCCTTCACGCTCGGCGCGCTGTACCCGCCGCTCGCCATCGTGTGCCGGCGCGATGCCGGCGGCCGGAACGACACGCATCTGCTCGCCCGCAGGCACCACGGATTCCGCAACGACGCGGATGCGCGCCGGCTCGCGATTGCACTGGTCAAGCGCTTCATCGATACGAAGCTCGCCGGCCTTTTGATGCCCAAGCCGACGGCTGAGGTCGGCCCATGGCATCCCTCGCTCCCCAACCTGCCGGAGGCGACATGGAAAACGGTATCGTCGCGATCATCCTGCTGCTCGCGGTCCTCGTGTTCGCGGTGCTGTTCTTCGCGGAGCAGCGCAGCCGCGAGCGCATCCGAGACCGGCTCTTGCACCGGCCGTCGCGGCGGTCGGCGCGCTCGCATACGCATCACCATTCGTAAGCGGAAAGCGCCCCGCGCAAAAAAATCGGCCGACGGTATGACGTGTTGCGACGTCACGCCGTCGGCCTTGCAGCGGAGGTCCGGTTCCCAGGGCAGCCGGCGCATCGCGCGCCTACACATCCCACCTCACGTGACGGCCCTGTCCGTGGGCCGCACACATCATGTCCAGCAGCGGCCACGCGCGTTGCGCGAGCCCGCCCGCATGCGGCGACCGTTCGGTGCGCAGCGCCTGCGTTGAACGCTCGTGCGCGCTTTCCCGCGCAACGTCATCCCTGATCGCCTGCTCGAGCCGCGCGATCGCGCCCGGCAATTCGTCAGTGGAAATCACCCCGCGCACGTCGAGCCCCTTGCCGACGAGTCCCAGCAGGTACTCCGCCAGATCGCGCAACATCACGATGTCCTGTGCCGCGGATGATCGAAACGTAACCATCATCGTCGTTTTTCCCCTCGTCGTCGCGAGACCGTGTGGCGATAGCCGCCGCCGGTCGCGGCGAGGCCTGCGGCCGCCGTTCTCCTGAACCGGACGTTCGCCCGGCACGCTGCGCGTATCGCGCGGCCGGGTTCGTTTGCGGCGTAGAGGCCGGACGGCACGAAGGCCTGCTTTTATTTTATGTCGCGTTGTGATGCATTCAAGTTTCCGGCGCGGGAATGGCCGGATGTGTGTGTCGCGAAATCGACGCGTCAGTGGAAATCGCCAACGCACTTGCCGTGCGCCTGTTCGTTCGCGCAGGCCAGCGCGACGTTCAGCGTGGTGCCCGCGTGGTTCGAGTTCGTGATCGTGCATTCGACGTTGTCGCGCTGCAGGCGCGACTCCATCGTCTTGCGCAGATTCTTCGCGTCCGTGTCGGTCACGCACTGAGCCGGCATCGGGTCGGTGCGTTGCTGTAGCGCGTCATCCTCCAACGCTAGCCGACGCCCGCTCGCGGCACCCGTCCGCCCATTCCATGAGACGTGCGACGGCGCGGCGTCGCTTTCATCGCGTGAGCGACCGACACGCCACACGTCTCCCGGACGGCATGCGCGCGCCGGTTGTCGCCGCATCGTCACACTTCCGTGCGCCACCGCCTCCGCTCGCCCCACGTTCTTCCGCCGAGCGACCGCATCGATCCAGTCGTTCGCACGATTCGCACGGCTCACACCGAACGCGATACCCGTCCTCGTCCCCGTCGTGCGTTGTTCCCCGCATTTCGGCATTTGTGTGCGCGCAACAATGGCGGTGCCTCGCGGCCGGCGCCGTGCGGGGGCAGTTGTCCACGGCGCCGGCCGCGGCGGCTTCTGCAAAACCACATCTCACGAGGACATACCATGCAACTCCAATCTCATCCGGCGTGCCGTCCGTTTTACGAAGCAGGTGAACTCACGCAACTGACCGCGTTCTACGAAGAAGGCCGCAACGTCATGTGGATGATGCTGCGATCGGAGCCGCGGCCGTGTTTCAACCAGCAACTCGTCACCGACATCATCCATCTCGCGCGCGTCGCACGCGACTCCGGCCTGCCGTTCGACTTCTGGGTGACGGGTTCGCTCGTGCCCGAGCTGTTCAACGTCGGCGGCGACCTGAGCTTCTTCGTCGACGCGATCCGCAGCGGCCGTCGCGATCAGTTGATGGCCTATGCCCGCTCGTGCATCGACGGCGTGTACGAGATCTACACGGGCTTCGGCACCGGTGCGATCTCGATCGCGATGGTCGAGGGCAGCGCGCTGGGCGGCGGCTTCGAGGCCGCCCTCGCGCACCACTACATGCTTGCGCAGAAGGGCGCGAAGCTCGGCTTTCCCGAGATCGCGTTCAACCTGTTCCCGGGCATGGGCGGCTATTCGCTGGTGGCGCGCAAGGCGGACCGCGGGCTCGCGGAATCGCTGATCTCGTCCGGCGAGACGCATGCGGCCGAGTGGTACGAGGATCGCGGGCTGGTCGATCAGACGTTCGACGCGGGCGATGCGTATCTCGCGACGCGAACCTTCATCGACGTGACGAAGCCGAAGCTGAACGGCATCCGCGCGATGCTGCGCGCACGCGAACGCGTGTTCCAGATCACGCGTTCCGAGCTGATGGACATCACCGAGGAATGGGTTCACGCGGCGTTCACGATCGAGCCGAAGGATCTCGCGTACATGGAACGCCTGGTGATGTTGCAGAACCGGCGCGTGTCGAAGCTGCGCACGGTGTGACGTGACGGGAGCGCGCCGCCGCGTGGCGGGCGGCGCGCTCCGTCATGCGGGCAGGCTCAGGCGATCAGCCTGAGTTTTCTCGTTTCCGCGAGCCAGGCCTCGAACGCCTGGGCCGGCATCGGCCGCGCGAAGTAGAAACCCTGCGCGTGGTCGACGTCGACCTGCTTCAGGAATTCCGCCTCCGCGGGCGTCTCGACGCCTTCGGCGACGACCGCGAAACTCAGCGCCTTCGCGAGCGACACGACCGAGCGCACCAGCGCCTGCGAGCGCGGGTTGCGGTCGATGCTCGTGATGAAGCTGCGATCCAGCTTGATCGAATCGAGCGGCAGCCGCGACAGTTGCGACAGCGACGAATAGCCGGTGCCGAAATCGTCGAGGTGAATCTTCGCGCCGAGCTGGCGGAACTCCTTCATCAGCTCGTGCGCCGTTTCTTCGTCCTCGATGAAGCTGCTTTCTGTGAGCTCGATGTCGACGAGGCTCGGCTTCAACCCCGCGCTGGCGAGAATCGATGCGAACTGATGGACGATGTTCATGTCCTGCAGTTGCCGCGCGGACACGTTCACCGCGACCCGCACGCCGAGCCCCTTCGCCTTCCATGCGGCGGCCTGCGCTGCCGCGGTGCGCATCACCCAGCGCCCGAGCGGCGCGATCAGCCCCGATTCCTCCGCGAAGTGGATGAACTCGATCGGCGCGACGAGCCCGCGATCGGGCGACTGCCAGCGGATCAGCGCCTCGACGCTGCGCACGTCGCCGCTCGCGAGATCGACGACCGGCTGGTAGTGCAGCACGAACTGCTCTTCCTCGAGTGCCTTGCGCAGGTTCGTGTCGAGCCACATGTACTTCGCGACCTTCTGGTTCATCTCCAGCGAGAACACGCGGTACGTGTGCTTGCCTTCTTCCTTCGCGACGTACATCGCGGTGTCGGCGCTGCGGATCAGCGTTTCGAGCGAATCGCCGTGCTGCGGATACATCGCGATGCCGATCGAGCAGCTCGTGTAGACCTCCATCAGCCCGAGGTGGATCGGCGTGCGCAGCCGTTCGAGGATGATCTGCGAGGTCGCTTCGAGCAGCGGCCGCGTGCCGTGCTCGAACAGCACCAGGAATTCGTCGCCGCCGAGCCGCGCGAGCGTCGCACCGGACGGCAGGCAGCCGCTGATGATCGTGGACACGTCCTGCAGCAGGCGGTCGCCGGTGATGTGCCCGTAGTGATCGTTGACGCGCTTGAAGTTGTCGAGATCGAGGAACAGGATGCCGACCTGGCCGCGCATGTCGGCGCGGTCCGCGGCCAGCGCCGCGCCGATGCGCTCGCTGATCGCGTGGCGGTTCGGCAAGCCGGTCAGCATGTCGGTGTTCGCGAGTTCGGTGAGCCGCTGCTGCGCGTTGCGCTCCTCGGTGACGTCGATGCCCGAGCAGATCAGGTACTGCTCGTCGGCGCCGCTGCCGCTCTGCACGAACTTGTTGCGGAACTGGAACAGGCGCGGCCCGTTGACCGTGTTGATGTAGCGCTCGACCGCGAACGAACGGTTGCTCGCGAAAAAGCCGGTGATGTTGCTGCGCGACTGCGCGCCCTGCTCGGGGCTCATGAACAGCTCGAACGCGCTGCGGCCGATCACGTCGACCTCGCGCTTGCCCGTCACTTCCTCGCACAGGCGATTGAAGCGCTGCACCATGCCGTTGCGGTCGAGGATCACGACGAGCGAATTCACTTCGGACACGACCTGCTCGGCGAACGCGAGCCCGTGCGAGAGGTCGCTCGCAACCGACGCGGTATCGGAATAGGCGGAGGCCGTGCCGGCCCAGTTCGACGTATCGACCTTCCTGCCGACCAGGTGGAGGCTGACCGTGTCGCCGAACAGCGCAAGGTCGAGCACGAGGTGCGACGTGACGCCGGTGAGCGCGCGGATCCGCGCGGCCTGCTCGCCGGTCAGCGCCACCGCGACGTTGGTCAAGCCGCGAACGGCGGCCAGCTCGAGCGCATTGCTGTCGCTGCCGAGACGCCAGCAGGGGCTGCGCGTACCGACGTGCGCTTCAAGCACCGCGCTATCGTTTTCGTCATCCATGGACACGCCCCGATCCAGAAAAAACGCACAGTGTAGACGGAGGCGAGCTGGCCGCCCCCGAGCCGCGGACGCGCGGCGCGCGCACCCGGCGGGGCAGTCGTGATGGCCGTGACAGCGGCCCTCGTTCCGTATTTGTTTCCAACCAATGCGACCCGGCGGTTGCGCATGTCGCGCGCAGGTTTTCCAAACGAATGTGTAAGCCATCTTATCAAATGACGATCAAGAATGGCACTCACATTTAGGAGAGGGTGTCAAGGAATCGGGACTCGATTGGCACAGCGGCTTTTTCGTGATTGGCAGGCGGTGCGCGGGCCGGCGCAGAACCCGGAAGCGAGCCGCCCGGATCGGCGGAGCGCCCTGCCGGACGGGCGTTTGCGGGGAATCCCGGTCGCCCCGTGCTGCTCGGCCCTGACGCGTCCCGCAGGGGTCGGATCGCATCGAGACGAGCGTGGAATCGGGGAATTTCCATTTCCGTTTACGCTGGAATGCGCGTCTTTATTCCCCTACGTGGGGCAATATCGCGCCGCTCGATGCAAGTGAATATATCGTCGGCGCGCACCGGTATTGTGCCGTCCTGACTGGAACCGGTACGACCGCCCCGCCGCCACGCGCGAAAACCATCCGGCGGTACGCCGCCTGATCGCTTCCGCTCGCGTTGCGGGGCGCCGTTCAGCCCGCCGCGCCGTAACCGCCGCCGCCCGGCGTTTCGACGACGAACACGTCGCCCGGCGCCATCTGCGCGCGGCCGATATGCGCGAGCGTCTCGACCGTGCCGTCGGCCCGCTCGATCGTGTTGCGGCCGAGCGCGCCGGCCTCGCCGCCCGCCGCGCCGAACGGTGCATGGACCCGGTTGTTCGACAGGATCGATGCGGTCATCGGCTCGAGAAAGCGGATCCGCCGCACCGCGCCGTCGCCGCCGCGCCAGCGCCCGCCGCCGCCGGAGCCCGCGCGCAGCCGGTGCGAGTCCAGCCGCACCGGGTAGCGCCATTCGAGCACTTCCGGGTCGGTCAGGCGCGAGTTCGTCATGTGCGTCTGCACCGCGCCGACGCCCGCGAAGCCGTCACCCGCGCCGCTGCCGCCCGCGATCGTCTCGTAGTACTGGTATTGATCGTTACCGAATGTGAAGTTATTCATCGTCCCCTGGCTGGACGCGACGCAGCCGAGCGCGCCGTACAGCGCGTTGGTGACCGCCGACGACGTCTCGACGTTGCCCGACACGACCGCCGCCGGATACTCGGGGTTCAGCATCGAGCGCGCCGGCACGATCACCGTCAGCGGCTTCAGGCAGCCGGCGTTCAACGGGATGTCGTCGCCGACCAGCGTACGGAACACGTACAGCACGGCGGCCATGCAGACGGCCTTCGGCGCGTTGAAGTTGTTGTCGAGCTGCGCGGAGGTACCGGTGAAATCGATCTCGGCGCGCCGCGCCGCGCGGTCGACGCGGATCGCGACGCGAATCTGAGCGCCGTTGTCCAGCGGATAGCGATAAGCGCCGTCCTGCAGCGCGCCGATCACGCGCCGCACCGCTTCTTCCGCGTTGTCCTGCACGTGGCCCATGAACGCGAGCACGACGTCGCGGCCGAACTGGGCGACCATCCGGCGCAGCTCGTCGACGCCCTTCTGGTTCGCGGCGACCTGCGCGCGCAGGTCGGCCATGTTCTGCTCGACGTTGCGCGCCGGGTAGCGGCCCGACGCGAGCAGCGCGCGCGTGTCCGCATCGCGCAGCACGCCGGCCGACACGAGCTGCCAGTTGTCGATCAGCACGCCCTCTTCGTCGATGTGCGTCGAATCGGGCGGCATCGAGCCCGGCGTCGTGCCGCCGATGTCCGCGTGATGGCCGCGCGAGCCGACGTAGAACAGCGGCGTGTCGGAGCCGTCCGCGAACACCGGCGTGATGACGGTGACGTCGGGCAAGTGCGTGCCGCCGTGATACGGGTCGTTCAGCATGAACACGTCGCCGTCGCGCATGCGGCCGCGGTTGCGCTCGATCACCGTGCGGATGCTCTCGCCCATCGACCCGAGGTGCACGGGCATGTGCGGCGCGTTCGCGATCAGGTTGCCGTCGCCGTCGAAGATCGCGCACGAGAAGTCGAGCCGCTCCTTGATGTTCACCGAGTACGCGGTGTTCTGCAGCCGCAGCCCCATCTGCTCGGCGATCGACATGAACAGGTTGTTGAAGATCTCGAGCCGCACCGGATCGGCGTCGGTGCCGAGCGAGCGGCGCGTCGGCAGCGGCGTCGTGCGCGTCAGCACGAGGTTGCCCTGCGCGGTCATCCGCGCGCGCCAGCCGGGTTCGACGACGGTCGTGCCGTTCCGCTCCGCGACGATCGCCGGGCCGTCGATCGTGTCGCCGGCGAGCAGCGTATCGCGCACGTACAGCGCCGCGTCGTGCCATTGGCCGCCGGAATGGAACCGTACGCCGCTGTGGGCCTGCGGCGCCGCGCCGTCGTCGCGCGGCGCGAGCGGTGCGATCTCGACGGGCGCATCGGAGCGGCCGATCGCCTCGACCGAGGCCAGTTCGGCGACCAGCGGCGTGCCGGGCATCAGGAACGCGTAACGCTGCCGGTACGCGGCTTCGAACGCCTGCTGCATCGCGGCGACGCTGCCAGCCGGCACGTCGAGCGCGGAATCGGTGCCCTGGTAGCGCAGATGCACGCGCCGCTCGGTCGCGATGCGCTCCGGCGGCACGCCCTGTTCGAGCAGCGCGCCGACCGCGTCGTCGGTCAGCCGGTCGAGCGTCGCGTTCAGCGCCGGCAGCGACGCGTCCGACAGCACGGCCTCCACCGCGCGCTCGCGCATCGCCGTCTGGTCGGCGAGGCCCATCCCGTAGGCGGACAGCACGCCCGCGAGCGGATGCGCGAACACCTGCGTCATCCCGAGCGCGTCGGCCACGCCGCACGCGTGCTGACCGCCCGCGCCGCCGAAGGTCGTCAGCACGTAGCGCGACACGTCGTGGCCGCGCTGCACCGAGATCTTCTTGATCGCGTTCGCCATGCTGCCGATCGCGATCTCCAGGAATCCTTCGGCCAGCGCCTCGGGCGTCTCGCGCCGGCCGGTCGCGGCGTGGATCTCGTCGGCGAGCGCCGCGAATTTCGCGGCGACGCCGTCGCGGTCGAGCGGTTCGTCCGCGTGCGGGCCGAACACGCGCGGGAAATGATCGGGCTGGATCTTGCCGAGCATCACGTTGCAGTCGGTCACGGTCAGCGGGCCGCCGCGCCGGTACGCGGCCGGCCCCGGGTTCGCGCCGGCCGATTCGGGCCCGACGCGCAGCCGCGCGCCGTCGAAGCCGAGCACCGAGCCGCCGCCGGCCGCGACCGTGTGGATGCTCATCATCGGCGCGCGCATCCGCACGCCGGCCACCTGCGTTTCGAACACGCGCTCGAATTCGCCGTTGTAGTGCGACACGTCAGTCGACGTGCCGCCCATGTCGAAGCCGATCACGCGGTCGAAGCCGGCCGCGCGCGCAGCGCGCACCATCCCGACGATGCCGCCGGCCGGCCCGGACAGGATCGCGTCCTTGCCCTGGAACGCATCGGCGCGCGTGAGGCCGCCGCTGCTCTGCATGAACTGCAGGTTCACGCCGGGCATCTCGTGCGCGACCTGCTCGACGTAGCGGCGCAGGATCGGCGACAGGTACGCGTCGACCACGGTCGTGTCGCCGCGCGACACCATCTTCATCAGCGGCGACACCTCGTGAGACACGGACACCTGCGTGAAGCCGATCCGGCGCGCAAGTTCGGCCAGCGCGCGCTCGTGCGCGGTGTAGCGATAGCCGTGGATCAGCACGATGGCCAGCGCCTGCACGCCCGAGTCGAACACGCGGCGCAGCGCCGCTTCCGCGCGTTGCGCGTCGAGCGGCACGACGACGTCGCCGTGCGCGCCGATCCGTTCGTCGACCTCGACGACGGTCTCGTACAGCGCATCGGGCAGCACGATGTCGAGATCGAACAGGCGCGGCCGGTTCTGGTAGGCGATGCGCAGCACGTCGCGAAAGCCGCGCGTCGTCGCGAGCGCGGTGCGTTCGCCCTTGCGTTCGAGCAGCGCGTTGGTCGCGACCGTCGTACCCATCTTCACCATGTCGACGCGTTCGGGCGTGATCGGCTCGCCGTCGGCCAGGCCGAGCAGGTGGCGGATGCCGGCCACGGCCGCATCGCGATACTGCTCGGGATTCTCCGACAGCAGCTTGTGCGTGACGAGCGAGCCGTCAGGCCGGCGCGCGACGATGTCGGTGAAAGTGCCGCCGCGGTCGATCCAGAATTGCCAGCGCGCGGCGTCGGAGGAAACGGGGAAAGTGTGTCGGTCAGTCATGGCGATGAACTCGATGCGTCGTTGAAGCGAAGGACGAGCGCCGTCGCACGGCGCGCGTCGCGCGCCGCGTGAGGGCTTCGATCAAGGGAAAGAGGTAAGGCGGCGGGCCGGCGCCCGCTTATGCGGCGTCGAGTTCGCGGCCGCGGGTTTCGGGCAGCGTCAGCGCGGCGACGATCATCACGCCGTACGCGGCGACCGCGAAGATCCCGATGCTCGCGCCGAGCCCGTAGTGCTTCGACAGCGCGCCGATCAGGAACGGGAACAGCGCGCCGACCGCACGGCCCACGTTGTAGCAGAAGCCCTGCCCCGAGCCGCGCACCCGCGTCGGGAACAGCTCGGTGAGGAACGCGCCCATCCCGGAGAAGATGCCCGACGCGAAGAACCCGAGCGGGAAGCCGAGCCACAGCATCGACGCGTTCGTGAGGTTCAGCACCGGCGACGTGTAGGCGAACGCGATCACCATCGAGCCGAGCGCGAACAGGATGAAGTTCGGCTTGCGGCCCAGGCGGTCGGTCAGGTAGGCGCTCGTCAGGTAGCCGACCCACGAGCCGATGATGATCGTCGCGAGATAGCCGCCCGTGCCCATCACGGTCAGGTGCCGCTCCGTCTTCAGGAAGGTCGGCAGCCAGGTCGTGATCGCGTAGTAGCCGCCCTGTGCGCCGGTCGTCAGCAGCGCGGCGCGCAGCGTCGTCGACAGCAGCTGCGGCGCGAAGATTTCCGTGAGGCGCGGTGTGCCGGCCACCTGCGCCTGCGCGGCCTTCTCCTTCTCGTAGACGTCCGGTTCCTTCACATAGCGGCGGATCACGACCACCAGCAGCGCCGGCGCGAGACCGATGAGGAACAGCGCGCGCCAGGCCTGTTCGGCCGGCAGCACCGAGAACAGCAGCGCATACAGCAGCGCCGACAGCCCCCAGCCGATCGCCCAGCCCGACTGCACGAGGCCGACCGCCTTGCCGCGATCGCGCGCGCGGATCACCTCGCCGATCAGCACCGCGCCGGCCGTCCATTCGCCGCCGAAGCCGAAGCCCATCAGCGCGCGCGCCGCGAGCAGCTGGTGGTAGTTCTGTGCGAGTCCGCACAATGCGGTGAACACCGCGAACCACAGCACGGTCAGCTGCAGCGTGCGCACGCGGCCGATCCGGTCGGACAGGATGCCGGCGAGCCAGCCGCCGAGCGCCGACGCGAGCAGCGTCATCGTGCCGATGAAGCCGGCGTCCGCGAGCGAGATGCCCCAGGTCGCGACGAGCGTCGGGATCACGAACGACAGCATCTGCGTATCCATCCCGTCGAGCATGTAGCCGACCTTGCAGCTCCAGAACGCGCGGCGCTCGCGCGGTTGCGCGTCCGCATACCATCCGAACAGGCCGTTGCGTGCGGGGCCCGCGGGGTCGGCGGGGGGCGCCGCGAGGATCTTGCTTTCCATGGTGAGGCTCCTGTCGAAATGTGCGGTCAATGCTGTGCTGGTGGTGCGTGTCGTGCGTGTCGTGCGTGTCGTGCGTGTCGTGCGTGTCGTGCGGTTCGTGCGGTTCGTGCGGTTCGTGCGGTTCGTGCGGTTCGTGCGGTTCGTGCGGTTCGTGCGGTGCGTGTCGTGCGTGTGGTGCGTGTGGTGCGTGTGGTGCGTGTGGTGCGTGTGGTGCGTGGTGCTAGTCGGGCCGCGGCTGCGCGCCCCCGCCGGCCGGGCGGCTCGGCTTCGGTCGCGGCATGCCGCCGCGTCGGGTCGGACCCGCGGCCGTACGGGCCGCGCGCGCCGGCCGGGTCAGAACACGGCCAGCGACGCGTTTGTGATGTCCGTCATCAGCATGTAGCCGGGCGTATGCGCGATCGCGAGCGGCAGCTTCGCTTCCATCAGCGCGGTTTGCGGCGTCACGCCGCACGCCCAGAACACCGGCAGCTCGCCGTCGCGCACCGTCACCGCGTCGCCGAAATCCGGCGTGCCGAGATCGGCGATGCCCAGTTCCCGCGGATGGCCGATATGGACCGGCGCACCGTGCACGCCCGGGAACCGGCTCGTGATCTGCACCGCGCGGATCGCGTCGGCGCCGCGCAGCGGCCGCATCGACACGACCAGTTGCCCGCCGAAGATCCCCGCGCGGCGGTTCGGGATCGACGTGCGGTACATCGGCACGTTGCGACCCTCTTCGATGTGGCGCAGCGCGATGCCTTCACGCGCCAGCATGTCCTCGAACGAGAACGAGCAGCCGATCGCGAACACGACGAAATCGTCGCGCCACAACGCCTCGAGCGATTCGACCCGCTCAGCCAGGCGACCGTCGCGGTATATGTTGTAGCTCGGCACGTCGGTGCGGATGTCGAGATCCTCGCCGAGCACGTCCAGCCGGAACGCGCCCGGCTCGCCGACGCCCAGCAGCGGGCACGCCTTCGGGTTCGCCTGACAGAAGCGCAGGAAATCGTGCGCGTACGCGTTCGGCAGGATCGCGAGATTCGCTTGCGCGAACGGGCCGCACTGGCCGGCGGTCGGCTGGCGGAACGCGCCGCTGCGTACGGACTGGCGGAATTCGGAAGGCGTCATGATGGTGGTCGGCGGATCGGGATGTCGTCGGGCTAACGCGGTTGCGTCAGCGGATACGGCGAAGAATAGAAAAGAAAAAATTTGGCCGCCAACGAGTTTTTTTGCGCCCGGTGTATAGAATTTCTTAACGCATCTCGGGGTTTTCCCCGGTCCCGTTCACTTTTTTTCACCGGCAAGCTGCGCGTCCACCATCCCGCCAACCAGCATGAACACGCGTTTTCTCGAAACCTTCGTCACGCTCGCGAAGCTGCGCAACTTCCGCACGACGGCCGCCGCGCTGCACGCGACGCCGGCCGCGATCTCACAGCGCCTGAAGGCGCTCGAGGATGAATTGCAGACCGTGCTCGTCGATCGCGACAGCCGCGAGTTCCGGCTCACGCCGAACGGCGAATATCTGCTCGGCTATGCGAAGGCCGTGGTCGAGGCGACGCAAGAGCTGCAGGCCGCCGCGGCCGGCGAAAGCGCGCTGCGCGGCAAGCTGCGGCTCGGCGTGATCGAGACGGTCGTGCACAGCTGGCTGCCGCACTACCTGCGCCGCCTCGCCGCCGACTATCCGCAACTGGAGGTCGACCTGACCGTCGACGTCAGCGTCGTGCTGCAGCGCCGGCTGATGGCCGGCGAGCTCGACCTGATCATTCGCGTGGAGGGCAGCGACGAGGCGTCGGTCGTGTGCGACGCGCTCGCGAACTATCCGGTGCGCTGGATCGCGCGCGCGGGGCTGGTGCCGGCCACGCGCACGGGCCTGGCGCGCCAGGTGCTGCGCCAGCCGATCCTGACCTACGGGCGCGGCACCGCGCCGCACCGCGCGCTCGAGGACATCGTGCGCACGCTCGCGCACGCGCATGGCGTGCCGCTGTCGGAGACGCGCATCACCGGCTCGCCGTCGATCTCGGTGATCGTGCAGCTCGTGCGCGACGGCTTCGGCGTCGCCGCGATTCCGGTGCTGTTCGTCGATGCGCTGATCGCGAGCGGCGAGGTCGTCGAGCTGCCGCTGCAGCCGTCGCCGCCGTCGATCGTCGTGTCGATGTCGCGTCGCGCCGACGCGCCGAAGTTCGTGCACGGCGCATCGATCGCGGCGCGCGCCGCGTGTCACGAGTACTGCGAAAAGAGCAACCGGTTGCTGGTCGAGGCGCTTTGACGCGGTGCGCGGATGCGCGGCGGTTCGCGCAGCACGCCCGACGCGCCGATTCGGCAATCAGCTCACGCGGGCTGCCCCGCATGCGGTTGCGCGAGCTTGCCGTCGCCGTACTCGCGCAGCACCTGCGCGATCACCACGCGATAACCGTCCAGCCAGCGCGCCTGCTTCGCCTTCGCTTCCCGATGCGCGGGGTGCTCGATCAGCTGCTGCAACGCCGCCTCGGATTCCCAGTAGTAGACGTTCTGGATCAGCCCGGCTTCCGCGTTCTCCCACGTTTCCTCGCCGAGATAGCCGGGTGTCGCGCGCGCGATGTCGGCAATCTGCCGGTCGAGCCGATGGAATTCGTCGTCGTATTGCCCGGCGCGGAAAATGAAGGTCGATGCGTACATGCGCGCTCCGTCGGAGACGATTGAAAGAGCGTCGAGTGTAAGGCACGCATCGCGTGCCGCTTTCGTCACGGGGTAAGCGCGACGGCGTCGTGCCGATCGTCGAGCCACGCGTCGATGCGTGATGCGTCCGTGCGGTCAGCCGCCGTGGCGGCCGGCACCGCGGCGAGTGAATGACGCGCCCGTCCGAGCGCCTGCGCGAAACCGCGCAATTCGCGCGTCGCCGGCCGGTCGTCGAGACGCCGGCGCGCGAGCGCCGCATCGACGCGGGCGTCGATCAACGCGCGTTGCGCATCGATGAAGTCGATGCATAGCGCGCGGCAATGCGCGGAGACCGCTGCGACAGCCAGCAGCACCGGCACGATCGACATCGTCAGGTAGCCGCCGGGCGAAAGCCGCGACAACGCATCGCGCACTTGCGGGCCGCCGTCGATCAGCGATGCGAACACAGCGTCGCGCCACACCGCGCGCTCGAACGCGAGCGCGTCGCGAAACGCGTCGAGCGCCGCGCGGTCCGCGACCTGCCCGTCCGTGACCAGCGGTATCGCCGACACGGCATCGACCGAAGCCGCGCCGTCGTGCGCACCGACGATGCAGTTCGCGCCGAGCCACGCCGTGTCCTCGCGCCGCCGCGCGAGCACGCGGGACTGCAACCGGTCCGGCAGCATCGGATCGAGCGGCACCGCGCCGCAGATCGACGGCTTGTCCGCATGCACGCTGCAGCGTCCGTCACCGGCCAGTGCCGGGCACCGCCCGAGCGACGGATAGTCGTAGCCTTGCAGCGTCAGTGCGATCCATTCATCGTCCGCGCCGCGCGCGCGATGGAACAGCGTGTTCGCGAGCGCATCGAACGCGGCGACGTCGTCGGCGTCGAGCGCATGCTCGCGCTCGCCCGTGCGCGATCGCTCACCGATGCGCCGCTTCGGCACGCGATGGATCGTCAGCGCGCCGACGAAGCGATGCCGATGCCGGAACAGTTCGCGCAACGACAATGTCGGCGCGCTGTTGCAGCAGCGGCCGCACGCATTGCACGCGAGGCGGTAGTCGTCTACCACGGCCGGCGCACCGAGTCCTGGTAGCGCGTCAGGATGAAATGCGCGACGCCGTCCGAGTGATACGCGGCGACGAGTTGCGCGACCCACGGCTTCGTGCGATCGGCATCGCGCACGGTCAACACGTTCGCATACGGCGAGCGCGCATCTTCGAGGTTGATGCTGTCGCGCGCCGGTTGCAGGCCCATGCGCGTGGCGTCGTCGCTGTCGATCGCGACGAACGCGGCCGAGTCGAGCGCCGCATGGAGCCGGTCGCGACGCAGCGCAACGAATTTCAGCGCGAGCCGGTTGCCGGTTACATCGCGCAGCGTCGCATGCAGGCCGGCCTTCGCGCGCAGCGTCACCAGCGTGTCGTTCTGCAGCAGCACGAGCGCGCGCGCCATCCCGCGCGGATCGGCCGGGATCGCAACCGTCGCGCCGGGCTGCAGTTCGTTCAGACTCCTCAGCTTGCGCGAATACAGCGCCATCGGCAGCGTGACGGTCGGTGCGACGGCGCTCAGCGCGTAGCCTTTCGCCGTGCGGGTGGCGGCGAGGCGCTGCGCGTCCTCGAAGCTCGCTGCGTCGATCTTGCCGTCCGCAAGCGCGGTATCGATGCGCGACGCGTCGTCGAATTCGACGACGTCGACACCGAGCCCTCGCGTGGCGGCCACGCGTTTCACCGCGTCGAGGATCTCCGCATGCACGCCGCGCGTCACGCCGACGCGCACCGTGCGCGCGATGGCTTCCGCGGCAACGACCGAACCCTGATGAACGAGGCCGCATGCAACGGCCAGCCACACGGCAATGCAATGCACGGCGCGTTTCACGATGGATCCCTCAGAATCGTACGGAATCCGATATGTGACGCGCCGAGATCGGCTTCCTGCTGTTCGCGCGACGACGCGCGATAACGCACGCAGTAATCGCGCGAGCACAGGAACGAGCCGCCCTTGATCACCATCGGCGTGTCGTGCCGGCGCGTCGGCGGCGCCACGGCCGCCGTGTCGCCGTTCGTGTGCGACTGATGCGGGCCCGTGTACGCGTCCTTCGTCCATTCCCACGCGTTGCCGATCATGTCGTACAGGTGAAAGCCGTTCGCCGCGTAGCAGCCGACCGGCGCCAGGCCCGCATGGCCGTCCTCGGCCGTATCGAGCACCGGGAATGCACCCTGCCAGTAATTCGCGGCCGGCTTACCCTGCGCGTCGCGCGGCGCCGCATCGAGCGACGCGTCGTCGCGACCGACCTTGCCCGCGTATTCCCATTCGGCTTCGGTCGGCAGGTCGCGGCCGAGCCAGTGCGCATACGCGAGCGCGTCGCGCTGCGTGACGAGCGTGACGGGCAGGTTGCCGAGCCCATCGACGCTGCTGCCAGGGCCGCGCGGCTGCCGCCACGACGCGCCTTTGACCCAGCTCCACCACGCAAGGTCACGTGCATTCAGCTCGTCGCGCGCCGGCACGTGAAACACCGCCGCGCCGCCCTGCTGCTCGGCCTCGGTCACATAACCGGTCGCCTTCACGAAGGCGGCGAACTGCGCGATCGTCACGTCGGTCTGGTCTATCCAGAAGCCGCCCACGCGCATCCTGCCGTCGCCGACCGGACGCTCGTCCGCATAACCGCGCGTGCTGCCGAACACGAATGCGCCGCCGCTCAGGTGCACCATCCCGGCCTTCGGATCGTCACGCCACGTCGCGGGCAGGCCCGAGTAGCGCTCGCACTGCCGCTCGGAGCCGAGCGGCGCGAGCGGGCGGCCGCGATTCGCATCGTCGAAGGCGCCGCCGGGCGACGCCGACGGGCTCGCATAGCCGGCCGCGAACGCAGCCGCGAACAGCGTGGCCGCGAGCGCCGCGCCGAGCGTCCAGAAGCGCAAGCGCATCGTGTCGTCCTCAGTAGTAGCCGCGCGGACGCAACGGCTCGACGCCGCCGACGTTGCTCATGTAGGTCTTCCACTGGTCGACCAGCGTGCCGATCACCGACGGGTTCTGCGCGGACACGTCGGTCGTCTCGCCGCGATCCGCCGCGAGGTCGTACAGCTGCCAGTGACCATCGAGCGGGCCGAGCGGCGGCTCGGTCCACAACGCCTTCCAGCGACCGTCGGCGCTGCGCAGGTACGCGCGGCCGTAGGCTTCGTCGCCGAACGGCGCCGTATGCACTTCCCCCGTCGCCGAGCCGGTCAGCACCGGCAGCAGCGACTGGCCCGTCACCGGATACACGTAGCGGTTGTTGTAGACGACCTTGCCCTTGTTCTGGTCGATGCCGGTCAGCGTGTTCACGAGCGGCGGCGCCGGCTGCGACGGCGGCGTGACGCCCGCGACCGCGAGGAACGTCGCCGTGTTGTCGGTCACGTGCGTGAACGCGCGCAGCGTCGGCAACTGCCGAGTCTGCCCGGCCAGGCGCACGATCGTCGGCGTCGACACGCCGCCTTCGCCCGAATAGCCCTTCGTGAGCCGGAACGGCGTCGCGCTCACTTCGGCCCAGCGCATCCCGTATTGCAGCCGCTGCGCGTTCTGCTTGCCGTTGTCAGTGCCGAGGGTCGAGTAGATCGGCTCCTGCCCGTTCGCGGTGTCGGTCGCCGTCGGGTCCGCGCCCGAGTCGATCGGCCAGCCTTCCGCGCCGTTGTCCGACTGGAACATGATGAACGTGTTGTCGTATTCGCCGATGTCCTTCAGGTGCTGGATCAGGAGTCCGATGTTGTAGTCGAGGTTCTCGACCATCCCTGCGTAGATCTCCATGTAGCGTGCCTGGGCACGGCGCTCGGCCGGGCTCAGGCTCGCCCACAGCTTGTCGACCTTGCCGGTGCCGTAGTCGGCGTAGCCGTCGGCGGCCGAATGCACGGCGCTGATGTACTTCGCGTTCGCGGTGCCGTTGTTCGCCGTTGCGGGCGACGCCGACGTCGTTTCTGGCAGGCCGTCGAACGGCCTGAAGTCGGCCGGAATCAGACCGAGCGCCTTCTGTCGTGCGATGCGTGCGTTGCGGATCGCGTCGTAGCCGGCGTCGTACACGCCCGCGTACTTGTGCAGCCACGGCTCCGGCACCTGCAGCGGCCAGTGCGGCGACGTGTAGGCCGCGTACGCGAAGAACGGCTTGCCGTCCTGCTTGCTCGAATCGATGTACGAGATCAGCTTCTGCGTATAGAAGTCCGTCGAGTAGAACACGGCCGGACTGCCGCCCGCGCCGCCCGGTTGTCCGGGTTGGCCCGGTTGCACGTAGCGGCCGTCTTCCGTGTAGTTCGACGAGCCGGCCGGCTCGTGCGCGAAGTGGTTCGTCGCGGCGCCACCGAGCAGCACGTAGCTGCGCTCGAAGCCCCATTGGTCCGGCGTCTGCCCGCTGCCCGTCGCGCTGCCGACGATCCCCGAGCCGATGTGCCACTTGCCCGCGATGTACGTGTGATAGCCGGCGTCCTTCAGCAGTTGCGCGAACGACAGCGCGCGATCGTTCAGGTAGCCCTCGTAGCCCGGCAGGCCGCGCCGCTCGTCGGTCGGCACGCCCATCGTGCCTTCGCCGACGAGGTGATGATCGGTGCCCGAAATCAGCATCGCGCGCGTGATCGCGCACACGGTGCCGGTGTGGTGGTTCGACAGGATGCGGCCCGACGCGACGAGCGCGTCGAGGTTCGGCGTGTTGATCTCGCCGCCGAATGCATGGATGTCGGAATAGCCGAGATCGTCGGCCATGATGTAGAGGATGTTCGGGCGCTTGGCCGCGGGCGTCGCATTGGCCTGCGGCGGCGGATCGCTGTCGACGCCGCCGCACGACGCGAGCGACAGCGCACCGGCGATCGCGGCGCAGACCACGCGGAAACGGAAGGCATGCAACGGCGCGGCGGATTTTTTCATCGTTGTGAACGCTCGATCTACGGGATCGGCGATCTTAGCGTCGCATCCGCGGCGCACAAAGTCGGATTCGTCACATGCTAACGGGGCAGGAGAATATGCGGCGCGGCCTGTGGTTTACGTCGCGCGCCGCGGTGGTTGCGCTGCGTCAGCTGCGTCAGCCGAGGCTGCCGCCGCCTGGGATCGAAGACGGTGTGGTGCGCGCTCGCGCGCGCGGCGCATGCATGACGCGGTCGATTGTGCGTCAGGCGGGGGAAACGCGTACGGTCGTCGTCGCCGGCGTTGCTCAACCATTGCGGCACGGCCATTCAACGCCGGGCTAGCGAAGGGAGTCGAACGATAGGACTCTCTATCAAACCGCGGGGCCCGACGGCAGGCGGTGATCGGCATCTTCGGCAGGATCGTCGTGGCAATCCTGCGGCTCATGCACTGAATCTTCAGTCCGCGTCCGGGCGCCGAACCGGGGACCAGTCGACAGACCCTGCCTCCGCGAATTTAAGCCGTTCGCGCAACTCAGGGTGCACGCCCGCCTGCATCAGCAGTGCCATACCGCCTAATCGCCGTGCGTCCTCATCGGTAATCGGGCACCCGTCGTTCGGCTCGGCATGCGGCGGAATCGTGATGGCGACGCCTGCATTCATTTCGCGATCAAGCACGGCCTGCACGTCCTTGCGAAACACAGTGCATAACGTAACCTGTTCGGTGTCCTCGTCGTAAAACACGATGGTTGCGCGTCTCGGTTTGCTCAAAGCACATTCCTCTACAAGTATCAGCGGCTGCCGTCGCCCCGCCTCGGAATAGGCTCAAGCGTCACACTCATGTATTTCTCGATGCCCGGCTGACCGGCAGCGATGAGATTCAGCATTGCGGCACCCAGGCGACGCGCAAACTCGTCATCTATCCGATAGTCGAACTCGTCCAACAGGATCGGCATTTCGAGAACGCCTTGTAATTGCGGCGCGAGCTTGTCTGGATCAGCCGCTTTTACGGTGAGTCTTTGCTGGTCTTCGTCGTAAATCACCACGACGGCATAAGGCGAATGCTTAGCCATTTAGAATCCCCTGCACTCTTGATAATCCATAAACGCATTCTGCTTGCACAGTGCCAGACCAGCAAGGCCGCCCATGACCTTTGCCAGCCGATTGCACAACTCGATAGCTGCTTCGTATTTCTCCATGCAGCTAGCCTCCAACCTTTCGTTCGGCCGACGCGCAGCCAGATTCAACGAATCGTCGCGCAAGTGCGAGTCCCGCAGCAAGAACGGGGCGGCGCCGCTGAGCGGCGTATCAACCAGCCCGAGTGCCGTGCCGGCACCGCCGCTGCCTGCGTTCCCCAGCACGCTTTCCAGGTAGCTTATCAACTCATCGGCCGAGACATCACTTGGTCGCGCCCAACTCGGAATAGGCTTGTCTACCGGGAGCAACGCCTGCGGCGCCACACGGGCGAACCGACTCGCTCGTGGGAAAGGCGGCGTGGACGGCAGATCACCACAAGCGCCGCCAGCAACCGCTGGACGCTCGATGTCGACCATGACTCGGCCGTCCTCGATGGCCAACCTGAGCACATCGAGCGGGGCACCACGGAAAGCGTCAAGGCCCAATTGCCGCAAGTACGTCATCGCGTTCGTCGTCAGGCCCGCGTACCGCGGCCAGTGCAGCATCAACTCGGAGACCGCAGCGCGTTGCTTGGCCGACAACGTCGCACGTCCCGCGCGTGTCAGCGTCGCCCGCCTTCCCGCACCCAAATCGATCACAACTGAAGCCATTCGACCCTCCGGCGTTACCGTCGGGCGAATCTACTTTTCGAAACACGATGCGACAACCTCGCGGCTTTCATAGAACGGAACGGACCCATCACTTCGGCGAGGGCGAAAGCGCACATGGATGCCTTGCAACACGCCGCGAAGCGCTATGGACCGCGGTTTGGGCACGAACAGGGCGGGGGCATTCCGGGCGAACGCACACAAAGACACCCACGCATCAGAACCTATAAATTGTGTTACGAGATCGACGCGGCCCGCGGTGCTCGCTCAATACCGCATCACCAGATACAAGCCGCCGGCCGCAAGCGCCATGCCGGGCCATGCGAGCGTCCCGATCGTCTCGCCGAGCACGACGAGCGCGATCACCGCCGCGGCCGGCGGAATCAGGAAAAACAGTGCCGACACGCGCGACGCTTCGCCGTATCGCACCATCGCGAGCAGCAGCGAGATCGCGATCAGCGAATTGCAGATCACGAGGTATGCGAGCGAACCTGCGAGGCCGGCGGTCCAGTGCACGTGCATCGGTTCGAGCGCGAACGCGAGCGGCGCAGTCACCGCGAGGCCGACCGTGTATTGCACGAGGTTCGCCGTGACCGGATGGATGTCGGTGCCGAAGCGCTTTTCCCACAGCGTGCCGCCGGTGATGCACGCGAGCGCGAGCAGCGCGAACGCCAGCGCCCACGACGACGACACCGCAACCGACGAACGCGCGAGGATCACCATCACCGCGCCGGCCGCGCCGAGCGCGAGGCCGATCCAGCGCATCACGCCGACGCGCTCGCCGGCGATCATCGGCGCGAGCAGCCCGACGAGAATCGGCTGCTGCGACGTGACGAGCGCGACGGCGCCGGCCGTCATCCCGAGTTTCAGGCTCAGATCGGTGAACGAGAAATAGCCGGCCTCCAGCACAAACCGACGACGACGAGATTGCGCCATTCGTCGCGTGTGCGCGGCAACGCGGGACGCAGCCACAGGAACGGCCCGGCGAGCAGCGCAACCACGCATGCATAGCGCAGCGCGAGGAACGTCAGCGGATCCGCGTCGCGCAGCCCGAGTTTCAGGAACAGAAGCCGCTCGCCCACAGCAGCAGGAACAGCGCGGGGGCGATACGCAGCCAGCCCGGCTGACGTCCGGCTTCCGGTGTCGTTGCCACGCTCATGGACTCCCCGGGCGAGTATGCGATGTCGGAGTCATACGCTTGCGCTCCACGCCGACGCCCGCCGCGCATCCATAGCGCATCCAAGCAAATGCTTTTCCGAATCCGTTATTGGATCGCGCCGCCGCGCGTTCTTATACTCGTCAGCACTCTCCGATAAAGAGTGCCAACCAATCTCGACGCAACAGAACAGGACGGAACAGATGAGCCTACGCCCCTTGCACGACCGGGTCATCGTGAAGCGACTCGACCAGGAAACCACCACCGCCTCGGGCATCGTGATCCCCGACAGCGCTGCGGAAAAGCCCGACCAGGGCGAAGTGATCGCCGTCGGCCCCGGCCGCAAGGACGCGGACGGCCAGCGCCTCGTGCCCGACCTGCAGGTCGGTGAACGCGTGCTGTTCGGCAAGTACGCAGGCCAGGCCGTCAAGGTGAACGGCAACGAATTCCTCGTGCTGCGCGAAGAAGACATCGTCGCGGTCGTCAATCAATAACGGAGCGCAATCATGGCAGCCAAGGAAATTCTTTTCAGCGACGTCGCGCGAACGAAGCTCACCGAAGGCGTCAACATTCTCGCTAATGCGGTGAAGGTCACGCTCGGGCCGAAGGGCCGCAACGTCGTGCTCGAACGCAGCTTCGGCGCACCCGTCGTCACGAAGGACGGCGTGTCGGTCGCGAAGGAAATCGAACTCGCGGACAAGCTGCAGAACATCGGCGCGCAACTCGTGAAGGAAGTCGCGTCGCGCACCAGCGACGCAGCCGGCGACGGCACGACGACGGCCACCGTGCTCGCGCAGGCGATCGTCCGCGAAGGCCAGAAATACGTGGCGGCCGGGCTCAATCCGCTCGACCTGAAGCGCGGCATCGACAAGGCCGTCGCGTCGGCCGTCGACGAATTGAAGAAGATCAGCAAGCCGACCACCACGAGCAAGGAAATCGCGCAGGTCGCGACGATCTCCGCGAACGGCGAGGAATCGATCGGCCAGCGCATCGCCGAAGCGATCGACCGCGTCGGCAAGGAAGGCGTGATCACCGTCGAGGACGGCAAGTCGCTCGCCGACGAGCTCGACGTGGTCGAAGGGCTGCAGTTCGATCGCGGCTACCTGTCGCCGTATTTCATCAACAATCCCGACAAGCAGATCGCCGAGATCGAGAACCCCTACATCCTGCTGCACGACAAGAAGATCTCGAACATCCGCGACCTGCTGCCGGTGCTCGAACAGGTCGCGAAATCCGGCCGGCCGCTGCTGATCATCGCGGAAGACGTCGAGGGCGAAGCGCTCGCGACGCTGGTCGTGAACAACATTCGCGGCATCCTGAAGACGGTCGCGGTCAAGGCGCCGGGCTTCGGTGATCGCCGCAAGGCGCTGCTCGAGGACATCGCGATCCTGACCGGCGGCCAGGTCATCGCCGAGGAAACGGGCCTGACGCTCGAAAAGGCCACGCTCGCCGAACTCGGCCAGGCGAAGCGCATCGAGGTCGGCAAGGAAAACACCACGGTGATCGACGGCGCGGGCGATGCGAAGAACATCGAGGCGCGCGTGAAGCAGATCCGCGTGCAGATCGAAGAGGCGACGTCCGACTACGACCGCGAGAAGCTGCAGGAACGCGTCGCGAAGCTCGCGGGCGGCGTCGCAGTGATCAAGGTCGGCGGCGCGACCGAGATCGAAGTGAAGGAGAAGAAGGACCGCGTCGACGACGCGTTGCACGCGACGCGCGCGGCCGTCGAGGAAGGCATCGTGCCGGGCGGCGGCGTCGCGCTGATCCGCGTGCGGCAGGCGATCCGCGAACTCAGGGGCGCGAATGCCGACCAGGACGCCGGCATCAAGATCGTGCTGCGCGCGCTCGAGGAACCGCTGCGCCAGATCGTCACGAATGCCGGCGAGGAAGCGAGCGTGGTCGTCGCGAAAGTGGCGGAGGGCTCGGGCAACTTCGGCTACAACGCGCAGACCGGCGAATACGGCGACCTCGTCGAATCAGGCGTGCTCGATCCGACCAAGGTCACGCGCACCGCGCTGCAGAATGCGGCGTCGGTGGCCGGCCTGCTGCTGACGACCGATGCGACCGTGTTCGAGGCGCCGAAGGATGCGGCGCCGGCCGCGTCGCCGGGTGGCCCGGGTGCGGGCGGGCCGGGGTTCGATTTCTGACGATCCGGCGATGTGCCGCGGCGTGCCGGTTCGCCGGCATGCACGGTGTTTCGAAGCAATGCAACGCGTGGCGACGTCGGTCGTCACGCGTTTTTTTCTGGATCGCCCGCACGCAGGCACGGCACGTCGACCGGGGTAAGATGAAGGTCCATCCACGTCACGGCCCCCGAATCCATGTCGACCACCATCAACGCGTTGCTGCCGCTCGCCGGCGTCCTGCTGCTGAGCGTAGCCAGCCCCGGCCCGAACTTCGTGATCGTCACGTCGAGCGCGGTCGCGCAGCGCCGCGCCGGCGTGATGACCGGGCTCGGCCTCGCTGCCGCGTCGGGCACCTGGGCCGCGATCGCGATTGCCGGCCTGAGCCTGCTCGTGACCCACGTCGCATGGGTGCACACCGCACTGCGGCTGGCCGGCGCGACCTACCTGATCTGGCTCGGCCTGAAAATGGTGCTGACCGCGCGCAAGCCGTTGTCCGTTGCCGCTCCGGCTTCATCCTCCGGCTGGCGTGCCGCGAAGAAAGGCTATGTGGTCAGCATGACGAACCCGAAAGCCGTCGCGTTCTACGGCAGTGTCTTCGCGCTGATGGTGCCGGCCCACGCACCGGCATGGTTCGATCTCGTGGTCGTCGCACTGTCGATCGGGATTTCGGGCGCATGGTATTGCACGATGGCGCTGCTCGCGTCGCATCCGTCCGTGCGCCGGCTGCTGATCAAGCGCAAGGCCGTGATCGACACGACGGCCGGACTGCTGCTGATGGGGCTCGGCACAAGGATGCTGGCGGGGCGTTGATTCGCATCACGTCCGCCCCCGCATCGACACCCAAGGCCGCTTGCGACGCCCAATTTCCGGGCGCCGCAAGCGGCCTTGGGTCAGGCAGCGCGAATCAGCGCCGCGCCGCCAGTCGTCTCACGACCCTCACCAGCGCGTCGACCTCATCGCACGTGTTGTAGAACGCCAGCGACGGCCGCACCGTGGCCTCGAGCCCGAAACGCCGCAGGATCGGTTGCGCGCAGTGATGCCCCGAGCGCACCGCGATGCCCTCTTCGTTCAGCGCCTGACCGACTTCTTCCGTCTCATAGCCCTTCAGCACGAACGACAGCACGCTCGCCTTGTCGCGCGCCGTGCCGACGAGCCGCACGCCCGGCACCGGCGCGAGCACGCTCGTTGCATACGCAAGCAGATCGTGCTCGTAGCGCGCGATGTTCTCGATGCCGACGCGGCTCACGTAGTCGAGCGCCGCGCCCAACCCCACCGCATCCGCGATGTTGCCGGTGCCGGCCTCGAAGCGGTTCGGCGGCGGCTGGAACACCGTGCGCTCGAACGTCACGTCCGCGATCATGTTGCCGCCGCCCTGCCAGGGCGGCATGGCGTCGAGGATCGCGCGCTTGCCGTACACGACGCCGATCCCGGTCGGCCCGTAGATCTTGTGCCCCGAGAACACGAAGAAATCCGCGTCGAGCGCCTGCACGTCGACGCGCATGTGCGAGATCGACTGCGCACCGTCGACGAGCGCCTTCGCGCCCGCGCGATGCGCCAGCTCGACGATCTCCTTCACCGGCACGACCGTGCCGAGCGCATTCGACACCTGCGTGACGGACACGATCTTCGTGCGGTCGTTGAGCAGCTTGCGGTATTCGTCGAGCAGCACCTGCCCCGAATCGTCGACCGGAATCACCCGCAGCTTCGCGCCCTTGAGCGCCGCGAGCTGCTGCCACGGCACGATGTTCGCGTGATGCTCGAGATGCGACACGACGATCTCGTCGCCTTCGCCGACGTTCTGCACGCCCCACGTCTTCGCGATCAGGTTGATCGCCTCGGTCGTGCCGCGCACGAACACGATCTCGTCCGGCGACGATGCGCCGATGAAGCGCCGCACGGTGTCCCGTGCATGCTCGTATGCGTCCGTCGCGCGGCCCGCCAGCGCATGCGCGGCGCGGTGGATGTTCGAATTCTCGTGCGCATAGAAATACGCGAGGCGGTCGATCACGGCCTGCGGCTTGTGCGTCGTCGCCGCGTTGTCGAACCAGACGAGCTGCTTGCCGTTCACGCGTTCCTGCAGGATCGGGAAGTCGCGGCGGATCGCGTTCACGTCGAACGGCGGGTGCGCGCCGCGGTGCGGGCTACCCTGCGGTTCGGCGGCGTGCGTATCGTCGATGAAGTAACGCGGCACGTCCGTGCCCGACGCACCCGATGCACGCCCGACCGGCACGTCGCGATGCACGGCGAGCAGCTCGCGCAGCGCGTCGTCGCCCGGCAGCCCGAACGCTTCCGGCGACGCAAGGCCGTTCGACGGCACGACGATGTCCTGCGGCGTCGCCTGCCAGCCCTGCAGCGAACCGTCGGTGAAGTAGTACGGCGACGCAGCCGGCGCCGCCTTCGCCGCGCCCTCCGACACCGCGGCATTCGCCTGCGGCACGCCGAGCGCCGCGCCGCCGACGCGCGGCTCGAACGCGGGCGCGATCGACACCGCGTTGTCGGGCAGCCCGTTCTGCGCGGCCGCATGCGGCGCGAGCGCGGGCACGCGGTTGCCGAGCGACAGCACGTGCGTCGGCGCGGACGGCGCAAGGTTCGCGCCGGGCACCTTGCCTTGCGGCAGCGCAAGACCCGGCACGCCGGTGCCCGCGCCGCCCGGGCCCGCGAGCGGCGAACCGCCCGGCACCGGGTTGCTGACCGACGCGAGGATCGGCGCCGCCGCCGGCAATGCCGACGGCACGCCGCCGACCGCGCCGCTGCCCGCCGACAGCCCGGGCGCGGTGGCCTGCCCGGGCGGCGTCGCGAAGAACTCGGACGCGAGCCGCGCGAGCGTCGCCGGGTCGGGCAAGCCGGCCGGCAGCGGCGCATGCGGTAACGCGTGCGCGTCGCCGCCGACCAGGCCGGGATTAACGGTAGGTGTCGGGATAGTCATGGAACTTGGCGATTTCGACGTCATCGAGGACAGCCAGCGCATCCGGCGAATGGACCGCGAGCGAGCAATACAGCGAGATCAGGTACGACGCGATCGCCTGGTCGTTGATCCCCATGAAGCGCACCGACAGGCCCGGCCCCTGCTCGCCCGAGACGCCCGGCTGATAGAGACCGACGACGCCCTGACGCTTGTCGCCGACGCGCAGCAGCAGGATCTTGGTCTTGCCGTCGGCGATCGGCACCTTGTCCGACGGGATCAGCGGAATGCCACGCCACGTGAGGAACTGCGAGCCGAACAGGCTGACCGTCGGCGGCGGCACGCCGCGCCGCGTGCATTCGCGGCCGAATGCGGCAATCGCGAGCGGATGCGTGAGGAAGAACGCCGGCTCCTTCCATACCTTGGTCAGCAACTCGTCGAGATCGTCCGGCGTCGGCGCGCCGGTCAGCGGGAAGATCCGCTGTTCGTCGGTCACATTAGCAAGCAGCCCGTAGTCCGGATTGTTGATCAATTGGCTTTCCTGCAGCTCCTTGATCGTCTCGATCGTCAGGCGCAGCTGTTCCTTGATCTGGTCATGAGGACTGCTGTAGAGATCGGAGATCCGCGTATGGACGTCGAGCACGGTGCTCACCGCGTTCAGGAAATACTCGCGCGGCTGTTCTTCGTACGGCACGAAGGTCCGCGGCAGCACGCTTTCGTCCTCGAGCTGCGTGCAGGCGGCGCGCACGGCTTCCGGGTTCTTCACCTGGTTCAGGCGATAGATGCCGGCCTCGACCGGCACCCATTGCAGCAGATGGGTCAGCCAGCGCGGCGTAATCGTGGAAAGCTGCGGGACGGTCTTGGTAGCGTTCGCTAGTTGGCGGGCGGCGTGATCGCTCAGCGCGGCCGTGCCGCTTGCAACGGTCGACATGTGTAGCTCCGGGTTCTTAAGATGAAAAACGGGATTGCTTATGACGCCAGGCGATTATCCGAAGCACGCCCCTGCCGGCTCAACATGCTATAGCCGTCACAGGGCACGACCGAACGGGAAAGCAGGCGAAATGAGTCAGGTGACGTACACGCCGGGCAACAGCGTCGAGATCGACACCTCGAACGCGCGCGCGATCTTGTCCGCGGTGACGATCGACGCGATGGCCTCGCCGCGCTCGATCTCGCCGACATACGAACGGTTCAGCCCCGCGTGTTCGGCGAGCTGCTCCTGCGACCACGTGCGCGCTTCGCGCAGCTTGCGCACGTTGGCGCCGAAGTGCTGGATCAGGTCGCTCATGTCGTCACCCGTGCGTCGGGCACCGGTTCGGCCGGTTCGCGCCGCGCGGCACTCGCTTCGCTGCGCAGCACGGCCTGCGTGACGTTCGCGCCGGGCGGTACGTCCTGCGTGAGCCACACGTTGCCGCCGATCACCGCGCCGCGGCCGATCGTCACGCGGCCGAGGATCGTTGCGCCTGCATAGATCACGACGTCGTCCTCGACGATCGGATGGCGCGCGAGCCCCTTCTCCAGATGGCCGGAAGCATCGCGCGGGAAGCGCTTCGCGCCGAGCGTGACGGCCTGGTACACGCGCACGCGCTCGCCGATGATCGCGGTCTCGCCGATCACGACACCCGTGCCGTGATCGATGAAGAAGCCACCACCGATGCGCGCGCCCGGATGAATGTCGATGCCGGTTTCCGCGTGGGCCTGCTCGGCGATGATCCGCGCGAGCAGCGGCAGCCCGAGCCGGTACAGCTCATGCGCGAGCCGGTGGTGGATCATCGCGAGGATGCCGGGATAGCAGAGCAGCACTTCGTCGACGCTGCCGGCCGCCGGATCGCCATGGAACGCGGCGAGCACGTCGCTGTCGAGCAGCCGGCGGATCTCAGGCAGGCGTGCGGCGAACGCCTGCACGGCGGTGGAGGCCACTTCTTCGATTGGTGCATCGGCGTTGCGCTGCCGCGCCGCGTAGCGCAGTTCGAGCGTCACCTGCGCAAGCAGCGCGTTCAGCGCCGCGTCGAGCGCGTGGGCGACATGGAAGTTCTCGCTCTCCTGCCGCAGGTCGGGCGGCCCGAGCCGCATCGGGAACAGCACGCCCTTCAGCGCGCCGATGATCTGTGCGAGCGCCTCGCGCGCCGGCAGGTCGCGCCCGCCCGGTTCGAGCGAGCGCCGCTGCTTCTCGCGCCACGCGCGGCGCACGCTCTGGAGCGATTGAACGATGTCGTCGATGTCGAATGCGGCCATGCTGACTTCTCCCCGTAACAGCCGTGACTCAGTCCTGAGCCCACGGCAGGCCGCGATGGCGCCAGCCGTTCAGGCTGCCGCGATGCCGCTGTTCGTCGAGGTCGCCCTCGAACCCTTCGAGCACGTTGAATACCTGTGTGAAACCGCCTTTGGTCGCGGCTTCGGCCGCCTGCGCGGACCGGTTGCCGCTGCGGCAGAGCAACAGCACCACCGCGTCCTTGCCGGTCTTCGCTTCCAGCTCGCGCACGAAGCGCGGGTTGCGCGTCAGGCTCGTGCCGGTCGCCCACGGCACATGCAGCGACTCGGGCACGTGGCCGACGAATTTCCGTTCTTCCGCGGTGCGCACGTCGACCAGCAACGCGTCGCCGGCGGCGAACAGCGTCCACGCGGCTTGCGGCGCCACGCCGCCCGCGTAGGGCGTGCCCGCCGATGCGGCCGCCGCGCGCGCGGCTTCGAGCGCCTGCCGGGCGGCCGTTCGTTCTTCCAATGCAAACGTCATCACGCTTCCTCTTTCTCGCAGATTCGTATGATCAACAACGCCGGGATTGCGGCCTGCGCAGCTTGGATGCTGTCTATAGCCGTCAGCCCGACTATGCGAGCGCGCTCGGGGAAGCAGAACCAATAAAAATTCATTTCCTAATCAGCGGCGCGGGGAATGCAATAGCAGACGCGCGCGATCGGCGCGGGTTCATGCGGGGGATCGGGAGCGACGGCCGTTCGATGTCACGCATCGAAGGTTCTTGAAAGAAATGGAGGCTACGAAGTCAGGAACGGTGCGGCACGCGACGCGCCGCACGTTGCAAGGGAATCCGAAATGGAATGGCGCGCCGGGTCGAACGGCGCGCGCCTTGATGGATCGATGAACAATCCGCCGACGAACGCGGTGCATCGCCGACGCGCCACGCCCGTACCGCCTCAGACGATCGGATCGACCACCGTCACCGGCGCGCCGCGCGCCTCGATGTCGTGCCCCGCAAGCAGGCACAGATCCTCGCGATGATGAGCGGCGACCACCTGCACACCGACCGGCACGTCATTGGCGATGCCCGTCGTCACCGCAAGCCCGGGCAGCCCCATCGCCGGCAGCGCACGCAGCGTGAGCTGCGCTTCCCATACGCGCTCGAACCCTTCCGGTCCTTGCCTGTCGAGTTCGTCGGGGAACGGCAACTCCGACGACACCGGCAGCAGCAATACCGCGTATTCATCGAGAAACAGCCGCCATTGCCGCGTCAGCGTCGTACGCCGCACGAGCGCGCGGCTGATCACGTCGGCCGGCAGATCGCGCACCTTGCCGCGCACGGCTGCGATCACCGCGGCCGCGCCCGGGTCGCCGTCGCTCGCGACCGCGTTCGTCAACGCGTCGAATCCGTCGCCAAGCCAGAGCTGCTCCTGCAACAGCGCAGCCTCGCGCATCGGCGGCGTATCGTCGATTTCATCGACGGTCCACCCCGCATCGACGAGCCGACGCGCGGCATCGCGCAATGCGGCCTCGACTTCGGGCACGACCTGCAGGCCGCCCGGACGCACGCACAGCGCCGCACGCTTCGGCACCGCACGGCCTTCGATCGGCACCGGCACGTACCACGGGTCGCGCGGGTCCGGTGCGGCGAACGCTCGCAGCGCCAGCGCGAGATCGTCGATCGTGCGCGCGATCGGCCCGGTCGTCGACATCAACTGCGCGCCGATCGCACGCTCGGGTGACGATGCATTAAACGCCGGCACCCGTCCGAGCGACGGCCGGATCCCGTGCACGCCGCAGGCATAGGCCGGGTAACGCACCGAGCCGCCGATGTCGGTGCCGACCGCGAGCGGGCCGATCCCGGCGGCGACGGCCGCCGCCGCGCCGCCGCTCGATCCGCCCGGCGTCAGCGACCGGTTACGCGGATTGTACGTATGGCCGTGCACGAGATTCGACGTGAACCAGCGCAGCGCGAACGTCGGCGAATTGGTCCGGCCGAGCAGCACCGCGCCGGCCTTCCTCAAGTTCGAGACCGACGGACTGTCGGCGCTCGCGATCAGGTTTTCCTGCAGGCGCGTGCCGTTGGTCGTCGCGAACGCCGCGACGTCGACGTTGATCTTCACGGTCACGGGCACGCCGGCGAGCGGCCCTGGATCGTCGCCGCGCGCGATCGCGCGATCGACTTCGTCCGCTTGCCGCCGCACGTCGTCCGGGCGATGCTCGACCACCGCGTTGATCGCCGGGTTCACCGCATCGAGACGGGCCAGCGTCGCATCCGCCACTTCTCGTGCGGACACTTCACGTTGCCGCACCCGCTTCGCGATTTCAGTCGCCGATAGTTGCCAGAGTTGCTGCGTCATCAGAATGTGCTCCGAGAAAGCCCGCCATTTCCCCCAAGGGGATTTCCTTCGGGGCGGACGGCGGGGAGGAAAGGCGTGCCGTCGAGAGGCAGCTTCTTCCACGGGTCAGGGTCACCGGCGTGATGCTTGCCTATCGCTACCGGGAATCCTCCGCCTTCCTGGCGAGGAAGACGTCAGGACTTCATGAAAGTACATCACCCTCACCGACGGCGCCGCATCACTCACTGCGTATCGTGCTTCGCACGCTCCGCGGCAGCGATGATCGCGTCGGCCACAACCTTCGGCTGGCTCAACATCGCGACGTGGCTGCCGTTCACACGCGCGACCGTCGCGCCGATCCGCTTCGCCATCGCTTCCTGCAGCGTCGGATCGATCATCCGGTCCTGCGTCGCGACGACGAACGTCGACGGCTTCTCATGCCACGCGGCCTGCGTGACCTTCTGCGAAATACAGCCACCGTACCACGGCCCTTGCGTCGCGGCGACGACGCGCTGCTGCGCGGGCGACAGGTCCGGCGCGAAATCCTGCGCGATCGCCTTGTCCGACAGCGTCGCGAAGCCGCCCGCGTCCTTGCGCAGCTCGCCGGCCCACGCCGGCGCCGGCAGCCCCTGCGTGACGTCGGCGATCGACTGGCCATTGTCCGGCGCGAACGCGGCGACGTAGACGAGCGACTTCACCTTGTCGTCGTTGCCCGCATCGCTGATCACGACGCCGGCCCACGAATGGCCGACCAGCACGACGGGCCCCTTCTGCTCGTCGATCGCGCGCTTCGTCGCGGCGGCATCGTCGGCGAGCGAGCTCAGCGGATTCTGCACCGCTACGACGTGCAGGCCACGCGCCTCGAGCAGCGGAATCACGCGGTTCCAGCTCGACCCGTCGGCGAACGCGCCGTGCACCAGCACGACGTTCGTGCCCTTCAGGTCTTCCTTCGGCGCAGCCTGCGCCGCGACCGCACCGAACAGACCGCCCAGCACCGCCGCGGACACCAGCACCCGTTTCGTCAAACCGACCATCGTCATGCTCCTTCCTGTCGTGTTGTACATCTGAAATGTTTGCGATGCTGCCGCGCCTGCGCATGGCAGGCGCGGCAGCGGATCACGAATGCGCGTACAGGCCGTCCGCGGCGCCCGTGCGTGCGTCGCGTGCGGCGCGCGTGTCGGCCGCTGCGTAGCGGGCGGTCGGCGTCGACGCGGCGGCGACGTTGTCGCCCTGCGACTTCGACGGACCGTTCTGGTCCGAGCGCGCGACCTGCTGCGCGGCGACGGCGTTCTCCGCGGCAGCGATATCGTCCGGGTAATTGGCTTCGCCGCTGGCCGGGCTGTAGCCGGCCTTCTCGAGTCGGACGAGATCGGCGCGCACATCGGCACGCGTGAGGCCGTGGCCGGTATCGGCGAACGACAATGCGGGGATCGAAGCGAGAACGGCAACGGCGAGGATTCGAGCGGCTTTCATGAGTGTTCTCCTAAGAGGAAGTTGGTGTGTCGATCATTCGGTATCCGATCCAGATGTCTGGCATCGAACGTTTCCTGCATGTCGACAGTAGAACCCGCTCACGTATCCGGCATGTTTCCGAACCATGGTTTCAGTGCAATCCGATGTTTCCGCAGCGGCAATAGATACAGTGCGATACAAACTCGTCGGTTTCGCCATGCAAGCACGGACAACAGCGAATTAATCGTTGAAAGATACGGACGAAATGTTGTAAGCAGTGCGTCAAACGGGTGCCTCGCCGGATGACGGGCCTCGCAGTCGCTGCGGAGTGAAGGCAGCGCCACTTCCGCGCCGCTCTTTGCGTGATGAAGCCATGCGACGGATTTCCGCTCGGAAACACATTCTGACAATTTTCGTTCGGCGCCACCGCGCTCGGCGCGCATTTTCCGGTATCCGGGCTTTCCACCTGCGCCTATTCGATATGCTTGCGGCCTCGCTTCAGTTCTCCGTTGGTTCGGATACTTATCGATTCGTTTGTATGCCCGATAACTGGCACGGTGTTTGAGATGTTCAGGAGTTTGGATGGCCGATTCACTTCTCGATCCACGATCGGTGGCAAATGCTCGCAACGACGAACCTGCGGCAACTGTCGCTACGTTGAACGTGGCCGCATCGCGACCGGCGCCGCCGCCGATCGTCGTCGGCCGCGGCGAGGGTGTGACGATGTTTGCAAAGAACACGCCGCTGATCTGCATCAAGCAATTGCCGTTGCCCGGCATCGTGATCTTCGTGCATGGCGTCAACTCGGAGGGTGAATGGTTCGATGCAACGGAGCAAGGGCTGTGCAAAGGTCTGAATCGCAGGCTCGGGCGACTGGACGATCAGATGATGTATCACGGCGTCGACGCCGGGCAGTTGCTGCCCGCGAAGTACACGGAAAGCGTGACGCCGGATGGGTTCTTGAATCCGAAGCTTTGGTCCGGTGACTACATCAAACCCGACCCATCGTTCTCGCCTGTCATTCATTTCCGATGGGGCTATCGTGCGACTGCGGCCGAACTGAAGGAATACGGCGACAAGATCTTTCTGAACGAGAAGGACTATTGGGGCGGCGGTCCGTTCACGAACGGCTGCGCAAGCCTGCCCGATCTATGGCACGGCGGTCTGGATGACCGAACGATGGGTTGGATGACGGTGCAAGGCATCAATCCAACCCATCGACCGCTGTACCGCGCGCCGCCTCGCGCGTACGGCGTGCTCGCGGCGTTGCGACTGGCCAGGCTGATCGAGTCGATTCGCCGCATGCAGGCCGACGTACCGATTACGGTCGTGTGCCATAGCCAAGGCAACATCGTCGGCCTGACAGCAGCGTTCTTCGGTGACGCCTTCCCCGATGTCGAAGATCCGTGGGGACGCACCGGACATTGCGTCGCAGATGCCTACGTACTGGCGAACGCGCCGTATAGCCTTGCGAATGCGGACGGCCCGTACAAATCGGATACGTTCATGGATACATGGTCGCAACGCGCGACGAAGGACGCGAGCGGTCAACGCGGACGGCAGACCTACGCCGCGCGCACGAAGACGCTCGGCAAATTCCTGTCGATCATCGGCGCTCGCAAAGCACACGAACTGCCCGTGGACAAGATCGATGAAGACATGGAAAACAAGCGGGTGTCGCCGACGAGCAACCGCTCCTATGCAGCGCAAGAGGATCGCGCGCGGCACGGCTTGAATGGGTCGACGTATGGCCGCGTCACCGCGTATTGCTGTCCACACGATCAGGTGATTTCGGCGGTAACGGTGCAAGGCATCGGCTGGCGCGGGATCAGCAAGCACGAACTCGAGGATATCGGTGTGGAGGGCATCCTGACGCAGCGGGTGTTCGCATCCGGCTTCCCTGTTGGCGTTCAGAAACCCTACCGATATTGGGAAGACGATTGGCGGCATGGCAAGCGAGGAACGAAGCCGGGCTTCTGGTACCCGCCGTCGCCGCCCGCAAAGTTCAATCTGATTGGTGCGATCAAGGGGAATGAATCAGTTTTGGGCATGGCAGCGACGCTTGTGACCGCACCGCTCATGTTCGTCGTGACCGGTATCAGCTCGGCGTTGAACATGCTGCGTGTGAATGCCGATCCGCCGAAAGGCTGGACCGTGGTGGCGGATGCGCCGGCACTTGATGATCCGTTTTCGCCGAAGGCGCTGCGATTCGGCAAGGCCGTTGAAACGAAGGATGGCGACGCAGTCAGCGACTTCAACGAAGGCAACGATCCACCAGCCGCGTGGCGCAACGCGAGCAAGACCGATGCGGACAAGCGGGCCGACGATCCGTACGACCAGTACAACGCAAAGAACGCGGATAGCGTCGCGCAAGGTACGGCGGAAACGGAAGCCGGACAGCGCTATGAAGATCGCGCGTTGATGCGAATGGAAGCGCGTCGAACACTCAATACGGAATGGATCGATCACGAGGGTCACGTGATTGGTGAGGACGGCAAAAGCGAGATGCCGGAGGGCTACAAGGAATGGCGCGACAAACAGATCGTCGACTGGCTCGATCGTGGTTCGACGAATAGCCCGACCAATCACTCTACGACGGTGACCCATCCAGAGCACGCCGAGAAGGCGCTTGCGTATGACGTTGCAGTGGGCTTGTGCTACCTGACCGAGAAGCAACTCAAATCGGTGCGCATTGAGGCGGATTGGCGGATGAGTAAAGGTCTGTCAGACGAAAACCCAAACAAGAAGTACTACGAATATTTTGCACGCGGGCAACTTGATGGTTTATCGATGCATGAATGGGTACATGCCGAGGATAGTGAAGGCAAGAAGCCCGACACGATCATGGATGAACGCGAAGGTGAGTTTTATCTGAAGGTCGGAGGTCTTGTATGACGACCCTCATCGCCACGTGGCCGCGACGCGTCGCCATCGCGTTTTCGACATGGCTCATCACCACGGTGCTCATGGCCTCGCTGATCGCGCACGTAGAACAACCCGACCCAGCACATTTGGAGATAGGAGATTGGATGAAACGATTCTTTGTCGTACCGAGCTTGGCCGCGCTCATGGTATTTCTGTTCACCACGGCCATCGCGCGCTCGGTACATGCCGCACCTGTCAGCGCGTTAGAGATTCCATCGTCATCAGTCGAAGAGCCGGCCACGCCGTTCGTCGCGCAGGTTGTAGGCATGATTTGGTTGAATCCGTTGCAACGTATGGACTACCCGACTGAATGGCAATTGTTGTGGACGCAGGGACTCGCCGCGCCAAACAAGAATGACGATATGGTTCGCACCGATCCGAAGTCCTTCACTACGCTGCAATCGGTAGCGGGTATCGCGTACGGCAACGAAGGCGAGGAAACATTTAGAGGCTTCTATCGCAAGTACATGTTCGAATTTCCTCTGCTGCTCAGCTCGCGCTATGCCTCCAATCCGAAATACTTCTACACGGTCGCGCCCAACTATAAAAAGGACTGGCGGGAACTCGCGGGCATTCATGTTGAGCTTGCGATTCCGAATCGACTTGATGCAGCCGAATCGCAAAGCTACGTGCAAGACTCGATTCGGAAGACGTTTTCTATCGGCAATCCGCATTTCCCGACGATGTGGAGCCGCGACACACCCCCTGATGTCCAGATCACGCAAGGCGGCGCAAACACCGGCTTTACATCGCTGAACAAGGCGTTGGACTACTTGCAGGCAAACCCCGACAAGACCGTATGGGCAATGAACTGGGACGCCCCGAACTTCCCGCCCACGGATGCGCAGATCAATGAGAACCTCGTCGTGCTGTTCCTCGCCGGCCCGAACTTCAACACCGAGCGCGAACCGCTCGCATGGATCGGCAAGGCCGCGGCCGGCGACACGAAAGCGTTCTCGCCGAAGGTCGGCACGACGCGCGCCGTACAGGCGTGGAAGGCGACGATAGCGCAAGCGGCCCGCAATGCCGGCGTCGCTGTCACCGACCTGAATTACATCGTTCACGATGCAGGCAACGGCAGCGATGCAGCGTCATCCCGCCTCGTCGCGCTCACGCAAACCTTGACAGAAACGCTTCCGGAATACGATCACAAGAAGCAGACATTCAACACCGCCGCCCTGCTCGGCGACATGGGAACAGGCAGCGCATTGACCGACGTCGCGCTCGCGATCGGCCGGATCAACCACTTCGGCGGCAACGCACTCGTCGCCGGCACGACCGACCCCGAACACCCCGTCGCCGTCGTCGTCATGCCGCCATCGAATCTCACGCCGATCGACCCGACCAAGGACTGGTTCCGCGCGCGCGGCGGAAACAACGCCTATCTGCCGTGGTGGGGACGCCGACACGATGTCGATTACGGCATGCAGGGCTATTCGTGGTGATGCAAACCGGCGCTGAGACGCATGACCGACGATCACGGACGAACGTGAAGGCGAGTTTTATCTGAAGGCCCGGGGTTTCGTATGAAGGCGCTGATCGCTACCTGGCCGCGACGCGTCGCCCTCGCCGTTTCGACATGGCTGATCGCCACCGTTCTCATGGCCTCTCTGATGGCGCATGTCGAACGACCCGACCCGGCACATTTCGAAATAGGAGATTGGATGAAACGATTTTTTGTCGTACCTGGCCTGGCCGCGCTGATGGTGTTTCTGTTCACCACATCCCTCATGCGCGCGGTACATGCCGCACCTGTCAGCGCGCTGGAGAATTCATCGCCATCAGTCGAAGAGCCGGCCAAGCCGTTCGTCGCACAGGTTGTCGGCCTGATGTGGTTGAATCCGCTGCAACGTATGGACTACCCGACCGAATGGCAATTGTTGTGGGCACAGGGCCTTGCCGCTCCCAACAAGAATGACGATATGGTCCGCACCGATCCGAAGTCCTTTACCACCCTGCAGTCGGTAGCTGGCATCGCGTACGGCAACGAGGGCGAAGAAACATTCAAGGGTTTCTATCACAAGTACGTAAGAGAGTTTCTCGTGTTGATGCGTTCGCGCTACTTTGCGAACGCGAGCTATTTCTACACCGTGAAAGCCGAGAATCCCAAAGATTGGCGCGAGCTTGCCGGAATACATATCGAGCTCGCGCTGCCTCCCAGGCTCGATCCGATTGAAGCGAAGACGTACTTTATCAATGAGTTTCTCCAATGCTTCGAAATTGGTCCGCCGTCACCCAAGACGCTTTGGAGCCGCGACACGCCGCCCGACGTCCAAATTACCCAAGGCAACGCAAACGCCGGCTTCACGTCACTGAACAACGCGCTGGATTACTTGCAAGCAAACCCCGACAAGACCGTATGGGCAATGAACTGGGACGCCCCCAACTTCCCGCCCACGGATGCGCAGATCAACGAGAACCTCGTCGTGCTGTTCCTCGCCGGCCCGAACTTCAACACCGAGCGCGAGCCGCTCGCATGGATCGGCAAGGCCGCGGCCGGCGACACGAAAGCGTTCTCGCCGAAAGTCGGCACGACGCGCGCCGCCCAGGCGTGGAAGGCGACGATCGCGCAAGCGGCACGCAACGCCGGCGTCGCTGCCACTGACCTGAATTACATCGTTCACGATGCAGGCAACGGCAGCGATGCAGCGTCATCCCGCCTCGTCGCGCTCACGCAAACCTTGACCGAAACGCTTCCGGAATACGATCACAAGAAGCAGACATTCAACACCGCCGCCCTGCTCGGCGACATGGGAACAGGCAGCGCATTGACCGACGTCGCGCTCGCGATCGGCCGGATCAACCACTTCGGCGGCAACGCACTCGTCGCCGGCACGACCGACCCCGAACACCCCGCCGCGGTCGTCGTCATGCCGCCATCGAAGCTCACGCCGATCGACCCGACCAAGGACTGGTTTCGCGCGCGCGGCGGAAACAACGCCTACCTGCCGTGGTGGGGACGCCGACACGATGTCGATTACGGCATGCAGGGCTATTCGTGGTGATGCACGCGACTCAGCGGCGCGATCCGTGCAACCGGGTTCGCGCCGCCGCGTCATCGAGCGGAATGACCCGAACACGAGGCATCATCCTGGCGGTCGGCTCCAACCCGGATCGGGCGTAGTCCCACTCAAATTCCCGCCGACGATGGCACGGCGATGAACGGCATGCCTCCTGACGTACACACGTGTCAAGGCGCCAATCGCGTGAACACGAAGTCGTGATTCTTCACGCGCGCCTGGTGACACGCAAAGCACGTCTGGTGCTGACCGATATCGGCCGGCACGCCATTGATGAAGCGCCCGAAGCCCCAGCCGCCCGTCGACGCATAGCGGCGCGAATCCTTCACCATCACCTGCACGGTGGTCGCCTGGCCCGGCACCGTCGCCGACGGGAACTCGTCCGACTGCTTGCGCTTGTACGCGAGCTTCACGAGGATCGTGCCGTCCGGAAACGGCAGCGTCGCCTTCTCGAGCGCACGCATCGCGACAGGATTGCCGAGCACCACACGCAATTCGTCGAGCGGCGCCGCTTCCTCGGCCGGCGCGACCATTTCCCACTTCCGGTAGCCGGGCGGGATCGTCACGCCGTAGATCGGCGACGCGGCCAGCTTCGGCTGCTCCGCGAACGCGGCCGGGCCGCTCGCCGACAACGCGCCGGCCAGCAACACGCCCGCGACGAGCGCACGGCGCACGCCGTGACGCATCACACCGGTACGCGCCCGCATCACAGATGCTCCACTTGCAGGATCGCATCGGCGAACGCTTGCGGCGCTTCCTGCGGCAGGTTGTGGCCGATGCCGCCGGTGATCGTGCGGTGCTGGTACTTGCCGGTGAACTTCTTCGCATACGCGGCAGGGGCCGGGTGCGGCGCGCCGTTCGCATCGCCTTCCATCGTGATCGTCGGCACGGTAATGACCGGGGCGGCCGCGAGCCGCCGCTCGATGTCGTCGTATTTCGCTTCGCCCTTCGCGAGACCGAGGCGCCAGCGATAGTTGTGGATCACTACCGCCACGTGGTCGGGATTCCGGAATGCCGCGGCGCTGCGAGCATAAGTCTCGTCGGAGAACTGCCACTTCGGCGACGCGAGCTGCCAGATCAGCTTGTTGAACGCATCGAGGTTCTCCGCATAGCCGAGCGCGCCGCGCTCGGTCGAGAAGTAGAACTGATACCACCACTGGAATTCGGCCTGAGGCGGCAGCGGCTTGCTGTTCGCCTGCTGGCTGCCGATCAGGTAGCCGCTCACCGACACCAGCGCCTTCACGCGCTGCGGCCACAGCGCCGCGATGACGTCGGCCGTGCGTGCGCCCCAGTCGTAGCCGCCGAACACCGCACGGTCGATCTTCAGCGCATCCATCAGCGCGACGATGTCGACGGCCGTCACCGCCTGCTGGCCGTTGCGCAGCGTGTCGGCCGAGCGGAACGTCGTCGATCCGTAGCCGCGCAGGTACGGCACGATCACGCGATAGCCAGCCGCCGTGAGCAGCGGCGCGACGTCCGCGTAGCTGTAGATGTCGTACGGCCAGCCGTGCAGCAGGAACACGACGGGGCCGTTCTTCGGCCCGAGGTCCGCATACCCGACGTTCAGCACGCCCGCGTCGATCTGGTGGATGTTGCCGAGCGACGCCGCGCCGGCCGCGCGGCTCGTCGGGGCATCGGGCGCCGACTGCGCGTGCGCCAGCGAGCCGAAGCCGAGGTCGGCGAGGCTCAGGCTTGCGATTGTCGTACCCAGGATCAGGCGGCGGCGGCTATTCACGGTATCAGGCATGACTCGTTCTCCATTGTCGATCGGTAAGGAAGGGGCCCCACGGCAGGTGCGGGCGCTCCGGTATCGCCGTTCACGCCGGCCGCGCATCGCTCCGCGCCGCCGTGTGAATCGCTTCACCGGATTTATATCCGAACCATTCCGACGCTTTGTATCCCAACGTATCCGTGTCCGGATACGACACAGAGCGATTCAAAAAACGCCCGCCAGCCGGTGCGGTTCGGGGGCCGCCCAACACACGCGCCCCCCTGCACCGATGCGGCCACGGACGCAGGCCGGCATCGCAACCGGCCCGCGCTCCCGTCGAGCCGCGCTTACGCGCGACGCAACGGCCGGAACCCGGCACGCACTTCGCGTGCGAACAGTTCCGGCTCTTCCCATGCCGCGAAGTGTCCGCCCTTGTCGACTTCGTTGAAGTAGATCAGGTTGTGATAGCTGCGCTCGGCCCAACTGCGCGGCGCCTGATAGATCTCGCCGGGAAACACCGTGATCGCGGCCGGCAGCGAGATGTCCACCGCGTTGAAGTTGTTCGAGTGATCCTCCCAGTAGATCTGCGCGGAGGACGTCGCCGTGTTGGTCAGCCAGTACAACGAAATGTCGTCAAGAATCTCGTCACGCGGAATCGAGCGTTCGGGTACGCCGCCGCTGTACGTCCACTGCGAGATCTTGTCGTACATCCACGCGGCCTGCCCCGACGGCGAATCGGCCAGCGCGTAGCCGACCGTCTGAGGACGCGTGACCATCATCGCCGCGTAGCCGCAGTTGTCGCGATAGAACGTCGCGAGCTTCTCGTACGCGGCCTTCTCCTTCGGCGACAGCGATGCCGGAGCCGGCGCGTCGACCTGGAGCAGCGTCGCGATGTCCGGCGGCACCGTCGCCGGCATGTTCACGTGAATCCCCGCCAAGCCCTGCACGCGCTGCATCGCCATCCGGTGCGAGATCACCGAGCCGCAGTCGCCGCCCTGCGACACGAAGCGCGTATAGCCGAGGCGCGCCATCAGCTCGCCCCATGCGCGCGCGATGTGGTCGGAGCCCCAGCCCGTCTTCGTCGGGCGGCCCGAGAAACCGAAGCCCGGCAGCGACGGCACGACGACGTGGAACGCATCGTCGGCGCTCGCACCGTGCGCGGTCGGGTCGGTCAGCGGGCCGATCGCCTTCACCAGCTCGAAGACCGAACCGGGCCAGCCGTGCGTCATGATCATCGGCATCGCATTCGCGTGCCGCGACCGGACGTGGATGAAGTGAATGTCGAGCCCGTCGATTTCCGTGATGAACATCGGGAAGCCGTTCAGGCGCGCCTCGCCCTTGCGCCAGTCGTAGTCGGTGCCCCAGTAGCGCAGCAGCGCCTGCATGCGCGCGAGCCGCACGCCCTGCGATTCGTCGGCGACGGTCTCGCGGCCCGGCCAGCGCGTCGCGGTGATGCGGCGGCGCAGGTCGACCAGTGCGTCATCGGGGATATGGGCGGTGAACGGGCGTATGCCGGTGTCGCCGGTTGCCGCATGCAGCGCGGTGGGCAGCATCGCGGATACACCCGCGGCCACGGACGTGGCCAGCAGGTGCCGACGCATCGGGGAAAACGGTGTGGAAGACATCGCTCGGCATCTCCTTTCGTGAGGTTGAAAGTGAACATGCCGCGCGCCCGGGCGCGCCTTCGCTTTCATTTGGGCACGCGGCGGTCACGCGGCGGTCACCCATTTGAAAGGTCTGATGTATCCGGGATGTGTCTGATTTGTACGCGTTTGTAGCAGGCGGGCGAACGTCGCCGTCAGGGGGCGATCCAGCCGCCTGCGTAGCCGTCGTCGTTCACGTCGAATACCGCGCGGCGATGACCGCCGCGGGCAAGTTCGAGCCAGTCGATGCGCGTCACCGCGACGTGGACCAGGCAGAAGTTCCGATAGCCGTCGTCGGTGGGGGCGTCGCCCGGGCTTGGCGTGACGTGCGCGTCTTCAGGCGACTCGATCGGCGTACCCGGCCGCAACCGTGCGCGATACAACAGCAACGTATGCGGACGGCTCGATTGCCAGATCGCACGCCGTTGCGCTTCGTCGTCGCAGATCGACGCAACGCCTTCCGCGCGAATCTGCACGAGCGCGTCGAGATCGTTCGCGACGACGGCGATGCGGGGATCGCGGCGTAACTCCGCAACCTTCTCCGAACGCGCATCCGTATGGAACGCCAGCAGACGATCGGCGCGGCTCACTTGCCGCAACACGATCGTGCGTACCTTCGGCGCACCGTCGAGGCCGAGCGTCGCGGCCTGAATCATCGTGAACGGCGAGCGCTGCGTGCCCACGCCGGACTCGAGGCACGACCAGAGACGGTCATAGGTTTGCGTGAGCGATTCGGAAGTGGGATCGGACATGATGGCGCGGCGATCTTGCGGGAGACGGTCGCGCTAGCTTACCCGTTTCGGCGTCGCAGCTCGCGGCGCGCCCACGGTTTTCGTTGCAAACCCGTCGCCGCGCGGTTCAGTTATAGCCGAGGACGACCGGTGCGGCGTCGCTCGTGTCGGTCGAATCCGCGCCGAAGCGGCCGAGCACGTCCGCGACGTATTGTGGCCCCGCGCCGATCTGCGACGACTTGTGCGCGACGGGGCGGATATCGGCCATGCCCGGCGCTTCATCCAGCCATGCGGTGTCGTTGATGACGATGTTCATGGGTGTCTCCTCACGCGGCCAGCGCCGCATCATATGCGCGCACCAGGCGCGCCACACCTTCCCGGATCGCGTCGACGTCGGGCGCGGCGAACGACAGGCGCAGCGATGCGGCGTCGACGTTGTCCGCGAAGAACGCGTTGCCCGGCACGAAGACGACCTTGTTCGCGATCGCCTGTTGCAGCAGCACGTCCGACGACACCGCGCCGATCCGCGCCCACACGAACATCCCGCCTTCGGGACGATGGAACGTGATCGCGTCGCCGAAACCGTCGCGCAGCGCGTCGCACATCGCGTCGCATTTGAGCTGGTAGGCCGCCGTGATGCGCGGCAGATGGCGTTCGAGCGCGCCGTCGGCGAGATATTCGGCGGCGGTGGCTTGCGTCCACGGCGTGCTGCACAGGTCGACCGTCTGCTTCGCGATCACGCAGCGTCGCGCGATCTCGGCCGGCGCGATCGTCCAGCCCACGCGCAGCCCCGGCGCGACGATTTTCGACAGGCTCGCGAAATGCACGATCCAGTCGCGCGCGCCATCGACTTCGTTCGCGAGTGCGAGCATCGACGGCACCGGTTCGCCCGCGAAACGCAGGTCGCCGTACGGATCGTCCTCGACGATCAGGAAACGGTATTGCACCGCGAGACGCAGCAGCTTCAGCCGGCGTTCGCGCGTGAGCGTCGCGCCGGTCGGGTTCGCGAAGGTCGGGACGGTGTAGAGCAGTTTCGGCTGCGCGATCGCGCCGGACGCGAGTTGCGACGCGAGGCGGTCGACGTCGAGGCCGTCACCGTCGACCGGGATCGTGACGATGCGCGCCTGCTGCACGCGCATCGCCGACAGCGTCGCCGGATAAGCCGGCTGCTCCGTCAGCACGACGTCGCCGGGCGCGACCATCACGCGCAGCAGCAGGTCGAGGCCCTGCTGCGAGCCGGTCGTGACGAGCAGTTCGGCCGGCGTGCACGCGACGTGACGGCGCGCCATCAACGCAATCAGTTGCTGCTTCAGTTCGGCAAGGCCGTCGGTCGGGCCGTATTGCAGGCAGCGCACCGGCTGGGCGTACGCGCGTTCGGCGGCCGCGTTCAGGCCGTCGACGTCGAACAGGTCGCTGGCCGGATAGCCGCCCGCGAACGAAATCATCCCCGGCTCGGAGAGGTACTTGAACAGTTCGCGGATCGGCGAACCGGCAGGATTCTGGAATGAGGGCGTAAACGCGTACATGTCGTCGTGAACTGGATGGCACGGACGGCCGGGATAGCCGACAGGTGCCGCCCGACCAAGGCGCTTCTGGCGCAAGGGCGGGAATTCGAGCCACGATTGTCGATAGTCATTAACGCCGCGGCAAACGATATCTATGCACTAGGTCTTGCGGTTTGGTCATTAATTGATGAAGCGCCGCGCTTCGTCCACAGCCGTCCGGCCCGCACGCACCGCGAATGCACGACGCCCATCGCGACCCCGGCATCCGCACCGCTACAGCCGCGCGACACGCCTGCGCGCGATCGGACCGAGCCAGACCAGGGGCAAGCTGCACCTCGCTTGCCCCTGGCCCGGCCGGCCACGCGCACCGGTCACACAATGAACGCACGTGAATCGCGAGCTATTCGCCCGGAGGAGGAGAGACTCCCCTGCTGACATAGCAGGCAATCGCCTCCAGCATGCCGAGGTCGAGGTCCTCCACGCGGTCTGCGCCGAAGTGAGCCAACCACTTGCGCGCGAGCTCCGCCTGCGTCGTCGTGTACCCGGTCGCGGCAGGGGCACACAGGTCTTCCAGTGCTGAACGCTGGTCCATGTCTTCTCCGTGATTGCTGATGATCGGGACGTCGCCGGGTCCCGTCGCGATCAAGACGCCGTCAAACGGCCTCCAGAGCGAGGGCGATACCTTGGCCGCCGCCAATGCACAAGGTCACCATGCCGCGCTTCACGCCATCACGGCGCATCGAATGCGCGAGACGGGTCGTCAGGACCGCACCGGTCGCCCCGATGGCGTGACCGTGCGCGATCGCGCCGCCTTCGACGTTCACCCGCTCTTCGTCGATGCCGAGCTCCCGAAGGACCGCGATCGGCACGGCGGCAAAGGCCTCGTTGATCTCGAAACGCTCCACGTCGTTCAACGACCATCCGGCACGGGCGAGCGTCATCCTGACCGCCGGCACGGGCCCCAGCCCGAACATGCCCGGCTCGACCGCTCCCACGCCGTACGACACGAGCGTCGCGATCGGCTCGATGCCACGCGCCTCGGCATACTGCCGCTCCGCCACGACCATCGCCGCCGCACCGCTGTTCAATCCCGGCGCATTGCCGGCGGTGATGGTGCCGTCAGACCGAAACGCGGGTTTCAATCGGGCAAGCGACTCCATCGTCGTGTCCGGTCGCGGCTGCTCGTCGCGCTCGAATCTGACGGGTTGCTTGCGCCCCTCGATATCGACCGCGACGAGCTCGGCGTCGAACGCCCCGCGCCCTTGAGCCTGCGTGAAGCGCCTTTGCGAACGTTCCGCCCAACGGTCTTGCTCCTCGCGCGTGATGCCCGCCCTCGACACGAGGTCTTCCGTATGCCATCCGGAATGCCGGCCGGAAAACGCGTCGACGAGACCGTCCCCGAGCATGCTGTCGACGATGTCGGTATTGCCCATGCGATGGCCCCACCGACCGCTATGCAGCAGATACGGCGCACGGTCCATGTTTTCCATACCGCCCGCCACCGCGACCTCGCCGAATCCGAGCCAGATTTCCTGGGCCGCATTCACGATGGCCTGAGCGCCCGAGCCACAGACGCGATTCACGGTAAGCGCAGGCACCTCCACCGGAATGCCGCCGCCGACAGCTGCCTGACGCGCGGGATTCATCTTGTTTCCCGCCTGAATGACATTGCCCATCACGACCGAGGCCAACGCCGCCGGATCGACCTTGCTGCGGCGTATCGCTTCGCGCACCGCGATCGCGCCGAGCGTCGTCGCGGCGACGTCCGTCAACGTGCCGCCAAACGCCCCGATGGGCGTTCTTACAGGACTGCAGATCACTACTTGTCGAGCAACCATTTCAACACTCCATTCAACGTTCAGTTTCGCCTGAAGCGATGCCAGCGCATCGTCGCGCGTTACCTGCCGGGCGATGCGGCTTCGCTTACCCGGCACGCTCGTGAACCCGCATATTGTGCTTGCGGGCGCAGGATCGGGGGCGCCGCGCGCCCCCCTTCCGTTGGGTCAAATCGAAATCATTTCGAAATCCTCCTTGCCGACGCCGCATTCGGGACACTTCCATTTGGCCGGAATGTCCTCCCAGCGCGTGCCCGGTGCAATGCCGTCTTCAGGCGCACCTTTTTCTTCCGAGTAAATCCAGCCGCACACCAGACACATCAACGTGCGCATCTCCACCGCTGTCGTGCTCATCCCGCCAACTCTCCAAGATTCGACATTTGTCGCTTCACGAATTCGCGCACCTGCTCGCGTACCCTCGCATCCGACAGGATCCGCCCGTGACCCGTGCCCGGCGCCGGCCACAATGTCGCCTGCGGCAGGCCCGCCACCACGCGCTGCGCCTCGCAGTACGGCACCACGGGATCGGCCGGGTCGTGCACGACCAGCACCGGCACATCGAGCGATGCGCCGCGCGCCAGAATGTCCCAATGGCTGACCGGCACGCCGTTGCGGCATTGCAGCTCCGCATAGATGCGCTCGATCACGGGACGCGGCAACGCCATGTCGCGGTTCGCCCAGCGCTCCAGCACTTCGGTCAGCGCGCTCGTCGGCGCGATCAACACGATGCAGCGCAACGACGCGCGGCGCGAGCGCTCCGCCAGCGCCGAGATCGTCGCGATCGAACCGAGCGAATGTGCAATCACCACTTGCGCGCCTTCGATCGCATCCAGCGCCGCGCCCGTCGCCCGCGTGAACTGCGTCATCGTCGTATGCTTGCCCGGCGACAGACCATGCGCGGGCGCGTCGAATGCCGCCACCGACAAGCCCAACGTCTTCATCGGCTTGACGAAGCTCAGCATGCTGCTGCTGTCGGTGCCCCAGCCGTGCACGAGCAGCACCCGCTCGGCACCGCCCTCCCAGTAATACGCGCGGTCGATGTCCGCGTTGCCCTCGATGGACGTCACCGTCGCGCCGAGCGGTATGCGATCGCTGATGGGCAGCCCGTAGCCACGCGTGAAGCCGAACGCATCGGCCGCGCGCCGTCCGGCAATGCGCGGCGCGAACGTGTTCAGCATCCGGAACGCGTGACGGCCGAGCCGCACGCGCAACGAAGGCGCCTTCGTGGTCTGCCGGGCGATCGGCGAGACTTCCGTGGGATTCGCGGCCGCCATCACCGGCCCTCCGTCGCCGCACGCGCGCCGACGGCCACTGCCTCCCGGGACAGGGTCCGGTAATAGCCCGACTCGGTGTCGTAGAAGTGGCAGTGGCGGATCACGTGCCACAGATCGCCGAACGTGAAATCCTTTTCGCGAATCATTCCCGGAAACGCTGCCTTGAGCGCCGCCTGTGCCTTCGGAAGGTTGTAGAACGGCACGATCGGCGCGACGTGATGCGCCGTATGCACCGAAATGTTATGGGTCATGAAGTGCAGCCACTTCGGATACCGGTAGTCCGTCGTCACGAGCAGGCGACTTGCGTTCGGCGTCCAGTGCTGCGACGGCAGAAACGGGATGTCGTCCGACGTGTGGTGCATCAGCGTCGTCGCGCTGAACCACGCATGGATCATGAGCCACGGCACGACGAAATACAGGAACAGGCCCGTGACGCCGGTAAAGTAGATCAGCGCAGGGAAATAGAGCATCGCGACGATCAGCACGAAGCCGATCGAGCGCTTCACGTCGCGCCGCATCTCGCGCTTCGGATAGAAGCCGGGACGGAAGCCCGATTCCTTCCAGTAGCTCAACGTCCCTGCCCAGAACAGCCACTTGCGGGTACCGGCGTACTCGAGGCGCTTGAGGAGCGGCATGCGATCGTAAAGCGGCGCGGGAATCGGCCGCCAGTCGGTGTCGAGCTCGAGGTTGTTGGTGTTCGCGTGGTGCAGGTTATGCGTGTGACGCCACGCATGGAACGGATACAGCAGCGGCAGCAGCGATAGATGCCCGATCATCAGGTTGAACCATCGGGAGCGGGAGAACGAGTTGTGCCCGCAATCGTGCGCGATGCAATGCAGCCCCCAGCCGCCCAGGCCCGCGAGCAGCCACAGCGGAACGTAGAACAGCCAGTGCGGCGCATACGCGATGCCGACGAGCGCGCCGATGTATGCCGCATAGCTCACCACGAAGCCGAGAACGCCACGCCACGCACGCGGCTCGTATAGCGACTTCGGAATCGCATCGGTCAGCCGTACGCCCTCGAGCGCCTTCGATTTTTGCAGGAATTCGTCGAAACGCGCCGGCGGCGCGCTCGGGACAGTGTAAGTGTTCGCCATGTCGATCTCCCGCTTACGCAGCCTGCAGACCGAGCTCGGTCGACAGGTGGCGCGCCAGTTCGTCGATGCTGTTGTGTTCGAACAGCAGCGCCGGAGACAGCCGCTGCTCGACGACTTTCTCGAGATCGCCCGACACCTGCACGGCAACGATCGAATCGAGCCCATACTCGTCGAAGCGTTTGGCGGGATCGATGGCAGCCCGATCCATCTTCAGCTGCTTCGCGAGCCGGTCGACCAGCCAGCTGCGGATCGACGCTTCCGTCAGAGGGCCGACGTCGGCGGCGACCGCTTTCTTGCGGCCGAACAGGCCACCCAGGATTCCAGCTTGAGACATGATGAATAATCCTTCTATACGAGGGAGATGAACAGCTTCATGAAGGCAACTTTCTTCAATACGGTTGCTTGGCCAACTTGCGGATCGCGGCCGGCCCCGGCAAGCGCAGGTCCCGGACGACACCCGCCTTGCCGAGCGTCCAGAGCACCCACGCGCTGAGATCCGGCTCGTACCACTTCACCGAATGGCGATACGACGCGGGGAACGCGTGATGGTTGTTCTGCAGACCTTCGCCGAACGTGAGGATGGCGACGGTCCAGTTGTTAGCGCTGTTGTCGTCGGTCTTGAAGGGTCGCCCACCGAACATGTGGCACACCGAACCGACGCACCAGGCAGCCTGATTGGCCAGGAAAATCCGTGCGAAGCCACCGAACAGCAGGCCGTTCCACGCGCCGTGCCAGGAACCGCCGATCGCACCTCCGATCGCGGCGGGCAGCACGAGGCCGAGCACGACCCACCAGACATAGGTGCGGTGATAGAAAAACAGGCGGCGATCGCGCAATACATCGGGCGCGAAGAACGTCCACCCCGACACGTCCGGGGCCAGCATCCACGGCATGTGCGCATACCAGAGGCCGCGCAGCTTCGCGATCAGGCCCGCGCCCGCCAGGTTCGGCGAATGCGGATCGCCTTGCTGGTCGCTGTACAGGTGATGACGGCGATGCGTCGTCACCCAGAACATGACCGGCCCTTGCGCGGCCATCGAACCGCAGATCAGCAGGATGCCTTCGAACCACTTCGAGGTCCGGAACGTCTTGTGCGCCAGATACCGATGGAAGCCCATCGTGATCCCGCCCATGTGCAGAAAATAGAACACCGCGAACAGCACCAGGTCGGTGGCGGCGAAGTCGCCCAGCACGAATTGACGCACCGCCAGCGCGAACCCGGCAAGCGGCACCAGCATGACGGCCAGGGCGGTGTAGCGTTTGACGCGCGCACCACTGCCTTTTAGCGGCGAAACGCCGGGGATCTGGCCGTCAGAGGCCGACAGCCCGCCGGCGGCAGTCACGCCGGGGGCAACCTGAATCGACGAATTCATAGGATTCTCCAAACGCTAATAGAGGATTACGGCGAAGTTGACGAGAACGACGCGCGGCGCTTCGGCGCATAGCGCACCTCCGTGACAAGTCCCAGCGCGTCGAGCAGGCGGATGAGCCACGCGGACGGATCGATCTGCCAGAACGCGTGATCGTTGTTGGCGAACGCCGGCTGCGCGTGATGGTTGTTGTGCCATGCGCCGCCCACCGAAACGATCGCGAGCAGGCCCAGGTTGCGGCTATGGTCGCGCGTCGCGTGCGGACGGGTGCCGATCGTGTGGCACAGCGAATTGACGGCCCAGGTCGACTGATCGAGCAGGAATATCCGCGCGAGTCCGCCCCACAGGAAGCCCCCGACGGCCCCGAGCAAGCTCTGTCCGGCGGGCGCGAGCAACGCGCCCGCGAGCGCGGGAATCGCGAGGCCGAGGAGCACCCACCACCCGTAGCGCAGATTGAGATTGACGATCAGACGGTCGCGCAGCAGGTCCGCGGCGTACGTGCTCCAGTTCTCGCGGCGCACGGTGAATAGCCAGCCCACGTGGCCGTGCCAAAGGCCCGCGACTCGGCTGAGCTTGCCGTGCCGGTTCGCGCGCGGGCGCGGCGAATGCGGATCGCCGTCCTGATCGGTGAACGCATGATGCATCCGGTGCGTGGCGGCCCAGAACAGGATCGGCCCCTGGGCGGCCATGCTGCCGAGCACGCCCAGCATCACGGTGACGACCGGCCGCCCCTTGAACGACCGGTGCGAGAAATACCGGTGCATGCCGGTTTCGACACCGATCGCGGTCGAGAAATACATCACCGCCAACAGCACGAAGTCCGCTGCGCGGAACCCATATACGCACGTGTAGGCAATCGCCAGTGCGAAACCGAGCGCGGGAATACCCACGGTCAGATAAGCGAGCCGGCGTGCGCGCACGTCGGTATCGGCGTGCGCCTCACGGGCGGCCGCCGGTGTTCGCGAAGACAAAGAATCCGCTTCAGCCATGACTGGCTCCGAAGAAAGACAGCATCAATGAAAGTCGGGGATGCGGTTCCTGCGAACCGCTTATGCGCGCGTCTCGAGTGCGCTCAAGCTGCCTTGCTGGAACGCTTGCTTGCACGCTTGCCGACGCACCTTGCCGCTTGTCGTGAGCGGAATCGCGCCAGTCGGGCCGAGGTGCACCACCGCCGGCGAGACTCCGTGGTCGCGCGTGACCGCCAACGTGATCGCGGCGCGCACCTCGCTCATTTGCTCGGGGTTCGGACGGCGCGAGCGTTTGAGTTCCGCAACGATGACGAGCGACTCCCCGTGCGCGCCATCGATCGAAAACGCCACCACGCCGTTGGTGCGAATCGCGTCGTGCGCCGCTTGCACGGATCCCTCGATGTCGGTCGGATAAAGATTGCGCCCGGCGACAATCACGACGTCCTTGATACGGCCCGTCACGAACAGCTCGCCCTGGTTCAGAAAGCCGAGGTCGCCCGTGCGCAGGTAGCGCGTCGTGTCACCGCCGCCGTCCGCGTCGGCAATCGTCGCGGCGAAGATGTCGTCGCTGTCCGCGCGGTTCAGATAGCCGGCTGCAACGTTCGGACCACTAAACCATATTTCGCCGACGGTGCGCTCCGGCAGCACGCGCTTCGTCGCCGGATCGACAATCAGCAGCCGGTGGCCGGCTGCCACGGCTCCGCACCCGACCAGCGTGGTGCGTCCGTGCAGGTCGAGTCCAGGATCGGCCGGCTTGCACAGGCCGCGAACGAGTGCCTCTTTGTCGACTTCGATCAGCGAGACCGGCGAACGGCCCACCTTGCCCGATACATAGAGCGTCGCCTCCGCCATTCCGTAGCAGGGGACCACTGCGCGGCGCTCGAAGCCGTGCCGGCCGAAGCGCGCGAAGAAGCGTTCGAGCGTCGTATGGCTCACGGGCTCCGCGCCGCAGAATACGTGCTGCAACGAGCTTAGATCGAGCGTGGCTGCTTCTTCTTCACTGATGTTGTCGACGCACAGGTCGAACGCGAAATTCGGTGCGACGCTCGTGGTCACGCGGTAGTCGGTGATCGCCTTGAGCCAGCGATAAGGACGCTGAACGAAATGCTGCGGCGACAGAATCACGAGCGGAAAGCCGCTGTACACCGCGAGCAGCAGCGCGCCCATCAGCCCCATGTCGTGATACGGCGGCAACCACGTGCAGCCGACACGATCCGGATCGGCGCCGAGCCGCTCGGCGATCGCCGCGCAGTTGCTGACGAGATTCTCGTGCGTGACGATTACGCCCTTGGGCTCGCCCGTCGATCCCGACGTGTACTGGAGCAGCGCCGGCCGGTCCAGATCGACGCGCTGCTCCAGCAGGTTCCGAACGTCATGTACCGATACTGCGCCATCGTCGAAGGAATCTTCGTCGATCGTCAGCAAGGCCGGCGCGGCGCGCTGGTCGCCGTAGAGTTCGTCGAGCTGCGGTTGCAGTGAGCGGTGAAGCTTGCCGGCAATGACCACGTCAGGATGGGCATCGCGACAGATCGACGTGAAGCGTGCCACCGCGCGAGAACCGGCGGGCGGAAACGAAGGCACCGCGGTGGCGCCCGCGAGCAGGATGCCGAACAATGCCGCGACGTAGCTCAGGCCGGGTTCAAGCAGCAGCAATACGCGCCGTTCGTGCAGCGCGTGCTGCAGCACCCTGTCACGCACGTGGACGGCTGCGGCGGCGAACCGGCCGTACGACCAGCTCACGACATCATCCTCGCCGTCGCGAAGAAAATGGAATGCGATCCGCTCAGGCGTTTGCTCGGCCCGCTCTCGAAGAATGTCGAGCAGAGACAAGGTCATGCGCTCCGCCGTCAGGGTGGAGGGGGGAATGCTACCGGCCATCGTGAGACCCTCGGATAATTAGTGTTGTTTTGTTTTGGTGAAAGCTTCATGCGCCATCCGGCGCTGGCCGACCCGCGGCCATCAATGCGCCGTCGCGGGCGCCAGCGCTCGCGGTCGCGTATCCACCGGCGCGCACAGGATCGCGGTGGCCAGACCGAGCGCGATCTGCAGGTAACACAGGGTGCGGAATTCAGCGAGGTGCCCTATCGCGTTGCCGGTTATCGCGACCGTCAGCGCCACGCCGAACACCGATCCCATTTGCCGTATCGCCTGGTTCACGGCCGAGCCCACGCCGAAGCGGGCCGGCGGCAGATGCGCGACGGCGGCGGCCGACAGCGCTGGCATGACCATCCCCACCCCCAGTCCGGTAAGCAGCGCTCCCGGAAGCCATGTGTGCACATAGTCGGGCGTGACGCCGGGCACCAACGCGAACCATACGCTTGCCGCCGTGGAGATCAGGCTCCCGGTCACCAGCAGAAGCCGGTGCCCCGCGCGCGCCGCGAACCGTCCGCACACGATCGCCGTGGGGACGACGAGCAGCGGCCCGGGGCTGCCGGCCAATCCCGCACGGGTCAGCGAATACGACCAGACACCCGTGGTAAACAGGAACGTCTGGAAAAACATCATCGCGAAGCCGATCGCGAAGCACAGCGAAGCCAGATTGATGTAGCAGTAAGTCCGATCCTGGAACAGCGACAGATCGATTGCCGGTGCGCGTGCCGTGCGCGCCCATGCAACGAACGCCGCCAGCATGACCAGCCCACCGGCGATCGCCAGCGCCACCGCCGGGGAAGTCCACCCGACCGCCTCCGACTGCACCAATCCGAAAGCAATCGCGCCAACGCCGAGGATCAGCAAGACGACGCCAACGAGATCGAGCGGCGCGCCCCGCTCGGGATCGCGCGACTCGTCGAGAATGCGCCACCCGCGCCATAGCGCGATCGCCCCGAGCGGCAGGTTGAGAAAGAAGGCCGACGGCCAGCCGAAGCGATCGACCAGGAACGAGCCGAGGCTCGGCCCCAACGCACCGGCCACCCCGCTGACCGCGCCCCACAAGCTCACGGCGATCGCCCGTTGGTTGACGGGGAACGCCGCCAGCAGGATCGACAGCGACGCAGGCAACAACAGCGCCGCGCCGGCTCCCTGCACCGCGCGCATCGCCCAGAGCATCTCGACACGCGTGGCGATGCCACAGCCCAACGATCCTGCCAGGAACATCGCGAGACCAAGCAGGAATGTGCGCTTGCGCCCGCGCAGGTCGGCGAGGCGGCCGGCCGGCACGAGCAACGCGGCGAACACCAGCGTGTACGCGTTCAGCACCCACGACAGGCTGGCCGGGTGCGCATCGGGGAACGCCAATCGCAATGCGGGAAATGCCGCGTAAAGCACGGTGACGTCGATCGAAACGAGGAACACCGCCACGCTTGCGATCCAGAAAACCGGCCACGGCGAAACGGCGTTCGACTGCGCTTGCGGCGTGAGCACGCTGGGTCCGTTCATGTCTTTATACCTCGCGCGGCTGAGACGGCGTTACGCCGTCGCCCGATTCGGATTCGAAATACGACGCGTCGAGAAACGACAGTGTTCGCGCCCGCATCCGCGCTTGAAACAGCGCAACGACCGGCCACGGGCGCATCGCCATTGCCATGCCCTTCACGTTCTGGGCATCTTCCCAGTGAATGACGTTCGCCACTTCCAGCGGCAGCCCGCCGACCTCCCCGGTCCAGAGGCTCAGCGTCGTCGCGCCGGCCGAAAGACGCGGGCCGCTCGCCCGTCCCCCGTAGACCGCGATCGAATGGCCGCAAACGCGTTCGACATCGGCGCTGCCGCGAATCGGCTTGCACGCCACCGGGCTGGTCAGAAACATCTCGTCGGTGATGCCGAACGGCAATTTGGCGTCCAGCACTTCATCGTCGGGTACCGGCGGCAACGCGGTATCGATCCCCGGAGGCAGCGTCCACACGTTGGCGTCGACGAGATCGCGGCTCGCGTCATACAGCGCCCGGCGGACCGGCGCGGGAAACGAGCCGAGGAAGATGTCGACCTGGATGCGCGTGCCGAACCGGCGCGCGACCGTCACGCCGCGAATCTGACGGCCCTGGAAGCGGCCGTGCCATTCGCGCCCGCCGATATCGGCGCCGCTCCACGCATGTGTCGGCTCGACCTCGGAGAAGATGCCGTCGGCGGCAGCCGCGAGGCGCTCGACCTGGCCGCGACCGACGATTTCTCCGAATGTCATCGGATGCCGCAAACTGACCTCGTCCTGCGCCGACGTGTCGAGCTCGCGCAGCAACTCGCCGACATAGAGACCAGCTCGTCCTTGGTGATTCATCGCCGTTTCCTTTCCGGTCATCGTCGATCCTTCCTCAACGTGCGTCATACGGCTGCCCGAATGGACGCGTTCGCGCCCATTCGCTCCAATATCCGCCGCGCGGCAAACGCCGGTCGATCGAGCTGGATGTCGATCATCGGCGCCGTGGGGCTCCAGTTCGCCTGCAGGCTCTCCGCGACGTCCTTGTCCTCCATGACGGTGGCGTACACTTCCTTCGCGGTGAATTCGGTAAACCGTTCGTTGTCGATGTCGAAATCGCGGTGCATGCCCACGAATACATGCGTGGTGGTGTCCGTGGCAGGCGTGAAGATCGTCGTCGTGTAGACGTGGTAGACCTGGCCGTTCGCATCGTCGCACGCGTGCGCCCGCGTTTCGACCCGCGTGTTGCCGATGGGCCAGTACACGACCTCCTGGAAGCGGTCGATGTAGTCGAGCTTCAGGATATGGGTGTAGAGCGGCGGCGTCTTCTCGCGGCGCAGGTACCGCTGCACGCGGACTTCATCGTCGTTGATCACGATTTCGGGCGGCGTCTCGACGATGTCGAGCGAACCCAGCGTCTTCGCATGCACGAACGCGGCGTGCGAGATGTCGAGGATGTTGTCGATGCCGAACAAGTAGCTGCACGCGATGGTGCAATAGCTCATCTTCCCGGCGAGTTCGGGCGCCGAACAGACCCAATGGTTCGGGATCGTCGCTTCGTCGGCCTGGTCCGGCTCGCCGGTCCACAGCCAGATGAAGCCGTATTTCTCGACGGCGGGGAACGCCCGTGCGCGCGCGCCCTTCGGGATCGTGCTCTGGCTCGGAATACTGACGCACGCGCCGGAGCAGTCGTACCGGAGCCCGTGGTACCAGCACTGGAGATCGTCACCAACGACGCGCCCGCGGGATAACGGAACCTGCCGGTGCGGGCATCGGTCCTCGAGGGCGACGACCTGGTTCGCCAACGTACGGTACATGACGACCTTCTGATTCAGGATCGTCCGTGCAAACGGCTCCCGCTGGACTTCGTCGGAAAGTGCTGCTGCGTACCACGCATTCTGGATAAACATGATTCCTCTCTTTGCTACATGGACGGGCGTTGTGGCACACGGGCGCGAACTGGGGGCTCGCGTGTGCGTTCCGGATCGTTGCTACTTGCGCGCGACGGCGACCAGCGCGTCGCCGTCCCGAACGTCGGCCGTGGCCGCTTCGCGATCGAGACGACCGTCCGCCATCCGCTCGAGGAACTCGTCCGGCACGGATTGCAGATTGACGCAGGGATACTGGAAGCGACCCGTCGTATAACGCAACGCCCCAACGAACGACGGCTCGACCTGCGCGCCGGTCCCCTCGAACAGCCCGTGCGACGCCAGGTACGTGTGGAGCGCGGGCAGCCGATAACATGGGACGGCCGGGTACTGGTGGTGTTCGAGGTGGTAATTGCTGCCGAAGAACAGCGCGGTATAGATCGGCGACGTGTAGCTGCGGCTGTCGAGATATCGCCCCGGCACGGTACCCGTGTGCTCGATGTAAGCGCGGATCGTGCTGAACACGTACACCCCGATATACGGAATCAGCATGACCGTGAAACCCAGCCACACCGAGCGATGCCAGATGAACCCGTAGGCCGTCACCGCGCCGAGGTTCAACGCAACATTGAGCCGGGAGATCCAGCGCATTTCGCGCTGGGTGAACGGCAACCGGGTGTTCTCCGGCCAGGGCAGGCCCGCCGCCATGCGCATGGCGTTCTTCAGGTAGATCCGCACGCCCGTCGAGCGCGCGAGAAAGAAGCGCGACCAGAATGTCCGGTACTGCGAATAGATCTGGACATCCGGGTCGATGTCCTGACCGGTGAAGCGATGGTGCTTCCAGTGCGTCATGCTGAAGCCGACGATCAGGAAGCCGGGCACCAGCGACGAGCAGATGAGCGCGAGCGCGGCGCTCACGTATTTGTTGCGATGCAGGTTCGTGTGCATCCCCTCGTGCCCGACGAAGGTCAGCAGGTGCATGCCATGCCCGCCGATCACGCCCAGGACGATCGCCATGGCGATACGTGCCGGCGTCGACGCCGGGATATCGACGATGGCGAACGCCACGGCGGCCGGGATCAGGAAGAATGCGAGCGCGTGCGCCAGATAAAGGATCGTGGCGACGGAGCTGATTCGGTGGAAGTGTCGTGGCAGCTTGAGCCGCGAGAGTGCGAGATCACTGTCCAGCGTGGCTTCGATAGTCAAAGCGTCTCTCCTCGAGTTACGGGGCGCAGGGCCGGCGAGCGGCGAACGTGCCCCGCCGTGGCTTGAAATCGCGTGGCCGAAACGACCACGCACTGGTGTTCCGCGCTCATATGGACTCCTTCACGCGAACGTCGTGATCGCTGCCGACCGCGAGCGATTCGATCTCGTCAGGCTCGAGCGCCTGCGGCCGGCTGGAACGGGCTTCCTCGGCCAGACGCTGGCGCAATGCCATCTCGGCGCGGATCGCCTCGCCTCGCCGGGACATGTCGATCAAAGGCTGGATCACGCCCATCTCGCCGCGCGCAACGGCCTCGTCTGCCCATTGCTTGATATCGCTCCGATCGAATACCGCAAACGGCGAGCACTCGCGATTCTGCGAAGCGAGCAAGCGTGCCTGCAGCACCGGATCGGCCGCCAGCTTGCCGTACAGGATCCGGCTGAGCGGGTTGTTGTGGTCGAGGGCGCCGCGACTGCGGGAGTATTCGAACAGGTCGATCGACGTCGCGTCACGCTGACGCCAGTAGCGCACCAGCGCGTCGTCGCCGCCCTCGGCAATCGCTCGGCCGAGCGCGCGTGCGTCGCGCAGCGCATCGGTAATCCCGAACCCGGGGGACGGGTCCATGAAGAGGCCCGCGTCGCCGACCAGGGCCCAGCCCGGCCCTGCCGCCTGACGGAAGAAAAAGCGCAGCTTCAACGCGCCGAGCACCTTGCTCGCAGGCGCGCCGGTAATCAGCGGAGCCGTGTGACGGTTGGCTCTCAGCGTCTCCATGAGCTTTTCGAGCACGCGCCCTTTCCACTCCGGCAACTGCGTTTTCGCGAAAGCCACGCCGATCAGCAACAGATCGCGGTTGGTCGGGAAGACGAAGACGATATCGTCGCCGAAGACGCAGTTCATCGCGCCACCCTGATAGCGTGGATCGTCGTCGAACCAGTCCGGCCGCGGCCAGTAGGCCCAGTAAATCGCACGGGGGCAGTCGTAGTCGTGATACTCGTCGGCGCCCACGAGTTCCGCCGTGGTCGAGTGCGGACCGTCCGCGCCCACCACGAGCCGCGCCCGAATTTCTTCACGGGTTCCGCCATGTTCGACCACCGCGCCCGTTACCCGCCCGCCGTCGCGCAGCAGGCCGACCAGCTTGGTCCGCGTACGGACCTCGGCCCCCGAGATGCGCGCCTCGTCCAGCAGGAGCGCATCGAGATCCATGCGTCGCGGGCACGAGCAACGTCCGCCGACCGGATACTCGACGCGGCCGGTCACCTCGTCGACGCCATACATCATGCTGGGCACCGGTGGCGCGAAGCTGCGCACCTTGTCGCCCAGAGACAGTTCGTCCAGCAGCGCCATGCCGTACGGCGAGATCCAGTGGGTGGACAATGGCTGGTCGCTCGGGAGATTGCCCGCGTCGATCGCCAGGACGCGCTTGCCGGCGCGCGCCAGATGAATCGCGAGTGTGGCGCCCGCGCAGCGGGCGCCCACGATGAGGGTGTCTAACACGGAAAGTTTTCCCTTTGGATGACGACTGGAACCCGGATGGCACGTGACGCGACCTCGCCATCGAATGGCGGGGCCGTATGCGGACCGCGACGTAGCGCCGATGACCGACGCTTCGCAATCCTTTCTAAATATCGAATGGCACGCCGACTGCGAGCGTCTGCGTTCAATGCGCCGAGGCTGAGCTGTCCGGCGGGTACCGTTTGAACAGCACCGATGCATTGACGCCGCCAAACCCGAACCCGTTCGAGAGTGCGATCTCGATGGGAACGCGCCGTGCGGATGGCCCGATCAGGTCCAGGCCGGCGGCAGCTTCGTCGGGGTGCTCGAGATTCAGCGTGCCGGGCATCACGCCATCGCGCAGCGCGAGAATGGAAAACGCCGCTTCGATGGCGCCCGCCGCCCCAAGCAAATGCCCGGTTGCCGACTTCGTCGAGGAAATCGCCGGACCGGCACCCACGCCGAAGACGGTTTTCAGCGCCTCGATTTCTCCGGAGTCTCCGACTGGCGTCGAAGTCGCATGCGCGTTGACGTAGCCCACCTGTTCCGGCGCGACGTCGCCCATTGCAAGCGCCAGCTTCATCGCCCGCATGGCGCCGGATCCGTCGTCGGGTCCGGCGGTCATGTGATAGGCGTCCGCCGTGGTTCCATACCCGATGATTTCCGCGATCGGGCTGGCGCCGCGTGCGATGGCATGGTCCAGCGACTCGACCACCAGCATCGCGGCCCCCTCGCCCATGACGAAGCCGTCACGATCGCGGTCGAACGGGCGCGAGGACCGGATCGGCTCATCGCCGAAACCGGTCGACAGCGCGCGCGCCGCCGCGAATCCGCCCAGGCTGACCTTGTCGAAGGCCGCTTCGGCGCCGCCGGCCAGCACGACATCGGCCTCGCCGTTCTGGATCAGGCGCATCGCATCGCCGATCGCCTGCACACTCGCCGCACAGGCGGTCACGGGACAGCCGAGCGGCCCGCGAAACCGATGCTTGATCGAAATCTGGCCAGCCGCCAGATTCGACAGAAAGAACGGAATGGTGAACGGCGACAACCGCCGCACGCCACGCGTCTCGCCAATCCTGACCGCCTCCGCCAGACCGGGAAATCCACCGATGCCCGATGCCACGACCGTCGCCGTGCGCTCGCGCTGATGCTCGGTTTGCGGCGCCCATCCGGCTTCAGCGAGCGCCTCGTCCGCGGCGACCATCGCCATCTGGATGAAGCGATCCATCTTCCTCAGTTCCTTGTTCGGCACCGAAAGCTCCGGATCGAACCCGCCGTCGGGATCGTCGCTCTTGCCCTGTACGGTCCCGCCGACCTTGGCGGGCAGGTCAGCGACGATGTCGTCGCCGAGCCGGCGCAGCCCGGAGGCGCCTCCAATCAAGCGCTGCCACACCAATTCCTTACCGCAACCCAAGGGGGACACAATGCCGATACCGGTTACTACCACTCGAAGCGTCATTTCACCTTCCCCCTTCGGGCCGGGACCAGCCGAGCCACGTCGTTAACACTCTCTTCATCTTCAGGGCACACCCTTTGAGTTAATTCATTGCACCGGGGCACGGCTGCGGCGGACCGTAGTGCTTCCCGGTGCGTGCGCATCAGCGTTCACACCGCTTGTCCGAACGCGTGCGACATATGCGGGGCGCGCGACAGGTTGAACGGCACGCCGGGTTCCAGCGCGTCGATGTTCAGCGCCGCGCGCGTTTGCTCATCGAGCTCGATCCAGAACGGCAAGGTCGGCTTGCCGTCGATCATTTGCGGCGGAGCAGCGCGATGCACATTGACGCCCATGCGCTTCAGAAGCCGTTCGTTGCCGAGCACGGAGAAGGCAATGAGACGGTTGGCGCCATGTGCATGCGCGACACGGACGATTTCGGACATCAGGGCGCGCGTGTTTTGCCACGACTCTTCCGCGGTCAACGACTCGCCGCGCGGCATGCTCATCGCGAAGCGGGACAGTTCCCACACGTTGCGTGTACACGGAAGCGATGCGCCGCCCATCAAATTCGGAAACACCTCGCCGAGCAGATACGGCTCATCGGTCGGCAGCAGCCGGCCGCATCCGACGATTTCGCCGTTGCGGTCGCAAGCGACGACATAGAGGGTGTCCGCGTGATCGAAGTCGTCAAACTCGATGCCGTCGTCGGTGGGTAATGACCATCCGAGTTCCCGTATGAAGACTTTATGCCGAAACTCCGCAAGTCGATTCATCGTCCCGCGACTCAAATCAGCGCTTCTTCCCGACAATAAAGTCAGCATCGTAAATGCCCTCGCTCTCTCATCTCAGAATTGTTAGCGCGAATTGGACCCGAAATTGCCAAGTCAAAAAAGCTGCCCGAACGGGCAGGGTCGGGCGTTCGGGCGAAATTCTTCGCGGCGAGTGCGCTGGGACACTACGCCGTGCAAATGGGGGGTTGGAATTCAACGGGCGGCACCACGCGAGTCGGTCGGAAAAACCGGCCGGAGCGCACTGGATTATCGGAGGGCTATGTCACGGCATGGATGACCACAGCCGTCATTGCGCGATTGCCATACCGACCAGGAGGATCGACGGAAATCGGGGGCGGAGCCGCATGAATGGTATGCCGCGAAGCATAGGGTTTCATGCAAGATAACCCTATGCATTGAAAATCAAAATCAGTAACCTGCGAAAATGGCCGATTCAAGTTCGCGCTGACGGACACCCGAGCACAGCCAGCCCTGGATCAATTCCTGGCTGTATCGCGCTCCGTAATCGTCACCGTTCCTGTCGAGAAGCATCACGTTGCTGCTGACGTCGTCCTTGCCGACCCTCACGTCGGACTGGCCCACCGCCACATGCCATACGCAGCCGACGCTCGCGGTCGGTCGTGTTTCGGTGCAGACCAGTTCGTAGTAGCCGGCGTTGACGGCGCTGATGCCCTCGCCCCACAAGTCATGCAACACGTTCGGGGCTTGCTGACACATATGCTGACGGAAGCGCAGCGCGTAAAACGCCGGCAAGGTCAATCGTACGTATCCATCGTTCAGTTTTTCTGGCATGTCCGTTCTCTCGACGTGGCACCTGTTAAAATCGCTGCCGCATAGTTTGGCAAGATTCGCGGCTATCGGCTAGGCGAAGGCCATTGCAACGCTTGTCGTGCGCCCGCGTTGTGATTCGTGATAGCCGGCGTGATCGTGTGCCTATTAGTTACAATTATTACAGATCATCCCGACAATGCCATCGCATTATCAGGATGTACAAGTAGCCATGCCCACCTGCCAACCCCACAACTCGAGCCATCAATATCGAGCGCGGACCCACGTGAATCGGCCATCACGCAGAAAATTCGCGAACACACCATGCCTGCAACTCGATCCTTGAAACAATGAGACGCCCTTTTGAATAATTTGTTGAAAAAACCGGTCGACGCACCAACCACACGATATAGCCCGCCTTCGTGGGCAAGATTGACCGCAAGGGAATGATATGCATGCCTGGAGAGAGAAGTATCTGAATGGATACGCTACGGCAAAATCCGCGGCCGACGTGTTTCTGGAGTTCACGGCCGATGTGCGGGCACTTGGATTCGAGTACTGTTCGTTCGGTCTGCGCGTTCCGTTGCCGGTCAGCAAGCCGCAGTTCATGCTGCAGTCCAACTATCCGCAGACGTGGGTCGACCGCTATGTGAGCCAGAACTATTTTGCCGTCGACCCGACGGTCCGGCATGGGCTCAGTCAGATGAGCCCGTTGATCTGGCGTGCCGATACCGAGACACAGAGCGTCGAGTTCTGGGACGAAGCGGAACACCATGGCTTGCGCCACGGCTGGTGCATGCCGTCCATCAGCCGCACCGGGGCGATCGGACTCGTGACCATGGTGCGATCGGGCGAGCCGATCGACGAGCGCGAGCTCGCGGAAAAGGGCTACCAGATGTCATGGCTCGCGAACATGGCCAACTATGCGATGAGCATGCATCTGCTCGCGAAGTTCGTGCCCGAATATGCGGTCGAGTTGACTGCTCGCGAGCGCGAGACGCTGCAATGGTCTGCCGCGGGGAAAACCTACGCCGAGATCGGCAAAATCATGCATGTCGACGACCGCACCGTCAAATTTCACCTCGTCAATGCGATGCGCAAGTTGAACGCGACCAACAAGACCGAAGCCGCGGTCAAGGCGGCAATGCTGGGGCTTTTATTCTGACGCCGTTCTCTTCGTCGATCGTGTACGAACCCTTCCGCCGTTCATAGGTTCGCTCGTCGCCCGCAGAGGCGCACCGGCCCATGGCGGCAGCCCAATACTCGCGCGGTGCGGCCGGACGACCGTTCGCCCCGCTGCCGTGACGCGATGGCCGGCGTCATTCCTCCGATGAATCAGGCTTGGCGTTTGCCAAGCCTGCCACCACCCGCCTCGCCACCCGCCCCTACCGAAACCCGCGGCCTGCTCGCGCTTGTCTTCCGCCACGCTGCGGGCGCGGCTTTTCGCCTGGCGCCCGAACACGCGCGCGGTTGCCGAATAGGATGGCTTGCCCATTTCGTATGCCCATCCGACCGTCGGGCCGATCGCCCGTCAGCCCCGCCCCGCCCCCGATTACCTAGGTAATTGACACGTATGGACCTAGGTAATTGTCCTCCCTACCATGGGTTTCGACGCGACCCAAAGCGCCCCACACGAAGAGGACACGACCATGACCACCCAGGACGTCGACACCAGAACGCTACGACGCGTGATCGCTGCAGCGTCGATCGGCAATTTCGTCGAATGGTTCGATTTCGCCGCATACGGCTTTCTCGCCACCATCCTGACGCGCGAATTCTTCCCGAGCGGCGACCCGACGATCGGACTCCTGAAGACGTTCGCCGTCTTCGCGGTGGCCTTCGCATTCCGACCGCTCGGCGGCCTCATCTTCGGCGTCATCGGCGACCGGATCGGCCGCAAGCGCACGCTTGCGCTGACGATCCTGATGATGGCCGGCTCGACGACGTTGATCGGCCTGCTGCCGACCTACGCGAGCATCGGCTACTGGGCGCCGCTGCTGCTCACGATCATTCGCTGCGTGCAGGGCTTTTCCGCCGGCGGCGAATACGCCGGCGCATGCGCGTACGTGATGGAACATGCGCCGCGCCGCCGGCGCGCATTCTTCGGCAGCTTCGTGCCGGTATCGACCTTCTCGTCGTTCGCTTGCGCGGCGGTGGTCGCCTATCTGCTCGAGTCGTCGCTGTCGTCGCAGGCGATGATCGAGTGGGGCTGGCGCGTGCCGTTCCTGATCGCGGCACCGGTCGGCCTCATCGGCGTCTACCTGCGTGTCAACCTGAATGAAACGCCCGCGTTCCAGGCGCTCGAAGGCAAGCACGACATTGCGCATGCCCCGCTGATGGAAACGCTGCATTCGCAGTCGAGGAATATCCTGAAGCTCGGCGCGTTCGTGTCCGTGACGGCGCTGTCCTTCTACACGTTCACGACGTACTTCGCGACTTACCTGCAAGTGGCCGGGCACCTGTCGCGCGGCACGTCGCTCCTCGTGACGGTGCTGGCCCTCCTCTTCGCCGCGGCGTTGTGCCCGGTCGCCGGCCTCTTCTCCGACCTCGTCGGCCGCCGCGCGACGATCGCCACGACCGGCATCTTCATCATCGTGTCGGTGTATCCCGCCTTCTCGCTGGGCGGCTCGGGCGTGTTGTCGCACTCGCTGATCGGCGTCGCGCTGCTCGCGATCGGCGCGGTGTTCTCGGGCGTGGTGACGGCACCGCTGATGTCGGAAGTGTTCGCGACGAAAACCCGCTATACGGCGTCCGCGATCACCTACAACCTCGCCTACACGATCTTCGGCGGCACCGCCCCGCTCGTCGCCACGTGGCTGATCTCCGCGACCGGCACCAACCTGTCGCCTGCGTACTACCTGATCGCCGTGTCGATCTTCGCGATGATCGGCGGTCTGTCGCTGCCGGAAACGTCGAAGACGGCACTCGAGGAAGCCGGCCCGGCAACCGGCAGAACTGCCCAGTCCGCCAAGCGCGGTGTCGAACGCACCGTTTGAGCGGCCGTCCCGCAACACATCGACGCACGGAGCGACACGATGACGAGCCTTCATGAATCCAGCATCATCATCGACGGCCTGAACATTTCCAAGTTCGAGCGCTCGGTGTTCGAAGACATGCGCAAGGGCGGCGTCACGGCCGTCAACTGCACGGTCTCCGTGTGGGACGACTTCCAGAAGACGATCGACAACATCGCGGAAATGAAGCAGCACATCCGCGAATACAGTGAAATCCTCACGCTGGTGCGCACGACGGACGACATCCTGCGTGCGAAGCAGGAGAACAAGACGGGCATCATCTTCGGCTTCCAGAACGCGTATGCATTCGAGGACAACCTCGGCTACATCGAAGTGTTCAAGGAACTCGGCGTGAACGTGGTGCAGCTCTGCTACAACACGCAGAACCTCGTCGGTACGGGCTCCTACGAACCGGACGGCGGATTGTCCGGCTACGGCCGCGAGGTGATTCAGGAGATGAACCGGGTCGGCATCATGGTGGATCTGTCGCACGTCGGCGCGAAGACGTCGTCCGACGCGATCGCCTGTTCGACGAAGCCGGTCACCTACTCTCACTGCTGTCCGTCCGGCCTGAAAGAGCATCCGCGCAACAAGACGGACGATCAACTGCGCGAGATCGCGGAGGCCAACGGTTTCGTGGGCGTCACGATGTTCATGCCGTTCCTGCGGCGCGGCGCCGACGCGACGATCGACGATTATCTCGAAGCGATCGAATATGTGATCGACGTGATCGGCGAGGACAAGGTCGGTATCGGCACGGACTTCACGCAGGGCTACAGCACCGAGTTCTTCGACTGGATCACGCACGACAAGGGCCGCTATCGTCGTCTGACGGACTTCGGCAACGTCGTCAATCCGCAAGGAATCCGCACGATCGGCGAATTCCCGAACCTCACGGCCGCGATGCAGCGCGCCGGCTGGAGCGAATCGCGCATTAAAAAGGTGATGGGCGAAAACTGGCTGCGGGTATTCGGCGAAGTCTGGAACGGTTGAATCGCCCAATACCAACGCACCCACCACGCACCCGCAATTGCCCATCGACGTCGATCCGGATACCGGTGTCTGGACGACGGGCGCGCTCTTTCGGGTCGGGTGAGTATTCGGCAAGCGCTACAATCCGGCGGGAGCGAACCTGCCCGATAGCCTTGGTCCGAACGCGATTCGGGCCCATCGCCACGATGCCGAACATGACCGACACGACGCCCCGTCTCGATTACGAAGATCTCTTCCGACATCTGCCCGTCGCGGCGATCGTGGCCAGGGAGCGCATCATGATCGACTGCAACGAGAAGGCGCTGCAGTTGTTCCGGGCGACCCGTGACGACATCATCGACCAGTCGTTCGCGAAGCTGTATCCGCAGCAGAAGGACTTCGCGACGACCGGCCGGCGCCTCGCGCCGCTGCTCGCGAAACATGCCGGGTTCAGCGACGATCGCATCATGCGCCGGGTCGACGGCAGCCATTTCTGGGTCACCGTGTGCGGCTTCGGATACAACCCGAAGCGGCCGTTCGAGCTGGCCGTCTGGACCTTCACCGACCTGTCGCAGAGCGCAAAGCATCCCGACGTCACGAGCACGCTGACCGATCGCGAGCGCGACGTCGCGGCATTCCTGGTTCACGGCCTGACGAGCAAGGAGATCGGCAAGGAGCTGAACATCAGCCCGCGCACGGTCGACATTCATCGCGCGAGCTTGCTGCGGAAGTACGAGGTGCGCACGACGCATGATCTGATCGCGTGCTTGCTGGCGTGAGGTGCGGATACAGTCGGGCTGGTCGAAAGCAGGCGCAGCTCTCATGCGGCCGCCCGACTGTGAGCGTGATGAGAAGGGAATGTCGTGCCACGGCCGACCTACTTCACCCGTGGTCGGGCGCGTACGGTTTCATTCCCCAAGGAGGCCGGACTCAGGCGGCAACAGGCGTGTTGAGAAGCTGCTGCTCCCAGAAATAGGCGATGCCGCTGCCGGCGACGTGCTGGCTCAATACCTCTGTCAGCGCTGCCGCGGTGTCGGTTCGAATCAATCCAGATGCGGCTTTCCGCGAGCAATGTTGGTAGATCGACGCATCGCGAGAGGAGGCGCAGCAGTAATCAATCGCTTACGTTTCGCAACAGTGTTTCGTGCCGACACGCTTCACTCAGCGTCCGCCTTCGATTATATTGGACCGATCGGTCCTGAACGGTAGACACGCATGCCCTGGAGGCAAATCTGCACGATCGGACCCATGTTCCAGTCGCTGCACGAAGCGTCAATCCACGCCTCTTTGCAGAGGTGGCCTACATGTCGACTCTACTGAGATGAAATCAGATCTTTGCAACGAAACTCGGATCGAGCCAAACCACTTCGTGTACTTCGCCAGCATCGTGAGACATAAAAGCTTCACAGATGCCGCCAAGGAGACGGGGGCGAGCAAGTCGACGCTCAGCCGTGTCGTGTCGATGCTCGAAGAATGTGCCGGAACCGCACTCCTCGAACGAACGACACGCTGCGTCACGGTCACAGAAGCGGGGTACGAACTGTTTCAGCGCTGCCTGGAAATGTATTTGGCGTACCTAGCCGGACGCGAAGCGATAGCATCGATTCGGGAGAGGTCGAAGTAAGAAATCGACAATCACGGCACGTAAGCCCGCGATTCGATTTGCGCGCGAGTCCCCTCCGACTCGCTCTCTTCTGCGGCAACGATAAGCCCCGCATACCCACGGCCTGACTAAAGGACTCCGTCCCGCCTATTTGTTACGGACTGCGATGGAGCGCCCCCGAATGTGCCGCGCGGATGTCTCACACATCAATCTATCAGTGCCCGCCCGCTGCTGCAGCCCCGGACGCCGCGCTCCGGTTGGGTCGCGTGATCCAGATCAACGGAATGATGGCAATAAGGATCACCGACGATATCCAGAAGATGTCATTTAGGCCAAGCATGGTCGCCTGCGCGTTCAACGATGCTTCGAACAGGCTCAATGCCTGGGGTGAGTCGGAATGCATCAATGCTTGCATGTTGGCGATCGAATCAACGAAGGCCGAGTTGTTGGGGTTCGCAACTTCGGCCAGTCGAGCATGATGCAGAACGACCCGATCGTTCCATGCCGTCGTTGCGATGGACGTCCCCGCCGCCCCGGCAAACACACGCACGAAGTTTGACAACCCGGCGTGCAGTTTGCCGGCAGTCCCTGGGGAGCGACAGCAACACCTATAGATGACCGACGTCGGTACCACTACCGCAAACTCGCCGGACGATCCGGTCGGATCACAGTTTGGAGACGTCGCGCCTTTCGTTTAATTCAGGCCGTGCGCGAGTTGCTGAATGATCCCGCATAGTCTCGCGCGAAGTCGTCGATCGACTTAGCCGGTTCACCGAGCACGCGCGGTACGTCGTCGGTGACGACGTCGCCCCAGTTGCGACTGTATGCGGCAAAATAATCATGCAACAGATTCAACGTGAATTCGTCGAGGCCCAAGCTCGCCATGCCATCGAGCGCCTCCTCAAGCGAAATCGAAACGTATTTGACCGGATGCCGAATGGCCCCGCCAATTGCAGAGGCCACCTCATTCATCGAAATCGATGCGGGCCCCGTCAACGTATAAGCCTTGTTTTCGTGTCCATCCGACATCAACACACGCGCAGCGAAGCGCGCAATATCCCGTGTATCGATGAGCGCCATTTTTCCGTCTGCAAGTGGCAGTGGCAGCACACCGTCTTGTGCAACACTCGCTGCCGCGGTCAGCAGGTTCTGCATGAAAAAATGCGGCTTCAGAAGCGTGTACGTGATTCCCGACGCAATGAGTTCGCTGTCCGACAGCGCGTGCAAACGGCTATTGATCGTGGGCGCGTCGTGAGCGGCGCCGAACGCCGACAGGCGAACGATTCGCCGAACACCCGCTTGGCGGGCAGCCCACAGTGCGTTCGAGCTTTGCTCAGGCGCTCGAGGACCGGGCGGCGTCAGCATGAACACCGTATCGATGCCCGCGAATGCCTGATTCAGTGTCCGGGGTTTTTCAAGATCACCAACCGCCAGTTCTGCGCCGAGGGCTCGCAGTGCTCCCGCCTTCGATGCGTTTCTGACTAGAGCACGGATATCGCAATCCGCGGATGCCAGCAATTCAATGACAGCGGTCGAGATGGTGCTCGTCGCGCCCGTCACGAGAATTTTCTGTCGCATTGTTTCGTTCCTCCTTCCTGCCTTCACAAATCACTCGGGGCCAGCGGATGGACATCGCAACCGGATGCCCATCCGCATGCTGTTACTTCGCCGATGCCAACTCGGCTTCGTTCAGCGTCGAATAATCCGTGTAGCCACGCTCCTCGCCCTGGTAGAACGTGTCGCGATCGGCTTCATTCAGCGGCGCGCCCAGCGCGAAGCGGCGCACGAGATCCGGGTTCGCCAGGAACAACGTTCCGAACGACACGATATCGGCCGCGCCGCTCTGGATTGCCGCCTCAGCGCGCGCCGCGTCATACCCGCCGTTCGCGATATAGGTGCCGCCAAAGCGCGACTTCAGTTCGCGGAAATCGAACTCGCCTTCGCCAAGCTGGAGCACGTGCAGATAGGCAAGCCCATACTGACTCAACATTTCGGCTGCGTACCCGAACGTCGCCGTCGGATCGCTGTCGCTCATCGAGAAAACGTTGAAGATCGGCGACAGGCGCACGCCAACTCGATCTGCACCGAACACCGGCACAACAGCTTCCACTACGTCCTTCAGGAAGCGCGCGCGATTCTCGACCGAGCCACCGTAGGCATCCGTCCGCACATTGGCGCCGTCGCGCAGGAACTGGTCGATCAGGTAACCGTTCGCCGCATGAATCTCGACCCCGTCGAAGCCGGCGAGCTTCGCGTTTTCCGCTGCTTTCCGGAAGTCGGCCACGACACCAGGAATTTCGTCGAGTTCGAGCGCGCGCGGCGTCACGAGGGCCTTGGGCCCCGTCGACGTGAAGATCTCGCCATCAGCCTTGATCGCGGAAGGCGCGACCGGCAGCGCTTCGTTCGGCTGCACGGACGGATGGGAAAGTCGACCGACGTGCCAGAGCTGCAGGAAGATGCGGCCGCCTTCGGCATGCACTGCATCAGTCACTTGCCGCCAGCCGGCGATTTGCTCGGACGAATGAATCCCCGGCGTCCGCGGATATCCCTTACCCTGCGCCGAGATTTGCGATGCCTCGGTAATAATCAAACCGGCGCTGGCGCGTTGTCGGTAGTATTCCGCGACCAACGGTGTCGCTACATCGCCAGCACCCGCACGACTACGCGTCAGCGGCGCCATCGCCATCCGATTACGCAGCGTATACGCACCCAGTTGTACCGGGGAAAGCAGTTGATCGAGCGAATTCGTAGCCATTTGTGACCTTCCTTCTCAATAACGGACCAATCGGTCCAAAACAAATCAAATAAAGCCCACCCGAAGGTGGGAATCTATTACTGCAGCGCCTCGAGCATGACGGCCAGCGCGTCGTCGAGTCGACCGACGTCGGCTTTGGAGCGGGCCATGATCTGCAGACCCTGGTGCGTTACCGTGAGAAAGCGCGCGAGCTTCCGCGCATCCTTCGTACGGGGAATCGACCCATCGACCTTACCGCGCTCGATGGCACCTGCCAGCGCATCTTCGATGCCGCGGAAATCCCGTTCGACGAGCTGTTGCACCTCCTCGTCATGCGGGCCGAATTCAACGGCCTCGTTACAACTCATGCAGCCGAATGGCCGCTCATCCCGGCGCGCATGCTCAACCACCATCTCGAAGAACGCCTGAATCGACGCGAACGCGGTCGACTCGCTCGTCAGGTAACCGTCGAGCATTCGCATTCTTTCCAGCCGATAGACCTCGAATGCAGCCAAGAACAACTCGCGTTTGCTTCCAAACGTATCGTAGAGACTGCTTTTGCTCAGGCCGGTAGCCTTTAGCAGGTCGGCCAGCGATGTCGCCTCATAACCCTGGCTCCAGAACACCCGCATTGCCTGCAACAACGCATCCCTTTCATCAAATTCACGCGGCCTTGCCATCTTGTTGTCCTCAACTTGGTAATAGCATAGCTATTTCGGACCAAGTGGTCCATAACGATTTTTGCAACAGTGCGTACCGGCCCTGACAGGCATCGGTCAGCGCATGATCGTGTTGCCGACATATTTGGCGCGCGGCCTGAGCAGGAAGCCCATCGTCCGCTGCTCCAGTACGTGAGCCACCCAACCGCTCGTCCGGCTCAAGACCCAGAGCGCGGTCGCCGCCCCGTCAGGCATGCCCAACGCACGCGCCAGCACGACGAGCGCGATCGCTACCCCCAGATGTGCCTGCTGTTGCACGCGAAGCTCATCGAGAAAGGCAAGTGTGTTACGCGTGCCGGCATCGAGTTTCGGCAGCGACCGGACCAGCTCCAGTATGACGTCGGCGCGCGGATCGCCCCCCGGATACATCGGATGATTGAACCCAAAGAGGCTCGCACCATATTCCTTGACGAGGTTCTTGCGCTGTACCAGTTCTTTTGCCGACGTCGACTGCAGCAGTGCAGACTCGACCTTGTGCGTGGCGGTACCCGTCGAGAAGCCGAGATGCGAACCGATGGCAGCAGCAACACAATTGAACAGATCGGCATTCGTCGACGCCGCAATGCGAGCAGCAAAGGTCGCAGGCGCCAGTTCATTGTCGGCCAATACGATCATCGCGCCATTTAACGCATGCAACGTCTCCGGGGCCGGCTCGACGCGATTGATGCGAAGAATGAATGACGCAAGCGACTCAAACGGCTCGCGCGTTGCGAAACGACGCGGTGTCTGGAGGAATCCTAGGCAGCCTGCCATCGTCTGCATCAGCATTCTCGCGGCAGGGACCGATGCACCATCCGCAATTTCCGTCGTCCCCCTGCCCCGCATACCCAATGCCAGGGTCACCATGCCCAGCAGATTGCCGATGTCGTCAGCTATCTGCGACGTCTGATAGTGGTCCATCAGCTGCTTCACGTCGTCCGGCGTGTCGATCGCAGGCCATGCCGCGAAGTTGTCCTGCCACATCCCCGTCATCAGCAATTGGACGACCGATTCGAACGATACACCCGCACGCGCCATTTCGACCGCGGAACGAGTTCTGTACAGCGGCCCACTCTCGGATATCTGCGTAATTGCGGACGCAACCACCGGTGCCCCCCAGTGCATCGTCGACTCAGCCGCAGCCACCTGCGGAGGACGTCCGCGTTTGCGGCTGCGTACCCGTTCGACGTCGGTCCGGGAATACAAGCTCTTGCGACCGTCAGGATGCGGTGCCGTCTTGATCAGGCCTCGACTCACATACGCGTACAGCGTGCTCGCCTTGATGTTGAGGATTTCGAGCACCTCGCTCCGAGTCAACAAATCCTTACGCATAGGTCGACATATTCCTTCGACGAATTGAATCAATCAATTGTACATCTCGCCGCTCGCCCGCTTCGGCTCAACACGCCCGCGACATTCACGTATTTATATTGATTTTAATTATCAATCTTGATTGAAAGATCGCGCAAGTCTATCGTTTTCGCATGTGGACGGTGCGCCGCAAAGCGCCCGTGTCACGAATTCCATCAATGAACACGGAGGCAGTCATGCATGAGTTGAAACACGCGTTCGAACGGCGCGAGGCATCGTTTATCGACCAGACCGGAGAGCGTCCCCGAGACAATCATTACTGGGACCCTGTCGTCATCACCCGTGAGGAAATCGAAGCTGAAGTGGCTCGCCTCTCGGTCCTGCCCGTACCGGCAGACGGGCGGCGCCAGTCGTTGATCGTGCATCCCGCCGCGCGGAAAGATGCGCCGGGTCTCGCGCCTGGCATTCAGGTCATGCTGCAGGTGCTGTTGCCGGGCGAATCGACGCGACCCATGCGTCACAACGCTACCGAGGTCAACTTCTGTATTCGTGGCGGGGGCCGTACGGTCGTCGCCGGCCGCACGATCGCGTTTCGTCAGTACGACGTCTGGAACCATCCGTCTTACGTCGCGTATCAGCACATCAATGACACGGACGACGTCCAGGTCCGGCTCGTCTACTCCAACATTCCGCTACTCCAGCACATGGAGATCTATGTACCGGACTTCGACGTCTCGCTGGATGTCGAGCCGGGCCCTGCCATTACCCATGCCGACGACGATCCGAAGCGAAAGAACCCGTTCGGCACGTTCCCGATCGGGACTGATGGCGGATTGCTGATGCCGTACGAGACGCTGATCAATCCCAAGGTCGTCGAATCCAAGCCGCTCCATTTCCCGTGGGAAAACGTGAAGGCGGAACTCGACAAGCTCGCCGCGCTTGGCAGCGACTACATCGGGCGCCGGCTGTACATGATGTACAACCCGACGACCGGTCGCACGAACGGCATCACGCCGAACTTCTTCGCAACGATGACGATCCGTCCGCCGAAGATCGTCGACCGTCCGCACCGTCATGTGTCGGCCGCCATCAACTACTACTTCTCTGGCTCCGGCCACAGCATGGTCGCGGGCAATCGCTACGACTGGAAAGCCGGCGATCTGATGCTGTCGGCGCCCGGCTGGGCAGTGCACAACCACGCGTCGCATGACGAACCTGTGTACGAACTGACGATCCAGGATCAGCCGCTCAACATCTACATGGAATCGCTCCTCTGGCAAGAGAGCCTGAAGGAAGCGCCGGCTCTCCTCGGGACCCAGACCGGCTTCCAGACCAACCGCCAACAAGCAGCCTGAGGATTCAATCGATGAACAAGCTTTCTTCACTGCGCGGCTCGATGACCCCGATCGTCACGCCTTTCCGAAACGGCGAGGTCGACTACGATACCTACGCTCGGCTCGTGGACTGGCAGATCGCCAACGGCGGTCACGGTGTGCTCGTCAATGGCACAACGGCGGAACCCAGCACGCTGACGACCGCCGAGCGCAATCGCCTTGTGGACGTGGCGATCGAAGCCGCCGCCGGCCGCGTGCCGGTGATCGCGGCAACCGGTTCCCAATCGCTCGCGGAAACGCTCGAGCTGACTTCGCATGCGGACCAAGCCGGGGCCGACGGGCTGCTTGTCGTCACGCCTTACTACATCAAGCCGCCGCAACGAGGGTTGGTCGAGTACTACGCTCGGATCGGCGAGCGCACCCAACAGCCTCTGATGATTTATCACATCCCCGGCCGCGCGGCGGTGAACATGGATCTGGCGACCGTCAAGGCAATCCGGGACCGCGTGCCGAATCTCGTCGGCATGAAGCATGCCGTCAACGACATGGGTTTCGTCACTCATATGCTCGACGCGTTCGGCCCCGACTGGCGTGTGTTCGTCGGTCTCGAGGAACTGAGCTTCCCGATGCTCGCGGTCGGTGCATGCGGGTTGATGAATGCAGTCGGCAACCTCGCACCGCGCAAAGTCGCCGATCTTTGCGAGGCAGTCGACCGAGGCGATCTCGCGGCGGGCCGGAAGCTCCACTTTGACCTGTTCGAGCTGAATCTGTCCGTGTTCTTCGACACCAACCCGATTCCAATCAAGTACATGATGAAGCGCCTCGGCTTGCTGCCGACCAACGAACATCGGCTGCCAATGGTGCCGGCGACACCCGATCTCGAAAAGCGCCTCGACCACGTACTTGAACGTGCGGGTCTGATCTGAAGCCGCGGAGTCACGAACATGCCAACACACAAGCTGGCGGCTCCCGCCCTCCGGCGTCCCGATCTGCTGAGGCAAGCCGCCTATGTCGGCGGCACCTGGGTCGAAGCAGATGACGCTGCAGCGATCGATGTGCGCAACCCGGCGTCGGGGAACGTCATCGGATGCGTTCCCGACCTTGACGTCGAGATGGTGCGCAAGGGCATCGATCAGGCCGCGACCGCGCTGGAATCATGGCGGCGGACAACGGCGAAACACCGGTCGCTACTACTGCGCGCATGGCACGACAAGATCATCACGCACCTCGACGACATCGCGCTGATCCTGACGTCGGAGCAAGGCAAGACGCTAGCGGAAGCACGCGGAGAGATCCGCTATGCCGCATCATTCATCGAGTGGTTCGCCGAGGAGGCAAAGCGCATCAACGGTGACGTCATTCCGGCCCCCGCGGACGGCAATCGCATTCTCGTCGTCAAGCAGCCGGTCGGCGTCTGTGCCGCGATCACGCCGTGGAATTTCCCGGCGGCGATGATCACGCGCAAGGTCGGCCCCGCGCTCGCAGCCGGCTGCACGGTCGTACTGAAGCCTGCAAGCGCCACGCCGTTCACCGCGCTTGCACTCGCCGTCCTCGCCGAGGAAGCAGGCATTCCCGCCGGCGTAATCAGCGTCGTCACCGGCAATGCGCGCCGCATCGGCGACGAACTTTGCCGCAATCCCGTCGTGCGCAAGTTGACGTTCACCGGCTCAACCGAGGTCGGCCGGGAACTGATGTCCAAATCTGCGCAGACGGTCAAGAAGGTGTCAATGGAGCTGGGCGGCAACGCGCCCTTTCTCGTATTCGACGATGCCGATATCCCGAAGGCCGTTGCCGCCGCGATCTTCTCAAAGTTTCGCAACGCCGGCCAGACATGCGTGTGTACCAATCGCATTCTGGTTCAAGACGGTGTGTACGACGTGTTCTGCGAGGAATTCGAGCGTGCGGTCCTGCAATTGCGCGTCGGCCCGGGAACCGCAGATCGAGTCGATCAAGGCCCGCTGATCAACTCCGAAGCGATCGTGCATCTCCGTGCATTGATTGACGACGCAAACACAAAGGGGGCGACCGTTACCGTCGGCGGGAAACCGCACTCCCTTGGCGGCAACTTCTTCGAGCCGACCGTCGTTCGCAATGTCACTCCCGAGATGCGGATGTTTCGCGAAGAAGCATTCGGCCCTCTTGCCCCAATCGTCCGATTCGCCACCGAGGAGGAAGGCATCGCGCTCGCCAACGATACCGAGTACGGGCTCGCGAGCTACTTCTTTGCATCGCGTATCGACCGGATCATCCGCGTATTCGAAGCATTGGAAACCGGCATGGTCGGCATCAACACCGGTGCGATTTCCTCCGAAGTCGTACCGTTCGGTGGAGTCAAGGCGTCCGGCGTCGGACGTGAAGGTTCCGTGTACGGAATCGACGACTACCTCGAGATCAAGGCCGGCGTGCTCGCCGGTGCGTTCTGACGATCGTCTGTCATAAGGAGACAACGATGAGTAACCACATCCCACGGCTCGAGATGGAGTCCTTGCGTCCCGATCTGGCCGCCTATCTTGAACCTCGCGTGAAACGGCTCGGCTACCTGGGCGAATTGTTCAAGTGCGCCGGCAACGCGCCAGAAGTGATTCTTCAATTCATGCATTTCACAGACGCTCTGAAGGAGGCGCTTCCGGATCGATTGACGGAACTGGGCGCATTGACAGTCGCGAGCTTCATGGAGAACCGCTACGAACGTCACCAGCATGAACGGCTGAGCGTAAAGCTCGGCTTCACTCGCGAATGGATCGCGGAAATCGAACGACTCGATCCCAAGTCGGCGACTCTGTTGTCGGATGCCGAGCAAGCAGCACAGATCTATGCGATCGCTGCACTCAACGCGAGTGGTATCGGTGTTCATGAGGAATTCGAAGCCTTTGCGAGCCTCGTTTCGCCGTCGGAGGCGATGGCATTCGCAATGTTGATCGGGCGCTACGTTACCCATGCGCTCGTGGTGAACACGCTGCAACTGGCACCGCCCGTTCCTTCAATCTTCGAGGAGTAAGTACGCGATGACTTCGCCAATCTGGATTCCCGAGCAGGACGTTGTCGAGCTGATGAGCCTCCCGGATGCGATCGGAGCACTCGAACGCGGCCTTGCGATGCAGGCAAGTGGTGGTGCTAAAAACATGGTCAAAACGCATGTCGCGTGGGGTGAAAACAATCTGCATGCGATCGGCGCGGCGTTTCCCGGCAACGGTATCGTGGGAACGAAGACGTGGGCACATACGACCGGCGGAGCCTGCCCGCTCCTGGCCTTGTTCGATGCTGCAACCGGTCAGTTGAAAGCGATCATCGAAGCATTTGCGCTCGGGCAGATGCGCACCGGCGGTATTTCGGGCGTCGCGACGCGCTGGCTGTCGCGACCCGACGCGGACGTCCTGGCATTGATCGGAACCGGCAAGCAGGCACTGGCGCAACTCGCGGCCGTGGCGGCAGTTCGTCCGCTGCGCCTCGTGCGAGTGTTCAGCCCAACCCCGGAGAAGCGCCGTGCCTTCGTCGCCCGTGCACGCGAATCGTTCGACATCGAAATCGTTGAAGCAGAATCGGTCGACGAAGCCGTGCACGACGCGCCGATCATCACGACGGTCACACGAGCGAAGCAGCCGTTCCTGTCGGCGTCGCAAATTGCGCGCGGGGCTCACGTGAATGCAGTCGGCGCGATCACCGAAGAGCGGATCGAGCTTGCAGGCGACGTGTTCTCACGGTGCACGCGCGCGGTCGTCGACGATCTGGCTGGCGCGCAAAAGCTCTCGACCGAATTCGTTCGCGCATACGGCGATACCGGTCGCTGGGCGGATGTCACTTCGCTGAGCGACGTGGTCGCAAACAAACGCGGACGCGGCGACAGTGACGATATCACCGTGTTCAAGGCAATGGGCATGGGGATATCCGATCTCGCGCTCGGTACGCAGATTCTCGAACTCGCGACACGTACGGGTCTCGGTGTACCGCTGCCAACCCCGGTTCGAAAGGCGCCGCGTCTCGCGTAGCACACCGGCGATGACCGCGACACCGCAGCCTGATATGTCGCGGTCATCCAACCATCCAAGACAAGAAGAGAAATCAGAGGAAGGAGACATCGCGTGAACACTCACACTGGAACCGACAACGCAAACGATTGCACCTGGGGCGCTGACAACCCCACTCCAACGGTGCCTGAAGCAAGTTCGTCAGGCGGTCTTGATCTGTTGGCCGAACTAGGTACGGCGCCACTCGGTCGCTTCCACATCCAGCTCGGGCTACTGATCTCCCTGATTCTTCTATTCGACGGCTACGACCTCTATAACGCCGCCTATATCGTTCACGATGTCGCTGTCTCCTGGCAGCTCACTCGTACCGATATGGGATTTCTGCTGTCGAGCGGTCTGGCCGGCTTTGCCATCGGCTCAACCGCTTCCGGCTTTCTCTCCGATCGCTTTGGTCGGCGAACGGTATTGCTCATTGGTTGCTGGGCATCGGGAGCAATGAGCCTCGCGATCGCATTCACCGCGCACGATCTGGCTTCTTACATTCCGTTGCGGATCATCATGGGAATCGCACTCGGCCTTTTGATGCCCGTCGCCGTCACTTACGTGAACGAGGTGGCGCCGATGCGAGTCTCCAATTTGTTTACAACATGGTTCTTCTCTCTCGGCTGGCTGGCCGGTGCATCGTCGGCCGGATTCATCGCTGCGTGGCTGATCCCGCATTACGGGTGGCAATGTCTGTATTACGTCGGTGCGCTGATGCTGCCGATCTCCGTGATTTTTCATCTGCTGCCCGAATCTCCGCACTTCCTTGCCAGTCGTTCCCGATGGGACGAATTGAAAGCATTGATGTCGAAGATCCAACCGGAGCACGCCTCTCGCTATGCATCGTTACAACCGGTGCTGGCCGCCGCTTTGCCACGTCGGCCGGTTTCATCGTTGACGTTGCTCTCACGCGAATATCTTCCGCAGTCCATCTGTTTCTGGTTCGCCGGTGCCTTCAGCTTGTTCTCCGCGTACGGGTTGTCCGCGTGGCTACCAACGATCATGTTGCAGCGTGGCGAAGACCTATCGACGAGTTTTGCATACGGCTCGCTGCTTGCAGCAGCAGCCGCGGTGGGAGGCCTGACTACCGCAGTCATTGCCGACACACTTCGCGATCGTCGCAGTGTCATCACGGTCAGCTACGTACTCGGCGCTCTTGCGATTGTCGCGTTAGCCAATGTCAAAAGTCATCTATGGCTTACCGCCGCAGTCGCTTCGGCGGGGATGTTTGTTGTCGGCTCGCAGATCATGCTCAACAATATCGTCGCTACTTCCTATCCGACTGAGATGCGCGGCACCGCGGTCGGTGTCTTTCTTGGCGTATCGAGACTCGGTGCAATGCTGGGACCGTCTGTCGCGGGCATGATCCAACAGTGGTCGGGTGGATACGATGTAATGTTCGCCACTGTCGGTGGAACGATTCTAACGACCGCCGCTTTGGTGTTCGCGGCCGCCCCTGGAACGTCGAAGTCGCCGTGAGCGCTGCTGCAGTATCACTTCGTTTCTCCTGTACTCAGTCACGCAACGTCGTCAATCACTTGCTCATTACGGTCTCAGTCGCTGGGTGCCTGGTACGGTTCAACGCCAGCAACGCAATGGAAGCGATCAGCGCCGGAATCGCCATCAGCGAGAAGATTTGCGCGGTGGACAGGTGCAAGCTAAGCATGATGCCACCCACGATGGATCCGATGAAAGCGCCCACCCGACCGATCGCCGACGCCCAACTGACTCCGGTCGCTCTCGCCGGCGTCGGGTAACACGACGCCACCAATGACGGAATGATGCTTTGCGCGCCACCCACCGATAACCCGAAGCAGACGATGAGTGCAGTCAGTGTAGTTGCGTCATTCGACATCCCGACGAGCCAGACGAAGACCGCACCTGCTGCATAGGCAGTGCCCAGTACCGTCTCTCCGCGAATCTTGTCCATCGCGAAGCCGAGCATCAGCATGCCGGCCGCACCTGCCAGCAGGAAAATCGACGATACCGTGGCCGCGCGCTGGGTAGCCATCCCCGCACTGCTGAGAATAAGCGGCAACCAGCTGCTCATCAGATAGAACAGGAACAGGCTGCAGCAATACGTAACCCAAATCAGCACCGTCGTCGCGATCAGATCTTTCCGGAAAAGCGATGCGACCGACATGCGCTTGGAAGCGGCGGTATCGACGTCACGGTGAATCAACCTCCCCGCGAAGCCCGGAACGATTCGCTCGACGACTGCGCGAATCCGCGATTCGTCGACATCCTTGACGACCAGGTAGCGCAGCGATTCCGGCAGAAACGCAATCAGCAGTACGCACAGCAGTATAGGCAACGCCGCGCCGAGAATCATGACGCCGCGCCAGCCAAAGTGCGAAACCAGATGGGCAACAGCTTGTCCGGAGGCCGCCCCGCCAAGCGTGAAGCCGATGCCCGCCCAAGCCGTCATCCGTGCGCGCATGTTGGTCGGCGCAAATTCGGCCAAGTGCGTCAGGGCGATCGGCATCGCGCCGCCCAAACCGACTCCTGTCAAAAAGCGAAGGGCGATCATCGTCCTGACGTTATCGACGAATGCCGCGCCGAGCGTCGTCACACCGAAAAATGCGACGGCGGCAACGATTACCGGCTTGCGTCCATATCGATCCGCCAATGGTCCGCAGATCAATCCGCCCACCAGCAGGCCCGCCATGCCAAATCCGAATATCGGTGCGAGATCGGCTGCCGATAATCCCCACTCCGACTTGATCGCCGGAGCCAGAAACCCGATCACGGTCGCATCGAAACCGTCCACCAGGCAGAACACAAAGATGAGCGCCACCACCGCCCATTGCAAGCGGCAGCCTTTCTGGGCGTCCAGGAACTCCCGAACATCGATTGTTTCGCGGTTCATGTCTTCTCCATTCCTTCACTACTGAGTCTGCTCCACACGGCCGCCCATGTCATGGTGACCGCAGGTCATTTGCTTCGTATAAGCCGTACGTGATCGAGCGCGTCAGAAGCGATGTCGAATCCCGATTTGCGCAGCAGTCTGGCGGTTTGACGACGATGCCGACACAAATGCCAGCGCAGCCACTGCAGGTTTACCCGTTGAGTCCATTCCGTTTGCGGATTGCGTAGCAAAGACCGCGTATAGCGAAGTCCGCTTCGAGAGCGAATAGTTGATCCCCAGATTCAGTTGCCGGTATCGCGCACCACTGATCCCGCCGACCGACCCCACAGTGGTGTAATGGAAAGCGATTCCGGCCAACAGGAAGGGAGTGACGTTGATCGCATACCGTATCTCCGCATTTTGCAATCTCGCGTTACCACCCTGAGTCGGACTACCAGCAACATGGAAGGCCCCGAGATCATCGAAGCGCGTGTACGAATACGAAGCTCCGATCGTACTCGAGCCGATCGTATAGTTCGCGCCCGCGGCAAATGTCTCTTGCCTGTTCGCTGTCGCGAATCCGCTGATCGCCGGGGAGGCGCTCAATCCGTTCGTGAAGCTCGTGGTTGCCCCCGAAATCGCAGAGCCACCGTAGAAGACTGTATTCGGACTATTCACGTTGAAATAGCCCACTCCGATACTCAGTGGCCCTTTCGTGTAGTCCGCGCCGGCGGTCCAAATGCTGCCGCGCGAGAAAGCCCCGGGAGTGCCTCCGAAACTATAGGCAGCGCCGAAAGACAAACCGTTGAACGTAGGGCTCGAGTACTTGATCGAGTTGTCCATTCGGCGGCTGTTACATAAATTATCGATGTCGCCGGGATGACATGCAAACGCACCACCCCAGATTTCAGAAATCATGCCCAAATAGGCGAGGTGATCCACGACCATGTCGTACTGCCGTCCGAAGGTTAGCTTTCCATACGGATTTGCCAAGCCGACATAGGCCATTCGGCCAAACTCGCGCCCTCCCTGCAATGCTGCGCCACTGGATCCGTCGAAGCCGTTCTCGAGAACAAAGATGGCCTGGGTGCCCCCGCCGAGATCTTCTGCTCCACGCATGCCCCATCTCGACCCGGATAACCATCCGCTCGATGACTGGTAGAGATGCCCTCCATGGACGTTCGTCGCGGCCAGCACGCCTTGGTCAAAGACGCCGTACAAGGTCACTGAGCTCTGCGCATGCGCAGCGCCGATAGTTCCCGCAAGGCACATTGCAAGATTCCATTTACGACCATTCTTCATCTCCGCTCCTGTTCGCGTCGACATCGGACGCCGCAGCGACGCCGCCCGTGCCCGCTGTCAATTCTTTTGATTGATTCACAACCGCAGATTCGACAGAGTTACGTTGTCACCTCAAAAGACAAGGCACGACCTCGCTTACGATATGTCGTCCGTGCATCTGTCGTTTCGGCTTTGTCTGCCGTCAGAATTTCCTTGTATAAGTGAACGCGACGAAGTTGTTCTGACCAAATGAGTTGATTCTGGCACTGAGACCGGTCCCGTTCACTTGTACACGCGGCGAAATTGCGTACGCAAACGACAGTTCCGACTGTTTGCTCACGCGGTAACTCGCACCAACCGTGTAGGTACGCTTGAGTGTCACGGGAACAAGGAACGTGAACGCCGTATTGGCCGGTGTCACGGGCTGGTTCGTGATCTCGAAGCCTCCCCGCAGCGTCAACTTGTCGGTCACGTCGTACTGCACGCCAAAGCGGTAAGCGTTGATATTGGTCAGGCCGAATCCCGCGCCGTTCGCAGCACCGAGCGGAGCAGAGAAAGTGACTGGATTGCCGAGCACGTGCGTGCCGCCATAGTTGAAACGGATCCAGTCGAATCCGAGCAGCCACTTCGGCGTCGGACGAAAGACGATGCCGATACCGTACTGTTCCGGTTCTTCGAACCGTCCTCCGTCGGCGAAGATGTGTTCGTATTTGTGCCAGGGTGTGTACCGGATCTTTGACGCGTAGAACGCCCCCATCGACAGCTGAGATGTGATCTGGCTCATCCAGCCGATCTTGAAGCCGTATCCAGGCGTCCAGTTACGACCCTGGTTCGACTGTCCGGTTTGAGCCTCGATCCCCTCGACGTCGATGGTCGACAGTGCCCCGACCACGGACAGCGCAATTGCATGGTTCCTTTGCGCACCGAAGCGATACGCAACGGTCGGTGCCACGTGCATGAAGATGCCCTGTGCAAACGTGTTCGAATTTCCCGGAATGCCGCGGTACGGTGCTCGATAACTCATCGCCGCGCCCGATGCCCAGGACGCCACCCCGAATACAAGCGACGGAGACAATGACTTCACATAACCGAACTCGGGCATCGGCGTGATGCCGGTCCGCGCCTTGTACGTCGTGCCATTGTCTTGTGCGCCTCCGTGGATGACGAACAGACCACCACCGATTTCCAGCCGATCACTGGTAAACGCAATACCAGCCGGGTTCTCTGCCGGCGCCAGCGCCGACTCTCCGGTTGCGATGCCCACCCCTCCCATCCCTTGCTCACGCGTGCCGTATCCGGTCGAATAGATGCCGGTGCTTGCGACACACACGTTCGCCATGCCGGCTGAAATCACCAAGGCTAGCGAAATGACTCTACGCTGTTCCATCATGTCTCCATTACCTTATTCGCGGCTTGATCCACTTCGCGAAATACCGCGCTTCTGGACTACTTTGTTGTTTTACTTTGTCTAATTCGGATCAATCCGACCATGCCTATAACTATGTAATCCTTATTATTTTATCGGCTCCCTCCTCCTTGCTATTAAGCTGACGCGACGATCAACTATGGTCCTTCTGCCATCCTGCGGCGACGCGGGTTAAAGGTTATTGATCACCACGCCGTCATGCCGCCGTCTACCCGGATGTCAGTTCCAGTAATGAAAGAGCTTTCATCCGACGCGAGAAACAAAGCCGCAGCCGCAACGTCTTCCGGCTGCCCCAATCGTCCCAGCATGATCTTCTCGAGCATTGGCTTGGACAGATCCGGCTCCGACAGGAGCATCCGCGTCTAGTTGGTTTCGATCAGACCCGGCGAGATCGAGTTTGCACGGATACCGTTCAAACGCCCCTCCAGCGCGAGCTGACGTGTCAGCGAGACAACGGCGCCCTTTGCTGCCGTGTGAGCCAGTGCCGGGAGTGTCGGATAGGTTTGGTATGCAGCGCACGACGCCGTGTTGATAATCCATTACTGCCGCCCGTACCAGTGATGACACACACCTTCCCTGCCAACCGGCCCTTACCTACTCCCTGACTCATCATTCACTCCTGCAGTGTTGCTGGTGTGTTGGCAGCGCATCAGCATGCGTTACATAGCGAGGAAGCCACCGTCCACGGCCAATTCAGCCCCAGTAACGAACGACGCTCGATCCGAAAGCAGCCACACTGCGGCCTCCGCAACTTCTTCCGGGGAGCCGAGACGTTTCATTGCATGGCGTGCTTCCAGCCGCGGCAGCAAATCGGCGAACGCCGGGTGCGTGGCGAGCGATTCGACCATCGGTGTCCGAGTAACGCCTGGAAGGACTGCATTCACGCGTATCCCGTGCGTTCCGTAGTCCACAGCAGCGCCCTTCGTCATCGCGAGTACCCCTCCTTTCGAGCCGCAATATTCGGCCGCTCGCGGCACGGCAACGCGCCCCAACGAAGAGGAAACGTTCACGATCGCCCCTCCTCCGGACTGCAGCATGGCGCGAATTTCATGCTTCATGCAGAAGAACACGCCGTCGTAGTTGACGCCCTGAATGCGGCGCCACTGGCCCTCCGTCAGTTCGTGCAGAAGAAGGTTTGTCTGGGAGAGGCCGGCGTTGTTGAAAGCACCGTCGAGCCGCCCAAACGCCTCGATCGCCGACAGCACCATCATTTCGACTTGGCTCTCGTCAGCGACATCCGTCTGAATAAATACCGCATTACCGCCACGCTCGGTAATCGCCGAGACCGTGTCTCGCCCTGCCACGATACTAATATCGGCCACCGCAACCGACGCCCCCTCGGACGCACACTTGATCGCCGCAGCGCGTCCTATTCCGGTTCCGCCGCCAGTAACGATGATCGACTTTCCTTCCAGATCCCGTCGCATTTCGAACCTCCCGTGTATCAGCTCGCGAACAGCGGCGAGACGTCAACGTAGATGAGATACTCGGCAACGAGTTGACCGCGCATACGCCAGACCGTCATAGCAGGAACGGTCAGCTTCGTCTGGTCCTTGCGTGTGTAGGTCACGTTCATTCGCGAGACGATCACGTCGTCGCACTGCCACACTTCGACGAGGTTGTGCTTGATACCCGCGATGAGCGCCATGAAGCCTGCCACGTAAGCCGCAGCCTCATTACGCCCGACAACCGGCTCACTGTTGGCGTAAACGAACCGGCAGTCTTCAGTCAGAAAGCTCGCGAACCGTTGCTCGTCCATCGAATCGCACACCTCATACAGGGATGTTGCGAACTCGAATGCCGTCGTTGCCGTATCGGTAACCATGAATGTCTCCTGGGATTAATGAAATACTGTTGTATCGATGCCGCGGGCCGACCACACGATGTCATCCCGCGACGTCCGTGAAGTTAGGCCTTCGCCGGCTTGCCGATCAGCTCCCGATACTCGTTCGCGGTCGCCGGCGTGCGTCCGAGCATGCCCGCGATATCTTTCGCCATCTGGAACATTTCCAGGTTGTCCTTCAGGCGTTCATCGCTGTTCGGGTACTTCCACGGCGTGTCTTCCGTGCCGACCCGGATGTGCAAGCCCAGCATCGTTGCCAGCGTCGTCATGTACAGACTGGCTCGCCCGGCCGCGCATACGGTGATGACGGAGGTCGGATCGATCTGACGGATCTGATCAACCATCAGGAACATGTGGCGCGTCATGTCTTGCGCGTTGCTGACCCAGGTGCCCGATACCAGCGTGCGACCGACATTGAACGGCAGGCCATAAAGAATCAGCCAGTTGTACGGCTTGGTCAGGATGCCGGTATCGATGAATCGACGCTTTGCGAGTTCGATTTCACCCGAGCTGTGTACCGCGAGCTCCGGCTTCACGCCAGCATCTTCGAGCGCCTGCACTGCCGGCACGGCAAACGCTTCCGGATGACCGGGTGCACACGGCGCTACTTCTGCAAGGCCTTCCCGAGCCGGGCTTACGCAGACGTCGAAACTCGTACCGTTCAGCACGTTGAGATTCGAAACGAACGCATTCCCGAAGCGTGCGCGCAGCGGTTCCAGAACCGCCGAGTAAGCTTCGACCGGCGGAAGATCGCGATCGAGACGCCGCCCCTTATCATCGGTCACCCACGTGAAATCGATGTGGATACCGCACGCGCCAGCTTCGATCACTCGCGATGCTTCGTCGACGTAGTTCTGGATCGACGTAGGCTTACCGTCGTCGAATCGCCCAGCGACGGCGACATTGATCGCGATCTTCGGCGACACGTCCCACTTGGGCTGCGTTTCCGCTTCGGCCACAAAGTGATAGTTTTCCATTTCGCGCTTGGCGGCTTCCCACAGCGGAAGTTTCTCGATCATGGTGATTCTCCTTCTCAAGTTTCAATCCAGCATTGAGGAATGCGAAGTTGCCTCTAGCCTTCATCGTTAAGCCGATCTACGGCGGATCCAATCCAATCGGATACTGTCCGGCGGCGACGGCTTGCGTCGCACCACTACTTATTTGTGTACGCTCGGATGCGGACCGTATTCACCCGTTTCCATCAGTTCCGAAGCCGCGATCGCTTCCGGCGTCCATCGCAACGTTGCGCGAGTTTCCAGCAGCCAGGCGAGGTAGCCTTCCGGAACATTCTCGGACGGCCCATGATGGACGACGCCCTTCGGCACCCACGTGAGCGTTCCGGGTTCGGCGCAACCTCCCCAGGCACCGGGTCCGCGCACGTAGCAAACCATTTCGTCGAAGTCGGCGTTGATATGAACAGGTGGCCGATTCGTGACCCGTGCACTGAGAGTGAACATCAACAGCTCACCGTTTTTAGACGAAAGGAATGCACTAGGCGGCCCGCCATCCGGCAAATAGGTGAGAACCTGGATTTTCGCCAGATTCAGCTTCCAGACGGGGACGTTTGCCGACATCCGGCCACTAACCGCAAGCGGATCATGGGGCAGCGTATACACCGTCTGCTCACCATCCGCGGTCTTCAAAACCAAACGCGTCGCCCCACCCAGCGGAATATCGGCGCTGATCTCGGCATGCTTCACGTCGCGAGCGAAGTTGACCATGCCAAACGGCGCGGGTGGTGTGAGATTCAACGCCGAAGGGCTTTCGATGATCAAGCTGCGCATCGCGGCACCGACCGGGGTGAATCGATAGGCAACGGCGCGCGGGATGCAGACAAAATCGCCCTCTTCCGCCGTCAGGGTGCCAACGTCTGTGTCGAACCTGACCGTTCCCGTCTGAATGAAGTGGATTTCGTCGGCCTCGGCATTGCGAACCACGAACGGCATCGCTTCGCGACGCCCAGAGACCAAGATGCGCACACCGAGCTTCGACGTCGCGACGACAGAAGGTAGCGCATCGACATCATCTCGGTCGCGCGGCGCCATGCGATCCAGTACCGAGCGGCGTGGTGCGTGTACCCCTTCAACCGAAATATAGTCAGGTCCGTATGCCGGACGCGCTACGACCGACAGCGGGCCAGCAAACCCTTCACGCGTCCAGAGTTGCGGAGCAGGCTTACCGACTTTCGTCTCGTTTGTCATTTTTTGTCTCCTTGATCTATTAATTCACGAATTGCTCATTCAGTGATTCGTCTCGCCCGATCGATGTATCGATTCCCATTATGAGTATCTGAATGGTGTGTTGAATCGCTGATGGGTCGATAGTCATCCCCAGTCACATCGGAACGGTTTCGTGTATTTATGTGGCAACGGCGATTCGTAGCCGATCGCGCATGCGCAAAGTCAGGGTCCGCTGCATGGCCGGATCGCTCCAGACAAATATCCGAGGCACGTGCTGCCGGGCCGCCGTGATCGATACGGAGCCGCCCCCGTACGAGAGCCAGCCGAATACTTTGGAAGCGGGAGTGGCAATCGCGTCGGATCTCGAGGTTGCCGTGGATCCATGCGGCAGTTCCTCGTCCGACGTAATCGGGTCAGCGGCACCCCGGCGCGGCAACTGCGCGGTTGCGGGACAGCACTCCCCATTTCGAATTCGTTGAACATGGGCTCTCGCGCCAACGCATGGGCTGTCGCGGCACCTTGAATTCGTGTGTCAATTGATGCGGCTGCCGACGAATGCGGTTGGCGGTGCGCCAAGCATCGCCAACTTTGTCTCCTGTCCATCTTCGCCTCCTGATTGGGCGCATTTACTTGTAAGCCAGTGTGCTCCCGCTCTCTGCGTTGAAGTCACACCGTTGCTTTGGGACCCAGCGGTGTTGCTCGCTGCGAATGTCCACATGACAGAAATCATTTTCTGCAAGAAGACATGAAAGGTCAAGAACTTTGAGAAATGATTTCTTCTATGCAGAAAATACGATCTAAGCTGAGAACGACGGCTGAAGGTGAAACCGGGCGTTGCATCAGCAGAGCCCCGATACGACCCCGATTAGACTAAGTCTACATCTCATTGATTTTATTGGTTTTTTTAATGATATTTCCTGCAAGCGCATCGCCTCGTTGACGAACTAGCTGCTCGACGTATATGTTTCCTGCAACGGGGCACAACGCTCTTCGAACTGGATTCTTCCCTATGTCTGATACCGCAAGCGCCACGCGCAAGCCTCGCAAGACCGACAAGGTTTCCGCCTTGCAGAAAGAGTTGCTCGAACAATCTGCCACTAGTGGCGAACTTACCGATGAAGTAACGTCCCCCACGTCGTCTGCGCCTCGATACATGCTCGAGTCCGTCAACAACGTGCTGCGGCTCCTGCTCATGTTTCGGCGCACCAATCAGATTCGCCTTTCTGATGCCAAGGAAGAACTCGGAGTTGGGCACTCGACAGTGCATCGACTATTGGCAATGCTCGTCTACCACGGGTTTGTGACTCAGGACCCCGTGTCGCGGATCTACAAACCCGGCAACGCGCTTGTCGAGGTTGGCCTCGCAGCAGTCCAGCGGATGGATATTCGAACGATTGCCCGTCCGATACTGGAAGAACTGGCGTCCGAAACCGGAGAAACAGTTCAGTTGGCTCTTCTCGAAGACGGCAACGTACGCTACATCGACGCGATAGAAAGCAATCAAGCGCTTCGTGTGTCGGTGCCGGTCGGAAACATCTTCGCTGCGTACGCATCCAGCGCGGGCAAGGCGATGTTAGCGGAACTGCCCATCGAGGCCGTGCGGACGCTGTATCCTCGCGACCCTCTTCAATCCTTCACGGGCAGCACGATCACCCAACGGCTGGCTCTGGAAGAAGAGCTCGACGAAGTGCGTAAGCGGGGCTATGCGACCAACTTCGAGGAAAGCCAGTCGGGCGTGTGCTCAGTGGCTACCGCAATTCGCCACCCTACTCGCGGTCCCGTTGCGGCATTGGGAATCTCGACGCCAGTTACGCGAATGAATCCGAAACAGGTTCGGCGTTTGTCGGAACTTGTGATGGCCGGAGCGGAACGCATCGCACGCAGCGTGGTGAACTGATGCGCATTGTCCGATTGAACGATTGTTGGGCGCGTCTGCTCCAGCCTCACCACGTCGAACTTGTTCTTGTTCGCGTTCGCCTTCAGATGCGTGCTGTCCTGTACAGCCCCCGACCGTCGACCAGCCCGCGCTTCATTGCTTGCCGCACGAACGCGTCGAAGATCTCCTGATACACCGCCGTGTCCGTGAAGCGCCGCCGGCGATTCTGCGAGAACGTCGAGGCATCCGGCACCTTGTCGGTCAGCCGGAACCGGGCGAACCAGGGATGGCGACATTGACCTGGACCCCGCGCATCAGTGGCCGCTCGCTGCGTACTCCGAACAAGTAGCCGATGAACAACAGTTTGAACATCACCACTGGATCGAGCGCTGGCCGCCCGTTGTCCGCACAGACAGATGCGCCACCGTTGGATGAATTCGAAATCCAACGTCGCGTCGATCTGGCGCAGCAAGTGGTTCTTCGGCACGCGTTCCTCCAGCGTCACCCTCTCGAGTTCGTGCTGCGTGGGCGTCGGCGTTTTCGGCATCATGCGATCAAAAAAAACCCTCGCACTTGGCGAGGGTTTGTCAGCAGTCTGGCCCGGCAAAGCCGGGCCAATGAGTTTGAGACACAAGGAGAATCCCGCCCACCCCAGACCGGGCGGTCACGCCGCGCTACACGACGTTCTTTTCGACGATCGGCCGGTTTTCGAGCACGCGCTCCCAGCCGAGCGACGACAGGTCGAGCGATTCATACCGCCCGGCCAGAATCAGTTCACTCACCCCACGCCCGGTCGCGGGCCCCTGTTGCAGCCCGTGCCCGCTATAGCCGTTCGCGAACACGACGTTATCGAGCTCGGGGTGATACCCGATGATCGCATTGTGATCGAACACGTTGTACTCGTAGTACCCGGACCAGCAGTTCTCCACGCGCAGCGCTTCGAACGCCGGCACGCGATTCGCGAGCGTCGGCCAGATCACCTCGTCGAACAAATCGTGATCGACCTCGTCGAGCGGCAGATCGTCGGGATCGCGATCCGGGCTGGGCGACGTCCCGCAGATATACGTGCGCCCTTCCGGCCGGAAATACACGCCCGTCGGATCGATCAGCAGCGGACAACCGGCGAGCTGCGCCGGCGACGACACGTTGAAGATGCTGCGACGCCGCGCATACACGGGAATGTCGATGCCCATCATCGACGACAGCGTGCGCGTCCACGCGCCCGCCGCGTTGACGAGCGTGTCGCATGCGTAGCGCTCGCCGTCGCTCGTCATCACATGCGTGACCTTGCGACCGTCGCGTACGACGCCGGTCACGTCGGCCGGCACGTAGCGCGCACCCAGTGCCTGCGCCTTCTTGCGCAGCGCCTGCACGAGCCCGTAGCCGTCGAACCACCCTTCGCCGCTTGCGCCATAAGCGCCCGACACGAGATCGTCGACGTTCAGCCACGGAAACTTCGCGCGCAGCGCATCGCGATCCATCAAACGGATATCGGCGCCAAGCTTCGTCTGCAGCGCATGGTTCTCGCGCAGCGTCGCATCGCCTGCCGGCGTCGCGAGGAACAGGTAGCCGCCTTCATGCAGATCGATCGACGGCCGCGTGCCGTCGACTTCGAGCCGCTCGCCGATCGTGCGCAGGAAGTCGATCCCGAACAGCGACATCTCGATCGACAGCGGCGTCGAGAACTGCTGGCGAATCGATGCAGCCGACAGCGCCGACGACGACTTCGCATAGGTAGGATCGCGTTCGATGACGGTCACGGACACCGTCGGATCGGTAGCGCGCAGGAAATAGGCGATCGAGCTGCCGATCACACCACCGCCGACGATGACGACTTGAGAACTCACGACTGACTCCAGTTGCACGTGAAAGGCGCGGCCAGCCGGCCGCGCCCGAAGATTGTTCGTGCCGCGTCGCGCGCGGCGCCGTGCGTGCGGACCGCCCGGCGAATCGCCCCGACATGCGCGACGATCGGATCCGATCGCCGTGGGTATTTCAGCACGTCCGGCGTCGCCGCGAAAGTCCGCGCGCGTTCGGGCATTCAGTCCGCCGTTTGCGTGGTGACGGGCTGCCACGCGGCGTTCTTCACTTCGTACAGCGTCGAACTCGGGTTCTTCAGGTCGCCCGTGTTCGTGAACGCGATCGTGCCGGTGATGCCGTCGTAGCGCGTGCCCTTCAGCGCGCCGTTGAAATCGGCCGGCTTCGTCGAGTTCGCCTTCTGCATCGCGTTGATCGCGATCCACGTCGCGTCATACGCGAACGGCGCATACGCGAGCATGTCGACGCCGTACTTCTGCTTGAATTTCGTTTCGAACTGCTTGCCCTTCGCGAGACGCGCCAGCGGCTGACCGTACTCCCACACGGACGCGCCTTCGGCCGCGTTGCCGGCGAGTTTGATGAAGTTCGCGTTCATCACGCCGCCGCCCGCCAGGAACTGCGCGCGGATGCCGAGCTGGCGCATGCGCTTGACCAGCATCGCGGACTGCGCGTCGAGGCCGCCGAAGAACACCAGGTCGGCGTTCGTGCTCTTGATCTTCGTGAGCTGCGCGCTGAAGTCGACGGCCTTGTCGTTCGTGAATTCGCGCGCGACGATCGTGCCGCCATTCGCCTTCGCGGCCTTCTCGAACTCGTCGGCTTCGCCCTGGCCGAACGCGGTGCGGTCATCGATGATCGCGATGCGCTTCGCCTTGGTCACGCTCGCCGCATAGGCGCCGGCGTTGCCGGCGTTCTGCGCGTCGGTGGCGATCACGCGGTAGACGGTGCCGAGGCCGGCACGCGTGATGTCGGGATTGGTCGCCGACGGTGTGATCATCGGAATGCCGGCCTTCGCGTAGATCTTCGACGCGGGCAGCGTCGTGCCCGAATTGAAGTGGCCAATCACGACGGCCACTTGCGCGTCGGTCAGCTGCTGCGCGGCCTGTACGCCGATGCGCGGATCGCTCTGGTCGTCCTGCGACGCGACGACGAACTTCACCGGCTTGCCGCCGATCGTCGTATGCGCGGCGTTCGCCTCGTCGACGGCCATGCGCACGCCGTTCTCGATGTCCTTGCCGTAGGCAGCGCCACCGCCAGTCAATGGCACGGCCACACCGACCTTGACGACCGTTTCCTGCGCGTGGGCCGCGCCGGTCTGGAACGCGAGGATCGCGGCGGTCAGTGCAATGCCGGAAAGCGAACGAATGCGGAACGTCATCGGCCAATCCTTCTTGTGTGGGTCGGGTGCACCGCGCGACCATCGCGCGGCGGCGACCTCCCGCGTGCCGGTGAATTCTGCTGTCGCCGGGGGCTGCGCGAAACGCGCGTCGCTTGCCGGGCGATCACCGCGGTTCCGTCTCCGAAGAACCCGTCAGCGCGAAAGAGGTGAACCGATTGTGGGTAGCCAATACGTGTGCAGCAAACGAAATATCGGAACTATGTTGTGAGCAATTGTCATCAAGTGCCGTGCGGATCGAAGGCGCCGACCCGCGCGATGGCGGGCCGGGAAGGAGAAGATCGGGCGGGATGCGCGCAAGAGCCGCGGGCTCGAGGCGCCTCGGGGTGATGCCGATGAAGAATCATTGCTACGTCACGCGGCGTCGACGCATCGCGCGATGGGTCAACGGCGCTCAGTGCCGGTCGCTGCCCGTATGACGGCGCACGTCGTCGGCCGCTTCGCCGGCCTTCTCCTGGATCTTGCCGGCCTGCTGTTCCGCCACGCCTTCTGCCTCCGTCTTGCGATCGCCCGTCACCTTGCCGAGTGCTTCCTTGACCGAACCCTTCAGTTGTTTGAGCTTGCCTTCGATGCGATTCCTGTCCATGGTCGTCTCCTGCAATGAATTGGGGAGAGAGCCGACGGCGCCGCAGCTCGCGTCGCACCGCCGAGTGGACAGGATCGCAGCCGCGCGCCGCGCGCGGCAGATGCGGATGCACCAGCCTGCATGATGCATTCGCACCGATGGGGAGACGGCCTGCGCCCGGCGTCAGTCCTTGCCGTTCGCGGCGCCCTTGTCGGCGCCCTTGTCGGCGCCCTTCTCGCCGCGCACGTCTGCCGCGCCGACGATCCCGCGCTCGCGCGCCCACACGATCGCCTCGCCGCGGCTATGCACGTCGAGCTTCGCGTAGATCGTCGCGACATGATTGCGGACAGTGTTCGGCGCGAGCCCGAGGCGGCCGGCGATCTCCTTGTCGGCGAGGCCGTGACACAGCAGGTCGAACACGTCGCGCTCGCGCGCGGTGAGATCCGAGAGCTGCGCGCCCGCGTCCGGCGCATTCTCGCGCCGCACGTTCGCCAGTTTCTCGATCAGCGTGCGACTGAACCACGACGCATCCTGCATCGCGGTCTCGATCGCGTAGACGAGTTCCATCTCGGTACGCTTGCGATCGCTGATGTCGAGCAGCGCGATCAGCAGGCAATCCTGCCCGTGAATCGCGACCGGCTCGGCCGACACCACGCAATCGCGCACGTCGCCGTCGCGCGTGCGGATCTGCACGTCCGCGTTGCGCACGTTGCCGTCGCGCGCAAGCGCGCTGTCGATCTGCTGCCGCGCACCGCGCTCGGCCCACAGCCCGATCTCGTCCGCGGACTTGCCGAGCAGTTCGTCGCGCGCATGGCCGGCCATCCCGACGAATGCGTCGTTCACGTCGAGCAGCTCGAAGCGATCGGCCGTGACGATCGCGGTCGCGACCGGCGCCATCCGGAACGCCTTCGCGAAGCACTCCTCGCTCTGCCGTAGCGCGAGCTCGGCCTGCTTGCGCGGCTCGAGATCCATGAAGGTGAACAGCATGCACGCTTCGCCGTTCATGTCGATCGGCTGCCCGGCGACGACGACCGCCTTCGTGCCGCCGTCCGCGCGCTTGAGCACGGCCTCCATCTGCGGGATCGTCGCGCCCTCGCCGAGCCGCTCGATCGCGAGCTCGCGCCGCTCGGCCTGATCGAGCACATCGACTTCGTAGACGGAGCGGCCGAGCACGTCGTCGCGTGCGTGGCCCGTCATGTCGAGGAAGCCTTGATTGACCTTCACGTAGCGCAGGTCGTCGAGCCGGCAGATCACGGCAGGCGCCGGGTTCGCGTTGAACGTGAGCTCGAAGCGCTCCTCGGCGCTCGCCCATTCGGTCGCGTCGTGCAGCACGAGCGCCAGACAGTCGGGCTCGCCGGCGGCGTTCGTCAGCACGAGGCTGCGGATCCGGTGGACCCAGCTCACGTTCTCGTCGGCGGCCGATTCGACTTCGACCGTCACGTCGCTGAACTCCTCGCCCGCGATCACGCGGTCCATCGGATAGTGGCCGTCGCCCACCGGATTGTTGTTCCGATAGCGCAGCCGGAAGCGCTCGCGATACTCGGTCACGTCGGCGCCGAGCGCGTCGAGCTCGGTGACGCCGTGCATCGCGAGCGCGGCCTCGTTCGCCCACACGATGCGCTGGTCGGGTTCGATGAGGATCACGCCTTCGGTGAGCCCCGCGATGATCTGGTACAGCTGACGCCGGTCGGTATGCGACTTGAGCGTCTGTTCGTTTACTCGATCGTCCATTGAAGGGTCGTCCACGTCGTGTGCATGGGTTGCCGGGTCGGCCGCATCCGCGTCAGGAGCCGCCGACATGCGCCGGCCGGGCGCGTGTCGCGATGGTCGCGTGCCGTCGATGCGCGTTGATGCGTTTGGCAGCCGCGGATGCACCATGCGCAATAGTACATTCGCGTGCCGCCCGCCGCCGTGCGCTATCCCGCCAAGCGGCGCGCATGGCGGCACCCGCGCATGCCGTCGCGGCCTCGCACGTCACTCGGCGCATTTCTCGTTCCCGGCCGCCCGTTCCGTCCCGATGCAAACGCACTAGGCAACCCGGTGAATTTGCGCGATGTGTGCGTGCGTTCACGCCGGTACGCTGGTACTGCATCGGCGCTCACGCGCTGACCTACCGCAGAGGAGGACGACCCGATGAAGCTGCATGAGACACCGGATCCGACGCGGCCCGAACCGGCTCCGGACAATCCGCCCGAACCGTCGCCCGGCACCGACCCACCGGTGCCGCAACCACCCGACGTGCCGCGCCCGGACATGCCGCCGCGCGAGCCCGGCTACGACACCCCGATCGCGCGATGACGCGACAACGCGCGGCGCGATCCGCATTCGCATTCACGCATTCGCATGCATTCACTCACGCCAATCGAAGGAGAACATCAATGAACAAGACCTCGCACCTTTCGACGCTGCTCGCCGTCAGCGCGGCTTTCCTGCTCGCTGCCGCGCCGCTCACGAACGCGCACGCACAGGCGTCGTCTGCCGACAAAGGCATGACTGCCGAATCGGACCAGCCCGTGACCGATACGTGGATCACGACCAAGGTGAAGAGCGAGCTCGCGACCACCAAAGGGGTGAAGAGCACGGACATCAACGTGAAGACGGTGGACGGCGTCGTCACGCTGACGGGCGTGCTGCATTCGAAGCTCGCGGTCAAGAAAGCGGTCGCCGTGACACGCTCGGTGAAGGGCGTGAAGCACGTCGACGCATCCGGCCTGAAGGCGAAGGCCTGAGGTGTCACGCGGCCTCGCGCCGCACTTTTCTCTCTTTACGACAGGAGCACACTATGAACGAAGACAAGATCAAGGGTCAATGGAAGCAGTTGTCCGGCAAGCTGAAGGCCAAGTGGGGCAAGCTGACCGACGATGACCTGGCCGTCGCCGAAGGTAACCGCGACTATGTGGTCGGCAAGATCCAGGAGCGTTACGGGATCGCGCGCGACGAAGCCGAGAAGCAAATGAAGGAGTTCGATCGCGATCTGTAACGCATCAGGCTCCTCACACCGCCGCGACGCGTCCCGCGTCGCGGCCACGCGGAGGACCACGACATGGGCAAGTATCTGATTGCATGGCTGTTGGGCATACCGATCGGCGTGCTGGTGCTGTTCTACCTGGTCACGCATCTGTTCTGATGTTCGAGGCATTCATGCAACGCAAACGGGCCGGCGGCTGTCATCAGCCGCCGGCCCGTTTGTCTTGCGTGCGTCGCGCTTACTTCGCCGCGTTCGCCGTCATCTTGAAGATGCCCTGCGCGTTGCCCGCATCGAAACGCAGGTCCGTCACCCAGCGTCGCGCCGCCTGGTCGAACGTGCGACGGCGCGTGATGAATTCATAGAACGAGCCCGGCACGTTGCGCTTCACCGTGCCGCCGTCGCGCGTGCGGAACTCGCGCTCGACGAGGTCCGCCCGATACGCGGTCTGGAACACGCGGCCCGACCGCGAGCGCTCGACCTCCGGCTTCATCGGCCGGCCCTTCGCCTTCTCGTCGTCGGACAGCTTGAACACGTCGGTCACGCGATCGGTCGCATGATTGAACGCGTTGCCTTCGGTCGCGATCCATGCCATCTCGGCCGATTCGAGCAACAGCGTCTCGTAGTCGAGTTCGTTCGGCAGGTCGTGCTGGCGCGCGAACGCGCCGACGATCTCGGGCAGCAGCGCGTGCGCGGCGTCGAGCGGCAGCCAGCCTTCGCGCTCGATTTCCCACAGCAGCGCGACAGCCGCCGGCGACAGCGGATCGCGCGACGAGCTCACGACGTTCGTCACGGCCTGCTGGAATTCCTTCGAGAAACGTTCCGGATGCAGTTCGCTGACGAAGAACTGCGCGATCTCGTCCGGCGCGTCTTCATGCGCGTACGCGCGGCCGGTCATGCCGAGCTTGTCGAGCGGATAACGGCCGTTCAGGCGGAAGCCGAGCGGACGCAGGATCCGCGTGAACGCGGCTTCGCCCGGCGGCAGCGCGCCCGTGTGCGGCCAGCGCACCGTGCGCAGCGCGCCGTGGTCGAAGTAGACCGACCCGCCGCTTTCGATTGCGTCGGCCGTATACGCGCGACCGTTCGCCGAACGTTCGAGCAGCCCTTCGAACAGCGCCATGTTCATCGCCTGCGCGATTTCCGCGCGCGTGACGACGTCGGTTTCCCATTCGTCGAGGATGGCCGGCATGTTCAGGGTCGCGAACAGGGCGTCGGTCTTCGCCTGTCCCAGCAGCTTCGTCAGCAGGCTGTCGATATTCGGATTGCGCATCAGGATTCTCGTGTCGGGGGACCACCGGCAAACGTGCCGGCATCTCGGTTGGCCCGCGGCCCAAGCGGGCGCGTGGCCTTGCGTGGGATGCATTATTCAAAGGGTTGCAGCGGGACGTAAAGCGAGATTAAATTGACACATGATGAGTTTTTGGAATTATTCGTGGTTCCCGCACTCATTGGCCGGCCCGCCTTGGGCGGGCGCGTTCGTCAGACAAAATCATGCGCAAATTCAAGATCCCCAACATGGGTGCGCTCGTGGCTTTCGAAGCCGCGGCGCGCCACGAGAGCTTCACGCACGCGGCGAAGGAACTGTTCCTGACCGAAAGCGCGGTATCGCGGCAGATCGCGACGCTCGAAGCGAGCCTCGGCGTGCGGCTGTTCGCGCGCGTGAAGCAGCGCGTCGTGCTCACGCGCGCCGGCAAGCTGTACGGCACGCAGGTGCGGCGCGCGCTGGAGGCGCTCGATCGCGACACGCTGTCGATCATCGCGCACGGCAGCGGCGGCGGCTACCTGGAGCTCGCCGTGCTGCCCACCTTCGCGTCGCACTGGCTGATCCCGCGCATCAAGAGCTTCTACGACCGCACGCCGGACGTGCGCGTGAACATGGGCAGCCGCACCGACCTGTTCTCGTTCGAGGATACCCACTTCGAAGCCGCGATCCATTACGGCAAACCGACCTGGCCCGGCACGTCGTCCGACTATCTGTTCGGCGAGGAAGTCGTGCCGATCTGCTCGCCCGCGCTGCTCGACGGGCCGGTCGAACGCGTGGAGGATCTGCTCGCGTATCCGCTGCTGCACTCGACGACGCGCCCCGGCGCATGGGCGCAATGGTTCGAGACGCACGGCGTCGAGGACATCCGCACGATGCAGGGCGTGCGCTACGAACTCCACACGATGCTGATCAGCGCGGCCGCGGCCGGGCTCGGCATCGCGCTCGTGCCGAAGTTCTTCGTCGAGGAACAGTTGCAGCAGCTCGGCCTCGTCGTGCCGTGCGACGCGGCGACGGTCGGCGATTCGGCGTACTACCTCGTGTATCCGACAGAGCTGAGCCACAGCAAGCCACTGGAGTCGTTTCGTGCGTGGTTGCTGGAACAGGCGAGCGCGTATGCGGCGCCGGGGCGGGACGGGGAGGAAGACGATCTCGATGCGGAGGATGACGAAGACGTCGAGTGATCGCGGCGCACCGCGACAGGTCCGGTGCGCGCCGGGCGGGCAAGCCCGACCCGGCGCTCCGGGCAGCCGACCTCGCTTCGGCAGCGCGGCGGCACCTTCTCTCATTTCTTCACTGCGTGTGTTTTCTCTCAGGTTCCGGGGGCAATTTGTTCTTTGCCGCGCGTGGCCATTATCCGCCCAAACCAGCCGTCGTGAAACGTTTGCGCACGCACCGAGCGGCTTATTTCCGGCATTCGGAAACAGTCCTACAGAACGCTTACGGATTGAATGATCGCCTTCGGTAAATGTTGCAATCGGCTCGGCGTTCCTTTTTAATGGAACTGGTTCCAATCGGTGTTTCGGCCAGGCCGTCGCGTGACGCCACGTGACGTCGCGTCGTGCGCGCGTCATCATGCCGATTCAGGATCGAGGATCATTCAGCCCAGGATTCCGCATCGCCCGTCCTTTCCGGACACCTGTCAAACGAGACCGTCATGCCCGATTCCGCTTCCTTGCAGCAGCTGTTTCCCGCCTATCAAGACATCCCCGCCGAGTTCCGGCTCGCCGCCCCGATCCACCAGCGCGTGTCGCTGGTCGACGGCGAGTTGCGCCCGTGGGACGGCACGACCAAAACCGTGCTGTCGCCCGTGTGCGTGCGCCAGCCGGACGGCAGCGTCGCGCAGATGGAGATCGGCAGCTATCCGGTGATGGGCGAAACGGAAAGCGACGCGGCGCTCGACGCCGCGGTGCGCGCGTACGACTCGGGCCGCGGCGAGTGGCCGACGATGAAGGTCGAGCAGCGCATCGCGTGCATGCAGGACTTCATCAAGCGGATGGTCGCGCAGCGCGAGCTGGTCGTGAACCTGATCATGTGGGAGATCGGCAAGAGCCTAGCCGATTCGCAGAAGGAGTTCGATCGCACCGTCACGTACATGACGCAGACGATCGACGCGCTGAAGGAGCTCGACAACGCGAACTCGCGCTTCGTGATCGCGGAAGGCACGATCGGCCAGATCCGCCGCACGCCGCTCGGCGTCGTGCTGTGCATGGGGCCGTACAACTATCCGCTGAACGAAACCTTCGCGACGCTGATCCCCGCGCTGCTGATGGGCAACACCGTGGTGTTCAAGCCGCCTCAATACGGCACGCTGCTGTTCGAGCCGCTGCTCGAGGCGTTCCGCGACGCGTTCCCGAAAGGCGTGATCAACACGATCTACGCGCCGGGCGCGGTGGTCGTGCCGCACATGCTCGCGTCGGGCAAGATCAACGTGCTCGCGCTGATCGGGTCGAGCAAGGTCGCCGATCACCTGAAGAAGCAGCATCCGAAGTCGCACCGGCTGCGCGCGATCCTCGGCCTCGACGCGAAGAACGCGGCGATCGTGCTGCCCGACGCCGATCTCGACCTCACCGTGAAGGAGTGCCTGCTCGGCGCGCTATCGTTCAACGGCCAGCGCTGTACCGCGCTGAAGATGCTGCTCGTGCATCGCTCGATCGTCGACGCGTTCCTGGAGCGCTTCACCGCCGCGCTCGAACAGTTGAAGATCGGCATGCCGTGGGAAAAAGGCGTCAGCATCACGCCGCTGCCGGGCATGCATCGCACCGCGTACATGACCGACGCGATCGACGACGCGAAGGCCAAGGGCGCGCAGGTCGTCAACCATTCGGGCGGTGAGTTCAGCAAGACGCTGTTCTATCCGGCCGTCGTGTATCCGGTGTCCGAAGGCATGAAGCTGTATCGCGAAGAGCAATTCGGGCCGATCATTCCGGTCGCGCCGTTCGACGACGTGGAAACCGCGCTCGACTACGTGACGACGTCGGACCACGGCCAGCAGGTCAGCATCTTCGGTTCGGATCCGGCGCAGATCGGCGCGCTCGTCGATCCGCTCGTGAACCAGGTCTGCCGCGTGAACATCAACTGCCAGTGCCAGCGCGGGCCTGACGTGTTCCCGTTCGCGGGTCGCAAGGACTCGGCGGAAGGCACGCTGTCGGTGACCGATGCGCTGCGCGCGTTCTCGATCCGCTCGATGGTCGCGGCCAAGCAGACCGAGGGCAGCAAGCAACTGCTCGATTCGATCGTGTCGGATCACTATTCGAAGTTCATCAACACCGGCTTCATTTTCTGAAGCGCGGTGCCCGGAACAAGCCGCTGCCCGCTCCGGTGCAGCGGCTTTTTTTCGCGTGTGCGCCACGCGCGGACCGGGAACGCCGACGCGTCGCTGCGCGCGCCGCCGTTTCGCGACGCGCCGCCCTATATGTTCGACGCCAGCAAGCGGACGCCCGCCACGCCGAACACCACCGCGAGACATGCGTCCATCGCGCGCCGGCCGCGCACGTATAGCCGGCGTGCGCCGTCCGTCGAGAACACCAGCGCATAGCCGCCGAACACCACGCATCCGATCGCGATGCAGCCCGGCACGACAGCGCCGTGCGACGCGCCCGCGCCGTTCGACGACAGCGCGACGATCGACACCCACACCAGGATCGCTTTCGGATTCGTCAGGTGCAGCATCGCGCCGCGCGCGTAGAGGCGCGACAGCTTCTGTTCGGGCGCCGCCTTCAGCGTATCGGCCGCCCTGGCCGACCACGCGGTGCGGCCCGACTTGAACGCGAGCCACAGCAGATAGACGCCGCCGAACAGCTTGATCGCGACCAGCAGCTTCGACCATGCGAGCAGCGCCGCCGACACGCCCAGCGCGGCCACCGTCGCCCAGCACATCGATCCCGAGATGACGCCCAGCGCGAACGCGAGCGCCGCCTTGCGGCCATGGTTCGCGGCGACCGACATGATCGCGAGATTGCTCGGGCCGGGGCTGGCCGTGCCGATGAAATAAGCCGTGTAGGCCAGCAGCAGGTTGGCCGAGAAGAAGGCGTGCACGCTCATGTCGAACCTTGCGGGGAGGATGCGGAGATTGTTCGCAAACACGGCGCGGCTGCCCATGGACAGTTGTCCGGTTATTCGCTGGGCCAGTTGGATCGCGCGGGCGAGGTCCGTTGCATCCGCATCCGGATCGCCGCGCGCGAAAACGTCTCGGATATGAAACATCCGGCGCAGGCGTCGCGGCATTCGACCGTGCGGCGGACGTGGTCGCGGCGCGCGACACGCAGCCGCCCGAGGCCACGGGGCGCCGCCGACACACAGGCGTCGCTGCATTCCGGCGATCCGTCCACCGAAACACGCAACCGGTTTCATCGCGGCGTTACGTTACATCGCTGAAGCATTTCATTCGTTCGGGCCCTGACACGCGGTCGATCGTGACCGTGCGCGGCGTATGGACTCCTTTGTCGATTTTCCACGCAAGCCAGCACCGGCGGGACGCGATGACCGCGGCCGCGCCCCGCGTCAACATTGCTCGACAATCGGATCGCGCCGCTGGTACGAAACCTGCATTCGCATTGCAGTGACAGCCGCGTCGCCGGTCGACGCGGACATGAACCGGATCGGAATCCGTCCACCGGATACGCCCGAACGATCCACGCAAGCAACGAGGCTCCCCATGGATGCGCTGCCCAACTCATCCGATACGTCGTTCCAGCTCTTTCTCGCGAAATTGCTCGAACAGCCGCAGCCCGAATGGACCGAAAAACAGCAGATGGAACTCGAGATGGCACGCTCGCTGTCGACCCAGATGGTCCACTTCGCCGAAGGCATGCGCGGCGGCAACGCGGACCTCGCGCGCTGTCTCGTGCTGCTGCGTTACGCGAAGGTGCTCGACTTCATGCTGACGTCGCTCGCCGCGCGCCGCGACATTCATCCGCAGACGCTGCGCACGCTGTTCCGGCTCGCGAACCTGAAGGTCGACGACGCGTATCCGGTCTGAGCCGGCATCAGGCCGCACGGCGCATCGCCCTCACGCCTGACGCGCCGCCCGCCCCGCCATCCACTTGCGATAGCGCCGCGTCTGGCACTGCGCGGCCATCTGCTGCGACACCAGCGCGCGCAGCGGCGACACGCCCGGATGCGTGCGTCGCCCGGCGCTCGTCCACAGATCCAGCCGCTGCGCGCGCGGCACGCGAGCGGCCCGTTTATCCTGATCGACGGCGTGGATGAACGACACCAGGCGACGGACGTCCTGCGCTGACCCACGCCGTGCGCGGCGCTTACTTCGCGTTGCGCTCCATCGGCTCGCCGACGACGAACCCGCCGCCCTGGTAGCGCTGCGCGGGATCGTCGTAGTCGGCGGTTGGCGCCGTCAGCGGGAACATCCCCGCGAACTGCACGGAGCTGTCCTGCGGCCGGAAGCCGAGAAAGCCGGCCTTCGTGTTGTCCCACCACTTCACCGGGTTGTCGGACACGCCGTAGACGATCGCGTGTCCGACGCGGTTCGTCAGCAGCGAGCAGCGCACGAGCTCGATGAAGTCGCGATAGCTGAGGAACGTCACGAGCATGCGCGGGTTCTTCGGCGCCTCGAACGACGAGCCGATCCGCAGGCACACCGTCTCGATCCCGAAGCGATCGAAGTAGTAGCGCGACAGCGACTCGCCGAAGCACTTCGTCACGCCATAGAGACTGTCCGGGCGCAGCGGCGAATCGGCATCGAGCACTTCCGTGACCGGATGGAACCCGATCGCATGGTTCGAGCTCGCGAACACGATCCGCTTCACGCCGTGCTTGCGCGCGGCTTCGTACAGGTTGTACGTGCCGGTGATGTTCGCATCGACGAGATCGTCGAACGGCGCGTCGACCGAAATGCCGCCGAGATGGACGATCGCGTCGACGCCGTCGACAAGTTCCATCACCGCCGGCCGGTCGGCCAGGTCGACGACACGGGTTTCTTCGTGCGGGGCCGCGTCGTCCAGCGCGGCGATGTCGCTCACGCGCACGACGTCGGCCCAGTTCGCCAGCGCGCCGCGCACCTGGCGGCCGAGGTTGCCGGCCGCGCCGGTCAGCAGCAGGCGCCCGAACGGCTTGCGTGCGCCGGTGGATGAGGCGTTCATCGAGTCTCCTTGAATCTGTCCTGAAGGGTGTCCGGGAAGTTGCCGAAATCGGTGGAATCGATCGAAATCAGAAAACGTTTTCCAACTATACGCGGGACAAAAGCCGACCGTCAATGCTTGAACCCGCTCGCAGCCATCCGCACTTTCCCGATATCGGCCGGTGGTCGGGCGCCGGCTTTTTCTGCCACAATCCGGGGCAACGGAACGAAAACGTTACCCTCTTCATGAAAAAAGTTTCCCCGACGATCCGCGACGTGGCGGCGGCAGCCGGCGTGTCGGTCGCGACGGTATCCAAGTACGTGAACGGCACGCAGCGCTTTTCGCCGGCCGTCGAGGCGCGGCTCAAGGAAGCGATCGAGCGGCTCGGCTATCGTTCGAACCCGCTCGCGCGCTCGATGATCACCGGCCGCACGCGCACCATCGGCGTCGTGATTCTCGACATCAGCAACCCGTACTTCACGAACGTCGTCAAAGGCGCGAACCGCGTCGCGCTCCAGCATGACTACACGCTGCTGCTCGTCGATACCGAAGAGAATCAGGCGCGCGAACGCTCGCTGATCGAGGCGCTCGCGCAGCGCGTCGACGGGCTGATCGTCAGCACGCGGATGCCGGACGAGGAAGCCGGCTGGATGCTCGACCTGCACAAGCCGCTGGTGCTGCTGCGGCGCAGCCCCGGCCTGCCGATTCCGAGCGTCGGCATCGACAACCGGCTCGCCACCTACATGCTCGCGCGTCACCTGCTCAATCTCGGCCATACGCGCATCGCGTACCTCGGCTTCGGGCCCGCGCGCGTGAACGACGAGCGGATCCAGGGCGCGCGCGACTGTCTCGCCGAGGCAGGCCTCACGCTCGACGTGCACGACGCGCACGCGCCGACCGCCGAGGCCGGCGAGCGCGCGTGCTCGCGCGTGATGCTCGGGCCGCAGCGTCCGCAGGCCGTGATCTGCTACAACGACCTGATCGCGCTCGGCTTCATGAAGGAAGCCGCGTCGCTCGGGTTCCGGCTGCCGCAAGACGTGTCGGTCGCCGGCGTCGACAATGTGCCGTACGGCGAGTACGCGGCGCCCGCGCTGACCACCATCGACATCCAGAGCGAGAACATGGGCGAGCTCGCGATGCAGAAGCTGATCGACGCGCTCGCCGGGCGCACCGACGCAAGCTATTCGACGTTCGAGCCGCGGCTGATCATGCGCGCATCGACGGCCGCGGTCGGCTGACGCAAGCGCCCTCTGCGACACCCGGCGCTTGCGCGCCCCGCACATGAAAACGCGCCGCCTCCGGGCGGCGCGTTCGTTTGCCAACACAACACAATCACGCGTCGAGCTTCGCGGGCTTCATCTTCGGCGTGAGCACGTGCATGATCGCCAGCGCGAGCAGATAGGCCAGCGCGCCGATCGCGAACAGCACCCAGTAGTGGCCCGTGCGTTGCAGCACCTGGCCGATCACTTCCGAGAACAGCACGCCGCCGATCGAGCCGGCCATCCCGCCGATGCCGACCACCGACGCGACCGCACGGCGCGGGAACAAATCGGACGCCGTCGTGAACAGGTTCGCCGACCAGCCCTGGTGCGCGGCCGCGGCGAGGCCGACGATCAGCACCGCGATCCACAGGCTCTGCACCTGCGACACGAACGCGATCGGCAGCACGCAGCATGCACAGATCAGCATCGCCGTCTTGCGCGCGCCGTTCACGCTCCAGCCCGCGCGCAGCAGGGCCGACGACAGCCAGCCGCCGCCGATGCTGCCGACCGTCGTCAGCGCATAGATGCATACGAGCGGCAGGCCGATATGCTGCATGTCCATCCCGCGCGACTCGTTGAGCCACTTCGGCAGCCAGAACAGATAGAACCACCACACCGGGTCGGTCAGGAACTTGCCGATCAGGAACGCCCACGTCTCGCGCTTGCGGATCAGTTCGCCCCAGCGCGGCGCGCCGGCGTTCACGTTCGCCGCGTCGAGCGCTTCGGCTTCGTCGCGCGGCTCGTCGTAGGCGTCGGCGAGCGCGCGCGTGTCGGCCGTGCGATAGAGCACCAGCCACACCGCGAGCCACACGATGCCGATCGCGCCGACGATCACGAACGCCGCGCGCCACCCGTAGGCCACCGCGATCGCCGGGATGATCGCAGGCGCGAACACCGCGCCGATGTTCGCGCCCGAGTTGAAGATCCCGGTTGCGAGCGCGCGTTCGCGGCGCGGAAACCATTCGGCCGTGGTCTTGATCGCGGCCGGGAAGTTGCCGCCCTCGCCGATCCCGAGCAACGCGCGCACGGCCGCGAAGCCCATCACCGAGCCGACCATCGCGTGCAGCATCGCCGCGATGCTCCACACCAGCATCGCGACCGCATACGAGATGCGCGTGCCGAGCCAGTCGACGATGCGCCCGAAGCAAAGCAAGCCGATCGCATAGAACGCGGAAAACGCCATCACGATGCGGCCGTACTGCACCTGGCTCCAGCCGATGTCGTGCTGGAGCATCGGCGCGAGCAGGCCGAGGATCTGGCGATCCATGTAGTTGATGACGGTCGCGAAGAACAGCAGCGCACAGACGGTCCAGCGGTAGCGGCTGGCGGCGGCGCGCACCGCGCCGACGACGGCAGATTGCATGAGTGTCTCCGATGCGCGGCCGCGCCCGTCGCGCCGCAGATTGTTGCCTGTCCGTGACCGGCGACGGGCGCCGGGATGGGCAGTGGCCGCGCGCTTGCGTGGCGCGGCCGATTGCCGTGGAGTCGTGGAAAACGTTTTTCAAAGAATAGGGCGTGGGCCGGTGCCGTGTCAGTCGGGGATTTCGATGAGTCATCTCGAAATTGGCCGCGCAAAAAGAGATGACTGTTTCGCAGATTGGCATTAACCGTTTTTCCGGAATTTTCCCGGGGCAAAACGGGGCCATGGATGCAAATCCGCGCGCCGATACCCAGTTCGATTCCCGCCAGAATCGGCGGCGGCGATGGTTTACAGTCGTCGCATGCGCATAGTGCATGCGGTATCACATGGCCTATAATCGAGTATCATTTGATACCTTATCGGGAGTCGCCATGTCACTCGTTACCCCTGAAGCGGTGGCCGCCGTCATGGATCTGCAACCCGTCCCGCATACGCTGGCCGAGCTCGAGGCGCTGGTGCGCGACGGCCTGCCGAAGTCTGCGCTGCGCGCCGGCGTCGAACATGCAACGCAAGGTGCCGACGCCCGGCGTGCGCTACTCGCCCGCATCATTCCCGAGGCGACCTATAAGCGCCGCCGCGATCGATTGACGCAAGACGAATCGGAGAAGACCGAGCGCCTGGCCCGGATCGTTGCGACGACCACCTACGTCTGGAATGACGAAGAGGACGCGCGGGAATTCCTGTCGACGCCGCATCCGGAACTCGAGGGGCGCGCGCCGCTCGATGTCGCGCTGACCGAGCTCGGTGCGCGCCGGGTCGAAGAGCTGCTCTGGAAACTGTTCTATGGGCTGCCGGCATGAAGCTGTTCCGCATTGCCGACACGCGACACGCGATCTGGAGCGGTACCGGCGCGATGCTGGTCGGCGGCCGCTTCAATAGTCCGGGCCGCCCGGTCATCTATGCGGCATCGACCTTCGCGGGCGCGATGCTCGAGGTGCTCGTGCACGCGCGCATCGGCAAGGTGCCAAAGACGCACGGATGGGTCGAAGCAACGGTTCCCGACGATGTTCCCGTTGAACGTCATACGGCCGAAACCTTGCCGGCAGGATGGAATGGGGCTGCGCTGCAGGAGGCGCGTCGGTTCGGTGACGCATGGCTGACCGAATCCCGCACCGCGCTCCTGGTCGTGCCTTCCGTTGTCGTCCGAGCGGAGTCCAACGTGCTGGTGAATCCCGCACATCCCGACGCGACGCGAATCGTCGTGAACGAGCCGCAACCCGTCGTGTGGGATGAGCGCCTGTTCATGATGCCGCCGGCCGGACAGTCATAGGAGAAGCTTCGCGATGATTCCCGCTCATCTGATTCCGAGCCCGCTGGGCGACATCGCCATTCGTATCGAGGACGATGCGCTGACGGGCCTGTTCTTCGTCGGCCAGAAATACTATCCGTCGCTGGCAATCGCGCCGGATGTGCACCCGCGCAATGCGTCGCCGCTCGTGCGCAAGGTTGCCGAAGAAGTCGCCGAATATTTCACCGGCACGCGCGAAACCTTCTCGGTGCCGATTCATCTGCGCGGCACCGCGTTTCAGCGCAGCGTGTGGAAGGAGTTGCTCGCGATTCCGTTCGGCGAGCTCGTGTCGTACGGCGACATCACCGACCGCGTCGGGCTGCCGATGAGTGCCGCGCGCGCCGTCGGCGGCGCGGTCGGCCGCAACCCGGTGTCGATCATGGTGCCGTGCCATCGCGTGATCGGCGCATCGGGCAGCCTGACCGGTTATGCGGGCGGGATTGAACGGAAACGCGCGTTGTTGTCGCTCGAAGGCGCCGGGTTCGCGCGCGGCGAGCGGCATCCGGGGCAGCAGACGCTCGCGTTCTGACGCATGCCGCGCGTCACGCGCTCAACACGGGCCGACGCGCTTCACGCTTCGCATACGCGCCGGGCGTCACGCGGAATTTCGCCTGGAACAGCGCGATGAACGACGATGTCGAGTCGTAACCCAGTCGCGCGGCCACCGTGCCGATCGGCTCGCCCGCGTCGAGTAGCGGCAGCGACGCGAGCAGCCGCACGGCCTGCCGCCATTCGGTGAACGACAGCCCCGTGTCCTGCCGGAACAGCCGCGACAGCGTGCGCCGCGTCGCGCCGACCTGATGGCCCCATTCGTCGAGACTGCGCGTATCGCCCGGCGCCGCATGCAATGCGCGCGCGATTTTCAGCAGGCGCGGATCGCGCGGCAGCGGCACCGTGAGCGGCGCGGGCTGCATGCGGGCGATCCGGTCCGCGATCACGCACACGAGCGCACCGTCCGGCCCCGTCTCGTCGTAATTCACCGGCAATTCGCGGGTCGCGATCACCAGCTCGCGCAGCAGCGGCGTCATGCAGAGGATCGTGCAATCGTCGTTCACGTCGCTCCGTGCGATCGCCGCATCGAGATACAGGCTGTGGAACGCGACGCAATCGCGCGTCGATACCGCATGCGGCACGTGCGGCGGAATCCACATCGCATAGTGCGGCGGCAGCAGTTGCCGGCCCGACGGTGTCGACACCTCGAGCACGCCGCTCATCGCATACATCAGCTGGGCCCACGGATGACTGTGCGCATCGACGCTCACGTTGCCGGGCATCCCGAAGGCGCGCACGTACAGCGGCCTCGGCAGGCGCGCCATCGGCGGCACCGCGTATGGGTCGCCGGGTTGTCCCGTCAGCAACATAAGACGTCCTCCGAAGGTCATTGCACGAACGAGCGCGATGCTACCGTGGCGGCTCTTCTTTCACACGGCTTCCGTTCATGAGCGCTCATACCCGCACCACCCGCAAGACCGTCACCGCGATCCGCTCAACCAAAGGGATCGGCAGCCTCGTGTCGCTGACCGCGTATTCCGCGCCAATGGCAAAACTCGTCGACGACGTGGCCGACGTGATCATCGTCGGCGACTCCGTCGGCATGGTGCTGTACGGGATGCCCGATACGCTGCGCGTCACGCTCGACATGATGATTGCACACGGCGCGGCCGTCGTGCGCGGCGCCGCGCAGGCGTGCGTCGTCGTCGACCTGCCGTTCTCCACGTTCCAGGAATCGCCCGCGCAGGCGTACCGCTCCGCCGCGCGGCTGCTCGCCGAAACCGGCGCGCAGGCCGTGAAGCTCGAAGGCGGCTGCGAGATGACCGATACGATCCGCTTCCTGACCGAGCGCGGCATTCCGGTGATGGCGCATGTCGGCCTCATGCCGCAGCAGGCCAACGCGACGGGCGGCTTTCGCGCGCAGGGGATGGACCCGCTTTCGGCCGCCCAGGTGTTCGACGCCGCGTGTGCGGCCGAACGGGCCGGCGCGTTCAGCGTCGTGATCGAAGGCACTGCCGAGGCGCTCGCGCGCCACCTGACCGGAACGCTGACGATCCCGACGATCGGCATCGGCGCATCGCCCGCGTGCGACGGGCAAGTGCTCGTGACCGAGGACATGATCGGCGCGTTCGATGCGTACACGCCGCGCTTCGTGAAGCGTTACGCGGATGCGAATGCGGTGATGCGCGACGCGATCCGCCAGTACGCGCATGACGTGCGGCACCGCGTGTTTCCGGAGCCCGCGCATTGCTTCGGATACGGGAAGCCGCTGCAACTGACCGATGCGGGCGCAACGGTCTGACGTAAGACGAATGACGCGTTCACCTCACGCTATGCGCGCTTGCGCATCGCATGCGCGACCCGCGCGTTCGCCTCGAACTTCGCGCGATGCGTCGAGAAGAACGTCCGCACGTTGCGCACGTTCGATGCGCCGGTAAACAGCCGCCGCGCGAACGCGTCGTATTCGGCGACGTCGGCCAGATCGGCCACCACCACGAAATCCGGCCCCGGCGACACGCGGTAGCACTGCGTGACCGCCGGCTCCGCACACACGTAGGCTTCGAACGCGTCGTAGTCTTCGGCCGTCTGCCGGTCGAGGCTGATCTCGATCAACGCCGTGACCGCCGTGCCGATCGCGACAGGATCGAGCACCGCGACCTGGCGGCGGATCACGCCCGCTTCCGTCAGCCGCCGCACGCGGCGCATGCAGGTCGGCGGCGACGACAGCGCACGCTCGGCCAGTTGCAGGTTCGACACCGATGCGTCGTCCTGCAGGATCGCGAGAATGCGCAGGTCGAGATCGTCGAGCGTGATGCCGGGCATCGGCGGGTCCTTTTGGTGAGGGATTGAAATTTAATTTCAGCATGATAACCGATCGCTTGTATGCTTCACTTTAGGACGTATTTTGAAATTTAATTCCATAGACTCGCCTCTACCATCGCTGTCACGGGTCCAGACAGGACATTTACGGAGCGCGATATGTGTGGAATTGTCGGGGCGGTTGCCCAGCGGGACATCCTGCCGAACCTGGTCGACGGGCTGAAGCGGCTCGAATACCGCGGCTACGATTCGTGCGGCGTCGTGGTCTATCGCGACCGAGCGCTGGCCCGCGCGCGCAGCGTCGACCGCGTCGCCAACCTTCAGCGCGAGATCGCCGCGCAAGCGCTGTCGGGCTATACCGGCATCGCGCATACGCGCTGGGCAACGCACGGCGCGCCCGTCACGCTCAACGCGCATCCGCACTTCTCGCCGAGCGACGACAACGCGCGTATCGCGCTGTCGCACAACGGGATCATCGAGAACTGCGATCAACTGCGCGCGGAGCTGCAGGCGCACGGCTACGTGTTCGCGAGCCAGACCGACAGCGAGGCGATCGCGCACCTGATCGATCACCTGTACGACGGCGACCTGTTCGACGCGGTGCGCCGCGCGGTTGCGCGACTGCGCGGCAGCTACGCGATCGCGGTGATGTGCCGCGACGAGCCGCACCGGATCGTCGGTGCGCGCGACGGGATGCCGCTCGTGGTCGGTGTCGGCGAAGGCGAGAATTTCCTGGCGTCGGATGCGATCGCGTTGTCGGGCATCACCGATCGCATCGCGTATCTGGAGAACGGCGACGTCGCCGATATCCAGCTCCATCGCTACTGGATCGTCGATGCGGCCGGCCAGCGCGTCGAGCGCGCGGTGCAGCGGGTGGCGGCACACAGCGGCGCGGCCGATCTCGGGTCGTATCGCTACTACATGCAGAAGGAAATCTTCGAGCAGCCGCAGGCGGTGGCCGATACGCTGCTCGATGTCGCGTCGATCATGCCGGAGCTGTTCGGCGACGGCGCGTGGCGCGTGTTCAACGACGTCGATTCCGTGTTGCTGCTCGCATGCGGCGGCAGTTATCACGCGGCGCTGACCGCGAAGTACTGGATCGAGAGCATCGCGAAGCTTCCGGCGAGCGTCGAGATCGCGAGCGAGTTTCGTTATCGCGACAGCGTGCCGAATCCGCGCACACTGGTCGTCGCGGTGTCGCAGAGCGGCGAGACGGCCGACGTGCTCGGCGCCGTGCATGTCGCGAAGCAGCGCGGGATGATGCATACGCTCGCGATCTGCAACGTCGCGACGAGTGCGCTGATGCGCGAATGCGCGCTGCAGTTCGTCACGCGTGCGGGGATCGAGATCGGCGTGGCGTCGACGAAGGCGTTCACGACGCAGCTCGTCGCGTTGTTCCTGCTCACGCTGGCGCTTGCGCAGGTGCGCGGGCGGTTGAGTGACGACGAGGAGAAGGCGCATCTGCGTGCGTTGCGGCATCTGCCCGATGCGATGTCGAAGGTGCTCGCGCTGGAGCCGCAGATCATGGGCTGGTCGGAGCTGCTCGCGCGACGCGACAACATGCTGTTTCTCGGACGCGGGATGCATTATCCGATCGCGCTCGAAGGCGCGCTGAAGATGAAGGAGATTTCGTATATCCACGCGGAGGCTTATCCCGCCGGGGAGTTGAAGCACGGGCCGCTGGCGTTGGTCAGTAATGAAATGCCGGTTATTGCGGTGGCGCCGAATGATGCGCTGCTCGAGAAGCTTCGGTCGAACATGCATGAAGTCAGTGCGCGCAATGGCAGGCTTTTTGTGTTCGCGGATGTGGACTGCGGGTTGGTGCCGAGTGAGGGGATCGAGGTGATTCGGCTCAACGAGTACTACGGGCCGCTGTCGCCGATTCTGCATACGGTGCCGATGCAATTGCTGGCTTATCACGCTGCGTTGGCGCGGGGGACGGATATTGATAAGCCGAGGAATTTGGCGAAGTCGGTGACGGTGGAGTGAGGGGGGCTGGTGGTTGTGCTCGCTTGCTGAGGTCGAACCTCTTACGGAGGTCCAAAAAATTTCGCATACGGGACCTCCTGACCGGCGGACGCCACTACCGGCAAGGCGTACACGAATGTATCCGGCGTCGGCATCTGCTAGCGAATTTAGTGCTGTTTGTTTGCAAACAGCAGCCTGTCTTCTTGGACGGTCTTCGTCAGCAACATAGTTCTTCGGGCGTCTCGACGCTCGCCCTCCCGCCAGCTTGGCGGGGCGGGCGCTTGATATCGCTGGAAAAGAAAGCTGCTGACTGGAGCCGTCTGGGCCGGAATGTGTCGCATGCTGCCCGCTTTCTACGTTCGACTCCGCAACCAGCGGTGCCACCACGTTCGCCCGGCACATCCCTTGTTGATTCTCAAGCGCCGTGAGCGCTGCCTAGCACTGTTCGGTGCGAGCGCTGCCAGTCGACGTCGCTGTGAGCAAGCGTGTGAGCGTCGTAACGACGGGGACTTGAACTCGCAAGACCTTTCCAATACGTTACGCAACGAACATAGACCGACCGGTGAAGCGCACCCTCATTTACCTAGCTTTCGAGGTGAGATACAGTAACGGCACAAAAACACTTGCAAGAGAGCCGAGGGATAAGTGGGGAACAAACTTCAGCTGTTTTTTGAGAGGTTGTCGGAACGACATCCAATAGATTCAGCGCAACTCGACACTTGCTCTAATGCGGCACGAGTGAGACTGGATGCTCATCACTCTTCACCTGCGGAGTTCCAGCTGGAATCGCGGGGCGAAGCCCAATCCGTCGACCTTCGATGGACCCCCAGTGATAATGTCCTTCGGCGCTCGTATCTCAATGACGAAGACGCAAAGCGCGATGGCGCCTACGCTGTTGCACTCGCCGCGGTGGAGCAACTGGAGAACATGGTGGGCGTCGCTCGTTCGGAAAAGCTGACAGGCGCTGACTATTATGTGATGCCGCTTGGGAGCGACCCGGACAACTATCTTGAAGAGGCGCACCGGCTAGAGGTGTCTGGCACGGACGGCGTGGAAAGAGAAGTCCGGTATCGGCTGAAGCAGAAGCAACAACAGGCCCGGGACGGTAAGAGTAGCCTTCCGGCATTCGCGGCGATTGTCGGTTTTCGCGCCAAGCTCATCCTTGTCGAGCCAGCAGCATGACGTGGCTGACCCATCATCGTCAAAGCGAATCAGCCGCACTATCGGCGCATGAACTGTTGCGTTCGGGGGACGTCGAAAGCGCCCGCCGCGCGTTCTTAGACGCTGCTGAACTGGAGCTTCTGGCTCTTTCCGAACTTGAATTTTCAAAAATCAAGACCCGTAGTATCACTGCCGTTAGCGCTGCGGCCTTGCTCTACAAAGCCGATCAGTTCGAAAGAGCCTGTCAGTTGGCGTACAGCCAGTTGGGCGCTGGCGGACTCGAAGAATTTGCGCGATATCAGCTAGAGGAAATCGTCCAGGCCGTATACACAGAGCGGGAAAGGCAAAAGTATGATGTTAGTTTCCTGCCTGGCGTGGTTAATGTGGCCGTGCGTGGCGGTGATGTCTTGCGGGGCGCTGCGCCGCTCGACCTTGTTGTCGACCGAGTCAAAGCGATTCAGGCGATGTTCTATCGGGTAATTGAATGGAACACCGGACGTCCACATCGTAAGGGACCTCCCACGAAGGATGTCACTAGTCTCTTCGAGCCGTGGCTGTTGCAGGAGGTGCCGGGCAGCTTCCAATTCTCTGTGGCCATTAAGACAAACACGCAATTGGAACTGTTCGAAAAGGAGAATCCTGGGGCTGCCGACATTGCCCGCAAGTTTCTCAATGTTGTCCACACGATTTCGACCGATGAGTCCGGGCGGGAAACGAGCGCTCTTGTGCCCGAAGAAGAGTACCGAAATACATTCCGGAAACTGGTGCGCAATTTGGCTCCGTCAGGCAAGGATTTCGAAAGTCTGGAATTCCACTCCGAAGGTATAGCCGAAATGCCGCGTATCGATTCCAACGCACGCTCAAAAATCGGGAGGGTCATCAAGGCTGAACTACCGCGCCCGGAAGTTGATGAACAGCCTGTCGAACTCGCAGGCAGCTTGCGCGCGGTCGACCTCAACGAGGATTGGCTAAAGATTCACGTCCCCGACGCGGGCGACCAAAAGGTGACAGGCGTATCGCAGCAGGTAGACGATGTTATTGGTCCAATGGTAAACCGGCAGGTGCTGGTGCATGCTGTGAAGACGAAGAGCGGTGGCTTGCGATTTGTCGATATTGAGCTTTCGGCTGTTGACCGTTGATAACGCCTCGCCGGCATGGTGGCGCACGGGATGTTCGGCCGTTACTGGTCAGGTCATGGCGCGGCGAGTGCTTGGCCTGTACAGCGGAATAAAACTCCGTGCTGCGCGCTCAACCACATTTCGCGTAAATTGACGCGCGCGACTACGCCGAGCTTAGGGGTTGCTTGCCACTCGTAGACTGACCGTGCACTAAATCACTGTTGCGATGAACGAACCGACGTTCGGCCTCGGGCCAATTGAGCTCGCAATAAAGCAAGATACTGGAAGGATGCCACGAAGTTGAAGTCTCCCGCCTTTAACAATGGATAATTCCCTTAACCAGCGACCAAGAAAATGCGGATACACTCATACATCAGCAGAGGAGAAAAAAACTGTACGTTTTTACTGTCCGACTCTGATAATGATGGCGAAAATTTCTTTAGCATACTTGTCGGAGAAAATGGCGTCGGGAAAAGTCGATTTCTGAGAGACGTTTTTAACACCACCTTCAATAGCATGCTAAAGGAGTCATTATTCGATGAGTTGGGCGCCGTAGAAGACTCCTTTGGCAAGCTCACACTCATTCCAAAACATGACGATGGCTTTAGTTGGCCACCATCCCAAATAATCGCACTTTCAGGTGTGGCCACCGACAAATTCCCGAATAAGCGGTCATTGGCATCACGCAATGGCTCTAAGTTCGACTCATCAAAGTACCTATATTGTGGGCCGAAATCAGAAAACGGGATGGTCAGCCGAAATCTATCAGAGCGGCAGTTGTATGTCGAAATACTAAAAAATCTCGAAAAAGATGAGCGACGTGATACGGCGGTCAGCGCAGCATTTGATTTCTTTCCACAAGCGAGTGGCGCGGTATTCAGGATTGGCGAGAGGGAGAAGAGCGTCCCTCCCCTTCCTTCGAACACGGTTCAGCTTCGCAAGCACATAGAAAATTTTTTTTCTAATCGAGTTTTCGAGAAGAGTCAATTCGCGACAGGAGACCGGACCTTTGCCGACGAATTGGAGGTGCTGGCTCAAAATCCAGAATTCCTCGAGACATCCGTTCACATATTAAGAAATCCATCAGAATTTGGCTGGAATTTATCGAATCAAGGCGGTGTCGACTATACCTTCTCCAGCAATGAGCGAACAGCACTCAGGATTCTTCTCACGATGAGGCTGATACGGATACAAGGTGCACTACTGATGCCGAATAGCAAAGAACTGGCATTTGAAATGCTTAGCTCCGGACAATGGCAGGTGTTCTCATCGATATTGCTAGTAGCCTTCGCAGCGGAAGACGACGCCCTCATTTTAGTCGACGAACCTGAGAACAGTTTGCATCCCGCATGGCAGCAAAAATATCTCCCAACACTCAAAAATGCACTTAACGGAATAATCGGCGCGCACGTGATGGTCGCTACTCATTCACCGCTCGTCGCTTCGTCAGTACAGCCCGATATTGGAACCGTGTGTGCGGTAAAGAGAAAGAAAAATGGAGGGTTAGAGGCCAAAGTGCTTTCGCGAGCGACTTATGGCTGGTCGGCCGACGATATATTACAGGAAGTGTTTGAGCTTCCGTCAAGTCGCAGCATTGGATTTCGGCGCGATTTAGACGATGCATTAAGATTAATTGGCGAAGGAAAAATAGATGATAAAAGGCTCGGAATAATTTTAGAAAGACTCAATGCTGCGACTGCGACGTTACCGAATGCGGATGCAATACGCGAGGTTGTTGCAACGATGAATGCATTGGCGGGAGGGTACCGATAAAATGCAAAGAATCTCCGTTGGATTTGAGCGCCTACCCAGCTTAATTTTAAGTAAATCGGAGAAGATTCGGCTAAAGGGGACTTTGGCGAAACGGGCCTCAGCTGTGTGGGGTCACGCTGGAAACGAGTGGTTCCGCCATAAGGTCAGAGATGCACTTCTTGGCGTTCAAGGCAATCGATGCTGCTATTGCCGTCGCCCGCTTAGTACCAACCGAGGAATGGTTGAAATAGACCATATTATCCACAAAGGACAAAAAACAGGTCACCCAATATTTGCCTTTCTACCAATAAATTTAGCGTTATCATGCAAGGACTGCAATAACGTCAAGGGAAGAAAGCCTGTACTTTCGAATCCGGGACGAAAGTACGTTCGATACCCCACGTCGTCGTCCGCCTATGTGTGGGTGCACCCTTATATTCACGAATATTCTAAACACATTGAAATTTATGAAGGGTGGGTTTACAAGCCTGTCGTTTCGGATGCGGGAGTGAGTGAAAACGGCAAGGCCGTAATACGGAGCTGCGGACTCGATAAAATCTCGTCAATTGAGAAGGCTAACCGCATTTCGAGGTATGAGCAGGCACACGACACAGGGGCGCTTATCCGCGAGGCACTTGCACAAACGAATCATGCTGGTCTTGAAGAGGTTGCCAAGGAAATCGCCCCGATGTTAAGTAAGGCAGCACGAGCGAATGAAGGCGAATTTTTGGCGCTATTCAAAAGAATGTACGAACTCACGCAGAAAATTGCTGACGCCCCAGCAATTCCGCCCGGCCTCGATGCCATAGCCCGATAGGTGGGTCAGCGGTGCGTGTTCTCGCTATCAATGCTTGGAAGGTAGGTGACGCAACGGCCTTGCACGCGTCTTCGGTGGTTGCAAGAATGATAGCGTGCTCGACTCGCGGGGAAGCCCCTTCCGGAATATCGCTCGTGCCCATTACGCTAGCATATTGCGAACGGTCAGCAAGTTTGCTCCGCAACTGCCCGCCTCGGCGCAGCGGTGCTGGGCCGGAGCGGCGCGGTGGGATAGTGTCGTCTTCGGAGGCTGCACGCTCGGTCGCATCTCGCGTAAACGGAACTGTTGAATACTGCGTCACCATCATCTCATCCTACGCTTTGCAAAGCGCGGGGCTCGGTCGCGCAGCGGAGCACCACTGTAAATCCTTGGTTTCTCGACGAAAGCTATCATGTGAGCGCAACTTTCCGGCTCGTAAGTGGAATTAATCGATATCAGTACGCACATCTGCGATCATGCGATTAACCGCCTTGGCGAGCTTGCGCTCCGAGCCGTCGCCGATCAATTGAGCTGCGGCACATGACGATCAAGAGATCAGCCGTTGGCTCCCAACGAGAAAGACGAGCCCCGTATGGATCTGCATAGAACACTGATAGTGGGGAATTCGGGCTCCGGAAAAAGCTGGCTCGCCGAACGAATCGCGAATCGCTTGGCGGCGCCCTGTGTAGACCTGGATTCGATTCATTGGCTTCCGGGCGGATACAGCGTTGCTCGGGAGCGCAACGATGCCGTTCAATTACTGCGAGATGCCGCGAAAGCTGATCGGTGGGTCATCGAAGGTATTTACGGTTCGCTCGTCAATGAGATCCGCGATGACTCCACCGCGCTGATCTGGTTGTGCCTCGACGAAGCGGAATGCGTTGAGAATATTCGTCACCGCGGTATTCGTCGAGGAGGAGACGCGGCGTCATTCGCCGCGCTGTTGGATTGGGCCTCGACGTATCGAAGTCGTCAAGGATCGAGTTCGTACGTTGGCCACCAGAAATTGTTTGAGGAATACCGAGCCGACAAACGGATTCTTCGATCACGCGATGACGTAATGGCCTTCCTCCATCGTTGGGACGCGCAGTCTTCCTAGACTCCGCGGTGCGTCAATCGGCGACGCCAACTCACCGCGACGAGTCAGGACGGCGTCGGATATCGCGCGTGAAATGCACTTGATCGCAATACCACTACTTCGACAAACTCAACTTCTTCAACACCACCGCCCCACTCGCCGGACTCACCAGCGAAATCGATTCAACATCCAGATACAACCGGGAAGTCCGCGTCGTAATGTCGGTCGGCTCGTCGTTGCTCGGCTCCGCGTGTTCGACGTGCTCCATCAGATACGGCCGGGCCAGCCGCCCGGAAATAGCGAACGCGAACTGGCCATGCGTTTGCGCATACGCGGCAGGTGACAGGTTCACACGCCCGCGAACGGTCGACTTCCCGCCTTTTCCGGGATCGAGCTCGATGATGTCGATCTGCTGGATATAGCCTTTTGCCTTCGCCTCGGCCGCGATCACGAGCCCGCGCCCGCGCTTGCCGGTGATGCTCTTTTTGAGCAGGATGCCTGTGCGGCCTTCGCCGTCGCTGTCGACCAGGTCGACGTTCACCTTCAACACATGCTTCTTCGACTGATACAGCAGCCCGTACGACACCGGCACCAGGAACGTCACTTCACGATCCAGATCCACCGCGGCCAGGTCGGCGTTCCGGCCATGCTGGTCGGCCCCGCCGGGAACCAGGCGGCGGACGCGATCGCTCAGGGACGGCGCCGCGCTTTTGATGTGCTGCTTCTGCAAGGCGTCCCGAATCGCAACCGGATCGTCGCCGACAATCGGCCTCGTGGGCGACGTATCGGGCGACACGGCGGACGCAGTGCTCGCCGTGTCGCCAACATTGGCGGCCTCTGCACGCGCCGCGACTTGCGCCAGCATGATCGCCATGACGGCAACGCACACGACATTCCGACGACCCAACATGGATTTCCGGTAAAACACGACAGACTCCTGATTATCTGACTGACCGGCCGACCACACGATCGGCAGGATGCAATTGATGGGCAGTGCGCCAACCGTTCGAGTTCACCGGTCGCCCACGCGACACATCGTAGGTTCAATCGCGGCTCGACGGCAGGCCATCTCGTCACACTATCGTATTGCCCGAACTACAACAATCCAACAATCCACGACCGGCGAACAGCGGCGCGACGTGCGGTCGGCAATGACATTCGGTTGCCCGTCACGAAGCCGCACCCGCCGCCTCACTGCTGTCGATCTTCCCGCCGATACTCCGCCGGCGCCTTCCCCACCAGCTTGCGGAAATCGCGCGTGAAATGCGCCTGATCGAAATACCCGAGCGCATGGGCCAGCTCCGCGAGATCGACCGGCGCGCCGCCCGCGAGTTTGTCGGCGGCCTCGTGCAACCGGTATCGGCAAATCACCCACTTCGGCGTGACCCCCACATGGCTGGCAAAAAGCTGCTGCAGCGTGCGCTCGCTCAACCCCGCACGCTCGGCCAGATCGCGCACCTGCGTCAGCGCGAGGTCCTGCTGCAGGATCTGCAAAATGGCATGAATGCGCTCGACCTGTGGATCCGGCGGCGGCAGCACGCGCGACAGCAGCGCCTCGGCCGCCGCCACCATCGCGGCATCATCCTCGCCGCCGAGCACGGCGTTTTCGGCTTCCGCATCGCCGCAATCGAGCAGCGTCGACACCGGCACCACCTTGTCGGTCAGCAGATGCACGGGTTTGCCGAGGAACGCGCGAAACGCTCCGGGCCGAAACCGCAGGCCGATCACCTTCCCCGCCCCGGCCAGCGTCGTCTCGAACGCGCCCGACACCACACCGAAGATCCCCGTGCGTCGCCGGTCGAACACCAGATTCACGCACGGATACGGCAGCGTGCGCTGCACGTACGGCGGCTGGTCGCGCAGATCCCATTCGACGATCCAGTGGTGATCGAGCACCCCGGCCAGTTCGGCACACGGGTAGTAGCGATTCAGGCGGAAGCGCTGGTTGAACGCTTTCGGGCCGACGACGCCCTTGGGCGCGTCGGTCACGTTACGCAAGTCGGCCATGGTGACGAACGGGTGGAAGGATTGCGTAATGATGCACCGCCACAGCGGATTTTTCCAAGACGGCGGCCCGGAACCCACCTACATTGGAAACCTTGTCCCGATCGCACACCGGAGCCCGCCATGCCGCAAGACCGTCACCTGACCCTGTTCCATTCCCCGCGCAGCCGATCGGCGGGCGCCCGCATGCTGCTCGAGGAATTGGGCGCGGACTATGAACTGCACGCGTTCGATCTGTCGACCGGCAAGCATCACGAAGCCGATTACCTCGCGATCAATCCGCTGGGCAAGGTTCCCGCGCTGCGTCACGGCGACGTGATCGTCACCGAGCAGCCCGCCGTCTACCTGTACGCGGCCGAACTGTATCCGGAAGCCGGCCTGTCGCCTGCGCCGGGCGACGCGCTGCGCGGGCCGTACCTGCGCTGGATGACGTTCTACGGTTCGTGCTTCGAGCCGGCCATCGTCGATCGCTCGATGAATCGTCCGCCCGCCGCCTATTCGATGTCGCCCTACGGCGATTTCGATGCCGTCGTCAACGCGCTCGACGCGCAACTGGCAAAAGGGCCGTACCTGTTGGGCGAGCGCTTCACGGCGGCCGACGTGCTGTGGGGCTCGGCGCTGAACTGGACCACGATGTTCAAGCTGATACCCGAGACGCCGCGCATTCGCGCGTACATCGATCGCATCCTGGCACGCCCGGCCATCCAGCGCGCACAGGCGGCGGATGCGGCGCTGGCGGAGCAGGACAAAGCCAAAGAGAGCGCCGCGACGGCGAGGTAGCCCGCAACCGGGCGGAGCTTGACGCAAGCTCCGCCCCGACACCTGCCGACCCGCGCGCCGCCGCTGCGGCCGCGTCCGTCAAAACATCGTATGCAACCCGATCCGCACAACTGCCTGGGTCGCTGAACTAGATGCCCCGTTCGGGTCGAGCACGCCATTGATCTGCGCGTTCGCGCCGCTGTTCGCGCGTTGATAGTCTCCGGACACATACACCATCGTCCGCTTCGACAGCAGGTATTGAAGCGCGACGCTGACCTGATGCGCGTGGTTGTCGTTCACGGCTTCGTTGCCCTTCATGTACATGTACTTCGCGCCGAGAAACACGTCCGGCCTGATGCGCCACATGCCACCGGCTTCAGCCATCCACACACCGGCGTCGTTGAACGAATTGTGGACGGTGGTCAGCAACGCCTTCGCGGTCACCGCGCCGAAGTCATAGTGCATCCCGACGCCCCAGTTGCGCACGCTGGTCGACGGGGTACCGGGCGCCGGACCGTACTTCTCGTTCGTATAGGCCGCGCCGATACCGAACGCCCCGACCTCGTAGTTCAACCCGGCGCTCACGGCGTTGTCCGCGCCGATGGAACCGGCCACGCCGCCGAACGCATACATCACGCCACCGGAGAAACCCGCAATCGTCGGCGAACTGTATTTGACCGAACTCGCCACCGGCTTGCTGCCCGCCGTTCGGTCCCAATCGAATGCGCCGGTCGGATTGTTCGGCAGCGCAAGACGCTGGAACGGCCCATTCCTGAACCCGTACAGCCCGCTGATATCCATCGAAATCGCATTCCCCTTCGCAAACAGGGCATCGACCATGAAGTCGTACTGGTTGCCGAACGTGATGTTGCCGAAGCGGTCGCTCTCGATCCCGACGTACGCATTGCGGCCGAAAATCCCGGTACCGATGATGCTGCCGTTCGCCATCGAGAACTGGTTCACGAGCGCGAACGTCGCGCGATATCCGCCGCCGAGATCTTCCGTGCCGCGCAAGCCGAACAGGTTCGGCGTGAAGATGCCGTCGTCGAACTTGACGTTCTTTCCGCCGCCCTCGTTGCTGACATACGAGATGCCGCTGTCGATCAGACCGAACAAGGTCACGCTGCTTTGCGCGTACGCGCCCTGCGCGATGACAAGCATCGCGGCTGCTCCAAACATGAGTTTCATGGTGTCTCCGTCTTTTTTGTGTCAATGCGAACGGCCGCCTGCTGTCTCGCGGGCACTCGACCGATGTTTCGTGAAACAACGACTTCCCCATCCCGGTTTCTCTTTCATCCGGGTCAGAAAATTACTTAGTTTTACTGATTGGAAAGAGTGAATGAAATCCCGCTCATGCCCGATTTCATCCATCTCGATGCGATTGCCCGATCACCCGAACACGGTTGGGCAGCCCCACCTTCCGACTCAAGCGCCGCGACAGATCACCCACGCCGCCGAATCCACTTCGACCGCCACGGCTTCCAGCCCAGCGCCCGAGCACGGTCCATCGATGCACACACCATCGTCGAACCGGAACAGCGCACTGTGATGCGCGCACATCAGCACCTGCGACCGGTAACAGGAAACGTTGCCCGGCACGAAATCGAGCGGAACCGAGAAATGCGGACAACGGTTCACGTACGCCCACACCTGCTCCCCACGCCGCACGACGATGACGGCTCGCCCGATGCCCGCCTCATCGACGACCCGCGCACCGCCGTCAGGCACCTCGGAGAACCGACAGAGTTGCATGCCGCCCATGGCTCACACTCTCCGCTCGGGATTGCCGAGGCTCCAGTCCCACGGACGCACCTCGACCCGCGAGAACAGCCCTTCCTTCACGTACGGATCGTTGCCGACGAACTGCATCACCGCGTCGATGTCGTCCGCCTCGATGACGAGCAGCGTGCCATTCATCGCATCGCCCTGCGGATCAAGCGTCGGGCCGCCGAGCCGCACATACACGCCGTGCTGCGCGGCGGAACGCAGATAGGTCCGATGCGTGGCGCGCACGCGGTCGCGCACGTCGCGCATCCCGGGCTGGTCGGTCGCAAACACCGCGAAAAATCGAGCCATGTCGGTCAGCTCCGGTCGAGCACGAAGTCATACGTCGCTTCGCGGTACGCGCCTTTCAACCCGAACCGGCGCGCAAGTTCATCGTCCGCCGCACGCGGCCGATAGGCGACCATCAGCGACGGCTTCACGCCGAACACGGCATCGGACTCCAGATACGCGTCCTCCTCGTCGAACAGATGCGTGACGAGCTTGCGGTAGCCCGGCGCATCGATCATGAAGTGCAGGTGCGCGGGCCGCCACGGATGGCGTCCGGTGGCATCGAGCATCTTGCCGACCGGGCCGTCGGTCGGAATCGGATAGCTGACCGGCAGGATCGTCGTGATCGCATAACGGCCTTCGGCATCGGTCCGGTAGCGGCCGCGCAGATTGCCGTGCGGCTGTTCCTTGTCCTGTCCGGAATACATGCCGTTGTCGGCGGTCTGCCACACGTCGAGCACGGCGCCCGGCACCGGCGCACCATCGGTGGCGAGCACGCGACCATGCACGACGGCCGGCGTGCCGGGCGTACGCGCCATGTTCTCGCCATACGCACGCTCAGGCATGCCCTCGATGTAGAACGGGCCGAACACGGTCGTTTCCGTCGCGCCGGTGGCGAAACGATGATTGATCGCATCGACCAGCATCGACACGCCCAGCGTGTCCGACAACAGGATGAATTCCTGGCGCACGACGTCGTCGCACATCTGCCCGGTTTCGGTCAGGAAGCGGATCGCGGTCATCCACTCGGCCTCGGTCAGCTCCGTTTCGCGGACAAACGCATGCAGGTGCCGCACGAGGCTCTGCATCAGCACGCGCAAGCGCGGGTTCGGCGTACCGTCGAAGCTGGCGACGACCTGCTCGGTCAGCCGGGTGTCGCCGTCATGATGTTCGTTCGTCACGTTCGTCTCCTTGGATGCGGCCGGCCGCTCACCGCGGCGCGTGCCCTTGCCACGCACGCTGAAGCAATTCGCGAATCGGCGCGCGTTCGATCGGCCGCGGATTCGCGTAGGGGTTCCGGCAGGCGAGGTCGGCGGCTTCGTCGAGGCCCGCTTCCGGCATCCCGATATCGGCAAGCGCCGCCGACAGGCCGAGCTGCCGATTCAGCCGGAACAACAGCGGGCCGGCGTCGGCCGCGTCGGTGCCGCCCAGCGCCCGCGCGACCCGGCGCAGCGCGTCGGGCGCCGCGGCATGGTTGTAGTGGGCGGTATGCGGCAACATCGCGGCGTGGGTCTGCGCGTGCGGCAGGTTGAAAGTGCCGCCGAGCGTATGACAGAGCTTGTGGTGCAGCGCCATGCCGACCGCGCCGAGACACGTGCCGGCAAGCCATGCGCCATACAACGCGCGGCTGCGCATCTCGCGGTCGCCGGGCGCGCGCACGATGGCCGGCAACGCTTCGCCGAGCGCACGAATCGACTCCTCGGCCATCAGGCTGATCACCGGGTTCGCATCTTCCGCATAGAGCGCTTCGACCGCGTGCGCCATCGCGTTGACGCCGGACGCCGCGGAAATCCCCGGCGGCAGCGACAACGTCAGCGACGGGTCGTAGAGCACCGTACGCGGCAGCACACGCGCATCGCGCCCGGTGCGCTTCAGCCGGCCTTCCGTGAGCCCGTAGATCGGCGTCATCTCCGAGCCCGCGTAGGTCGTCGGCACGGCGAGGATCGGCAGCGACGATTCGAGCGCAATCGCCTTGCCGAGCCCGATCGTCGAGCCGCCGCCGATCGCGATGCAGCAGTCCGCGCCCAGCTCGGCCGCCATCGCGCGCGCGGCACGGGCCACCTCGATCGGCACGTGCATCACGGCCTGCGCGCATACGCCGGCCGCCCGCTCGCCGAGCACGCCGCCGACCCGTTCGGCGAGCGGCTGCTGCTCGGGCGTCGACAGAATCAGCGCGCGGTGCGCGCCAAGCGCGGACAGCTCGTCGGGCAGCCGCTCGAGCGCATCCCATTCGAACACGACGCGCGACGGCGTTCCCTGATAGACGAAGCGCTCCATCTCGGCCTCAGCGCTTGAAGTGCGGCGGCACGTTGCCGTCGACGTTGACCCACACCGAGCGCGCTTCCGTGTAGTCGTGCATTGCCTCGAAACCCATCTCGCGGCCGTAGCCCGACCGGCCGACGCCGCCGAACGGGCTGCCCGGATTGACGCGCTTGTAGCAGTTGATCCAGCACATGCCCGCATCGATCCGCGCTGCCATCCTGTGCGCGCGGGACAGATCGTTGGTCCACAGGCCGCTGCCGAGCCCGTATTCGGTCGCGTTGGCGATCGACAGCGCTTCGTCGTCGCTGCCGAAGCGCAGCACGGTGACGAACGGGCCGAACACTTCCTCCTGCGCGACGCGATCGGCCGCGCTCTTGGCTTCGATGACCGTCGGACGCACGTAGTAGCCGTTGGCGAGCGCCGCATCCTGCGGCACACTGCCGCCCGCGAGCACACGGCCGCCCTGCTCGCGCGCGACGTCGACGAACGACAGCACGCGGTCGAGATGCTGCTTCGACGTGAGCGGCCCCATCTCGGTGTCCGGGTCCAGCGGATTGCCGACGCGGATCGACGACGCCAGCGACACGAAGCGCTCGAGGAATGCGTCGGCGATGCGTTCGTGCAGCACGAGACGCGAACCCGCGATACACGCCTGCCCCTGGTTGTGGAAGATCGCCCACGCGGCGCCGTTGATGGCGGCGTCGAGGTTTGCATCGTCGAACACGATGTTCGCACCCTTGCCGCCCAGCTCCAGCTGCACGCGCTTCAGGTTGCCCTGCGATGCCTCGACGATCCGGCGGCCGGTCGCCGTCGAACCGGTGAACGCGATCTTCCCGACACCCGGATGTTCGGCAAGCCGCTGGCCCGCCGTATGCCCGTAACCGGGGACGATGTTGACGACACCGGCCGGGAACCCGACCTCGGCCATCAGTTCGACGATACGCAGCGTCGACAGCGGCGTGATCTCCGACGGCTTGAGCACCACCGTGTTGCCCGCCGCCAGCGCCGGGCCCATCTTCCAGCTCGTGAACATCAGCGGGAAATTCCACGGCACGATCTGGCCGACGACGCCGATCGGCGCGCGCTGCACGTAGTTCAGGAAGCCGGTTTCGACCGGAATCACCGAGCCCTGCAGCTTGTCGGCCATCCCGCCGAAGTAGCGGAAGCATCCTGCCGTGCGCGGCACGTCGAGCGCGCGCGAATCGCGGATCGGGTGGCCGGTGTCCAGCGATTCGAGCTGCGCGAGTTCCTCCGCGTTGGCTTCGATCGCGTCGGCCAGGCGCAGCAGCAGCCGGCCGCGTTCGGCCGCCGGCATGGCCGACCACTTCGGGAACGCGCGGGTGGCGGCTGCGACGGCCAAGTCAACGTCCGCCGCGGTGGCGGCGGCGATTTTCGTGATCAGCGAGCCGTCGTGCGGATTGAGCACGTCGATCGTGCCGCGCTCGACGGCGTCAACGAAGCGGCCGTCGATGAAGAGTTGGGTTTGCATGAATCGTCCTCGGTATCGCGCGCATGCGCTGCTTAGAATTCGATCGGATACGGCGCAAGCTCGCCGCTCTCGTATCGCTGCGGAAGGTCCGGCGTCGCGTTTTCCCAGACCAGCAGCATGGAACGCTTCGTCGAGTAGCCCTGGTGCCGGATGTCGGCGGGCATCGCGCAGATGTCGCCGGCGCGCATCGTGATGCGCGCGCGCGGCGCGCCGGTGTTCTTGTCGCCGATGTCCCACACGATTTCGTCGGACAGTTGCAGGAACCATTCGACGCGGTCGTTGCCATGGAACACCGGCAGGATGAATTCCTCGGTGGTCGGGCAGAACAGGCTGCGCCCGCACACGGAGGTGACCGACGGATTCCACGTCACGTCCGAACGCGACAGGTACTTGAACAGGTTGAACGCGTGCAGCTCGCCTTCGAAGCCGGGCTTCACATGCACCTCCGGCTCGTCCTGGCCGACGTCGCGGAACGCGCGGTTGACCGGCAGTTCGTCGCGCAGCGGCGAGTCGCCTTCGAGGCCCGGCATGCGGCGCGTCGCGATGCGCGTGCGCTCGATCGCCGCGCCGTTCTCGCCGTGCTTGCGGCCGAATGCCGTGCCGGTTTCCTCGGGCGCCGCGAACGGGTCGAAGCCTTCGTTGGTCCAGTCGTGCAGCATCGCCTTGAAGGTCGCCATGATCGTCGGCGTTTCGAAGGTCTCGGTGTAGTCGACGCCGGCTTCCTTCAGGATTCCGTTGAATGTGCCGGCATAGACGTCCACCTTCCCGTAGTGATTGCGCGTGCCGAACACGTGATCGAAATTCACCCAGCCGTAGAAGAAGCCCCACGCCACGTCGCGCATCATCGCGCGCAGAAACGCGTCCGCGGGGATCGCATGGGTGCGCGTGCTGCCCTTCGCCGGCCAGCTGATTTTCACGAAGTATTCGTCGCGCTGGAACGCGAACGCGCCGAGCTGGAAGCGGCGGTAGCCGGTGACGGCATCGGCTTCGGTGGCTTGCACCAGATCGGCGGCAAAGCCTGCGGAAAAATCGAGGGTCTCGAGGGTGGCCATCACGTGTCTCCTGGAATAGTCGAATGGGGGGCGGTCGGATCGGTCAGTGCAGGCAGATGTCGGCCCACTTCTCGACGGACAGTTCGCCGAGCACGGTCTGCACGAGCGCGACGCCCGGCTTGACGGCGGAGAACCGATACGCGCAGCCGGCCGGCAGCAGAGCCTGGTGCCCCTTGCGCAGCACGACGTAGCCCATCTCGCGGCCCGCCGGCTGCGTGCCGGCGCTCACGGTGCCGCGGCTGCTGGTCGGCGGGTTGTCGAGCTTGATGAATTCGATGCGGACTTCGCCGTCCATCTGAATCGCGAACTCGTCGTGCGTGCATGCAAACCACGGCGACTGGCCGTCGGTGCGCAGCACTTCGATCACGTATTCGAGGTTCTTGCCGGCGACCACCTTCTCGTAGGGGGCCGATTTCGATGCCACCTCGAACACGTTCGAAAAGGCGTAGTGCTGCGCGCTGCCGCTGGTGATTTCGATCTCGCCCTTGGTGTAGCTGTCGAGCGAGCCAAAGATGGTGTGGAATGCCGTGTCGGTCATTGCTGTCTCCTGAGTTGTACCGCTTGTTGGATTCAACTCTAGGGGCAAGGGCGCCCGTCAACAAGGCAACGGAGCGCGACTACGGCATTTGCGTTTCGCGAATAATCGCCCGGCTCAGCGGACCCAGCCGCGCTCCAGCAGCGGGCGGTCCCACGGCGATTCGTCGCCGATGTATTCGGCGAGGAATTCGACCAGCGCTTTCACCTTCAACGCCTGTCGCTGCGTGGCGGGATAGACGGCGGCGAAGCTCAGCGGCGCGATCTGGAAGTCGGTGAGGATCGGCACCAGCCGGCCCGCGACGAGCGCCTCGCTCGCGACCAGCGTGGGCAGGCACACGACGCCGCCGCCCGTCAGCGCGTACTCGCGCAGCAAATGCACGGAGTTCGAGCGGATCATGCCGGGCAATTCCATTTCGACGACCTCGTCGCCGCGCGTCATCGTCCAGCGGTTGCGCGAGGGATAACCCGAATACAGCGCCGTCGTGTGCTGCAGCAATTCGCGCGGATGTTGTGGCGCACCATGCGCTTCGAGATACGCGGGCGACGCGCAGAACAGGCGTCGGACCACGAACAGGCGCCGCTCGATCAGCGATTCTGAAATCGGCGGGAAGATCTGGAACGCGATGTCGAACCCTTCTTCGACAGGGTCCACCACACGGTCGTTGACGATGATGTCGAGCTGGATGCCCGGGTAGCGCCGATTGAATTCGGCGAGCGGCACGCCGAAGTGATCGAGCGCGAAACCGGGCAGCATCTGGATGCGCAGCCGCCCGGTCGGTGTCGCGCGCAACTCGCGCATCTGGTCGGTGAGCTCGTTGACGCGACCGACCACCTCGGCGCATTCGCGGTAGAAGGTCTCGCCCACGTCGGACAGCCGCACGTGGCGCGTGCTGCGATGGAACAGCGGCGCGTTGACGAACTTCTCCAGTTGCTGGATGCGGTTCGTCACGACCGAGCTGGTGACCCCAAGCTGTCGCGCCGCTTCCGCAAAACTGCTCGCCTCCGCGACCCTGACGAATGCCTCGATGCTCAGAAAGCGGTCCATGCGGCGCCTTTTCCGGAAAGCGAAACCGCCAGTCTAACCGCACCTGCCGGCCGGTTGGAGCATGCGCAAAGCGTCACACTGTCACCCGACAGGTGTCAATCTCGCAAGCCGGCCGGCGCGGGTGCAGGTGCAGGTGCGACCACGCGACATGTTACGGCTGCTTGCCCGCCGTCAGCGCCGGCTGCACGCCCACGCGGCGCTGCAGCACGGCGGGCGCGGTTTCCCGCAGCAGCAGACTGACCACGATGCCGAGCAGCACCGCAACCATCGGCAGCCACAGAATGTTCTGGATCCCGAAGTGCGCGGCGACGTAGCCGCCCAGCGCCGGCGCGATGCCGCCGCCGAAGATCTCGCCGCAGCCGACCACCACGCCGATCGACGTCGACACGAGGCCGACGGGCGCGGCTTCGGTCGCGACCGGGCCCGACAGCAGCGACACCAACCCGAGCGTGAAGAACGACGCGACGAACAGGACGACGAACAACACGACCGGCTGCGGGCCGAGCCCGCGGAAAATGTAGAGCATCACCGCCGTGCCGGCGAAGCCGACGATGCTCGCGAGGCGACGCCCCACCAGGTCGGACAGGCCCGGCAGCCCGAACTGCCCGAGAAAGCCGCCGAAGCCGATCGCCGACACCACGAGGCCCATCTTCTGCATGCCGAGCGACAGGTAGTCCGTCAGGTACAGCGGCAGCAGCGCGCCGAGCACGAACACGCCGGTCATCGCGCAACAGAGCGCGGCCATCGCGACGAGGATGTTGCGGCTCTTGAGCACATGGCCGAGCGAGGCCGGCGCGTGTTCCGACACGACCTCCGTGGTGCGCTTCGGTTCGCGAATCACGAAGAACATGATCGCGCCGAGGAGCAGCCCGGGAAGGGCCACGAGCGCGAACACCCAGCGCCACGACACGACGTTGAGCAACTGGGTCGCGATGATCGGCGACAGCGCCAGCCCGAACAGCGCGAAGCCGCTTTGCTGCAGCCCGAGGTTCAGGCCGCGCCGGCGCGGGTGCGACGCGTCGGCGGTCGCCGCGAAGCTGGTCGGGCAGAACGACCCCTCGGCAACCCCCATCAGCCCGCGGATCGCGATCAGGCCGAGCAGCCCGCCGGCGAGCCCCGAGAAGCCGGACAGCAGCGAGAACGCGACGATGGCCGGGATCAGGACCTTGCGGCGGCCGATCTTGTCGGAGATGCCGCCCATCAGCGCCGCGAAAATGCCCCACGACAGCCCGAGCACGCCGATGCAGTTGCCGACGTCCTGCGCGGTGAGGTTCAGGTCCTTCATGATCGACGGGAACAGCGGCGCGATGAGCCAGCGGTCGAGGCCGACCAGCCCGAAACCGAGCGCCAGCAGCGTCACCGCCTTCCACTCATAGGAGGTATCCCACTCGTTTGCTTTCATGTCTGTCTCCGTGGATTGGTCCGCGTGCACGCGCCGGAGCGTGGGTGCATGAAGCCAGGTCCGTTGTCTTGGTGTGCGACGCGACGTGAGTCGCGAGAAAGTGGCGGCCGCCTTTCCGGTTGCAGGCGTCGAATTCAATCAGCCGACGCCCGAACGATAGGTGCGCGACCGCCGATCGGGTATGGAACAACCCGCGAACGCGCCATTCGCGAAACGCAAATAATCGGCGGCGGGAGGGGGGAAGCGCGGCGGAAAAGCGCCGGGCGAAGGGCCACGGGTGTCGACGTGACGCTCACCGGCGTGTTACGGGGGAATCCCTCATAGACATCATGCGTCCCCCGCGCACTGCCCGCGCAGGCACGAGTGCGATCCCGTTCTCATCTTTTCTGATACTGCAAACATGCGGCCGTCAGCTTTCATGTCTGACAAATCGAGTTTTAAAAAATCCGTACCTGCGTTAATCGGACAAAAGAAACTGACTGCGCCCTCGCAGTTCACCGAACAATTGTCGAGACATCATCAATCCCATCCCGACATAAGATTTTTAAAAAACCAATAGATCGCAACAAACGCAAAATACTGTTTCTTAAAGACAAATCGCGCAATCTCAAAATAAAAATACATTTTCCGATCCGAAAAAACTTGCTAATCTCCGCCGCGCTATTTAGCGGACTACCGCTCGTAACCGCACCGAGATTCAATTTCAGATAAATCAGAATTCGGAACAAAGCAATGAGATTAGCGTGATGTCGATAGCAAAAACGCTCCGTAATTTTGCGTCCGGTCTGATTGACGGGAGCCCGCGGCCAGTCGATCTCCATTTCGGGCGCGCGCAACGCGCGGTCGGCCATCTGCTGGCGCTCCATCACGCCGATATCCACGAAGGGGTGATGTTCGGAATCGAAGGGCAGTTGACCTGCGTGTCCACCCACGACCATCTGTCGCCTGCGCTGTTTCTCGGGCTGCCCGTGTCGGTTCGTGTGACGACCGATCGGGGCGGCGTACGAGCGATCAATGCGATCGTGCGCGAAGTGCGGACCGGTCAATCCGACGGCGAGCTGACCGTCTATCAATTGCACGTGTGTGACGCGCTGTCGTTGATGGAGGGTCGCACGAACGCCCGCGTGTTCCGCTCGCGCGGCGTGACGGAAATCCTCGCGACGCTGATGAGCGAATGGAGACAGCGCAGCCACGCACTCGCGCGCGCGTTCGATTTCGACCTGTCCGGGCTGCAGGCCGAACGCTATCCGGTGCGCGAGCTCACGCGGCAGGTCAACGAATCGGACGCGCGCTTCATCCGGCGCCTGCTGCGCCGGGACGGCATCACGGTCTTCGCGAAGGCCGAGCCGGTCGGACGCGTGCACGGCATGACCGACGAGCAGCCGGTTCATACGCTCGTATTTTGCGACGATCCGCATTGCCTGGAGGAGGCCCCGGCCGGTGCGCTGCGCCTTCACCCTCGCGACGCCGGGGCTGCGCAGCGCGACACGGTGACGCTCTTCGCGCACCGTCAGAGCCTGTCGTCCGGCAAGGTCAGCCGTCCGTCGTGGGACTACAAGACGGCGCGTATCGACGATTCGATGGCCGTCACCAGTCTCCCTCAAGGTGAATCGGGAAACGATCTGGCACACCTGCTGACCGACGTCGCGATCGACATCCCTCACGTCGGCGATTCGTGGAGCGACCACGATCGCATCACGCGCGACCGGATACTGGCTCACCAGTTCGAAGCCGAGCGATACGACGGGATCAGCAGCGTGCGCGATTTGCCGGTCGGCCACTGGTTCACGCTGACGGGCGACCCGGAGCTGGACATGAAGCCGATCGAGCATCGTCGGTTTGTCGTCACGTCGGTTCGACACGATATCCGGAACAACCTGCCGACGCAGCTTGCGAGTCGGGCGCAGGGACTCTTCGCGGCGAGCCGTAACCTGACGCAAACCGCTCCGCCGACACCCGCCGATCCGTCGGAGCAATCCGACACGCGCTACGAGAACCGCTTCACGTGCGTGCGGCGCGGCGTGCCGCTCAAGCCCGCCTACGATCCGAAGATCGATGTGCCGCCGGCTCACCTGCTGACCGGCACGATCGTCGGCACGCAGGGAGAGGAAGTGTTTTGCGACGACGCCGGCCGCGTGCGCGTGCGGATTCACGGTTACGACCCGGCCGATCATGCGCACGCGCAAGGCGCCGGAACCAACGGCCGGGTCGGTGACAGTGCACCCATTCGCGTCGGGGCAAACCTGGCGGGCGGCAACTTCGGGACGCTCTTCCTGCCCCGCGTCGGTATGGAAGTCCTGCTGGGATGTCTTGCAGGCGACCCGGACCGGCTGGTCATCATCGGTGTCCTGAGCAATGGCGCGAACCCGCCTGCGACCTTCAGCCATACCGGTGCGCTTCCCGGCAACCGGTTCCTCTCCGGCATCAAGACCAAGGAAATCAACGGCAGGCGTTATAACCAGCTTCGTCTGGACGATACGCCGTCGCAAATCTCGGCGCAGTTGGCGAGCGAACATGCGCATACCGAATTGAATCTCGGGTATCTGACGCAGCCGCGAGAAAACGGACATGGGGAGGCGCGCGGCGAAGGCGCGGAGCTGCGCACCGATGCCGCCGCCGCGTTGCGCGCCGCGCGCGGCATTCTGCTGTCGACCTATGCACGCACACGGGCCACCGGTGGTCAGCTCGATCGCGATGAACTGGTTCGCCTGCTCGATCAGTGCACCGAACTCTTCAAATCGCTTGGCGATTATGCCGGCCAGCACGGCGGGCAGTCTGCCGACACCAGCGGTCAGGAAAACGTTGCCAGTGCATTCCGCAACTGGACGCCCGGCCGCGCGCAAGCCGGGGCGGCCGACGATGCGTCCGCGCTGCTCGCATTCGGTGCGCAGTCCGGGGCGCTCCACGTCACGCCGAAAACGCACGTCATCCATGCGGGCGAGAACATCGATCAGGTCGCGCAGCAACATGTGCAAGTCACGAGCGGCGAGCGCATCAATCTGCATGCAGGTCGCGGCGTCGCGATGTTTGCGCACGGCGACGGCGTGTCGGCGATCGCGAATCAGGGGAAGGTCACGATCCAGTCGCAGAACGACGATACGCGCGTCGACTCGGCGAAGAACATTCAATTGACCGCGGCGGGAGGAAAGCTCGTTGGCACCGCGAGTGATGAAGTCGTGCTCGTTACGTCCGGTGGCGCGTATCTCAGGCTGCGCGGCGGCGATATCGAGCTGGGATGCCCCGGCACTTTCACGGTGAAGTCGGCCGGTCATGCTTGGGATGGTCCGGCGAGTATGAGCGCGGACATGCCGACATTCGCTCAAGACACGCTTGGCCGGGTGCCGAAGCTGGTCCGCTCGACGGACGGCCACGCGGCCGCGGGATTCGAAGGCGAGGTTCAAAAACCGTCCGGACCGATATCGAACGTATCGAGCGACGTGGCCGGCCTGCTGCCCGCCGTCGATGCCGACCAGTTCGAGAGACTGGCAGTTCGGTTCATCAAGAAAAACGTATAGGAATGCGCAGGAGTTTGAATGACCGATTCATTTCTTGATCCGCCGACGGTAGCCGCTCCTGGCGGCCAACCCGCGACGAAAGCCGATGCTCCCGACGTTCCTGCGCCGCGGCCGGCGCCGCCGCAGATTGTCGTCGGCCGCGGCGAGGGTGTGACGATGTTTGCAAAGAACACGCTGCTGATCTGCATCAAGCAATTGCCGTTGCCCGGCGTCGTGATCTTCGTGCATGGCGTCAACTCCGAGGGTGAATGGTTCGATGCAACGGAGCAAGGGCTGTGCAATGGTCTGAATCGCAGGCTCGGGCGACTGGACGATCAGATGATGTATCACGGCGTCGATGCCGGGCAGTTGATGCCCGCGAAGTACACGGAAAGCGTGACGCCGGATGGGTTCCTCGATCCCGATTTTCTGCCAGACAATTACATCAAGCTGGATCCGTCGTTTTCGCCGGTGATTCATTTCCGATGGGGCTATCGGGCGACTGCGGCCGAACTGAAGGAATACGGCGACAAGATCTTTCTGAACGAAAAGGACTATTGGGGCGGTGGTCCGTTCACGAACGGCTGTGCAAGCCTGCCCGATCTCTGGCACGGGGGTCTGGACGATCGAACGATGGGGTGGATGACTGTACAAGGCATCAATCCAACCAATCGACCGCTGTACCGCGCGCCGCCTCGCGCGTACGGCGTGCTCGCGGCGTTGCGACTGGCCAGGCTGATCGAGTCGATTCGCCGCATGCAGGCCGACGTACCGATTACGGTCGTGTGCCATAGCCAAGGCAACATCGTCGGCCTGACAGCAGCGTTCTTCGGTGACGCCTTCCCCGATGTCGAAGACCCGTGGGGACGCACCGGACATTGCGTCGCAGATGCCTACGTACTGGCGAATGCGCCGTATAGCCTTGCGAATGCGGACGGCCCGTACAAATCGGATACGTTCATGGATACATGGTCGCAACGCGCGACGAAGGACGCGAGCGGCCAGCGCGGACGGCAGACCTACGCTGCGCGCACGAAGACCTTCGGCAAGTTTCTATCGATCATCGGCGCTCGCACAGCATGCGAACTTCCCGCGGACAAGATCGATGAAGACATGGAAAACAAGCGGGTGTCGCCGACGAGCAACCGGTCTTATGCAGCGCAAGAGGACCGCGCGCGGCACGGCTTGAATGCATCGACGTATGGCCGCGTCACCGCGTATTGCTGTCCACACGATCAGGTGATTTCGGCGGTGACGGTTCAAGGCATCGGCTGGCGCGGAATCAGCAAGCACGAACTCGAGGATATCGGTGCGGCAGGCATCCTGACGCAGCGGGTGTTCGCATCCGGCTTCCGTGTTGGCATTCAGAAACCCTACCGATATTGGGAAGACGATTGGCGGCATGGCAAACAAGGAACGAAACCGGGCTTCTGGTATCCGCCATCGCCGCCCGCCAAATTCAATCTGATCGGCGCGATCAAGGGTAATGAGTCTGTCTTCGGTGTGGCCGCCACGCTCGTAACAGCGCCCCTGATGTTCGTCGTGACCGGAATCAGTTCAGCGTTGAACATGCTCCGTGTGAATGCCGATCCGCCGAAAGGGTGGACCGTGGTGGCGGATGCGCCGGCACTTGATGATCCGTTTTCGCCGAAGGCGCTGCGATTCGGCAAGCCCGTTGAAACGAAGGATGGCGACGCGACAAGCGACTTCAACGAAGGCAACGATCCACCAGCCGCATGGCGCGACGCGGGCAAGACCGATGCGGACAAGCGGGCCGACGATCCGTACGACCAGTACAACGCAAAGAACGCGGATAGCGTCGCGCAAGGTACGGCGGAAACGGAAGCCGCACAGCGCTATGAAGATCGCGCGTTGATGCGGATGGAAGCGCGCCGAACGCTGAATACGGAATGGATCGATCGCGAGGGCCACGTGATCGGCGAGGACGGCAAAAGCGCGATGCCGGAGGGCTACAAGGAATGGCGCGACAAGCAGATCGTCGACTGGCTCGATCGCGGAGCGACCAATAGCCCAACCAACCACTCCACGACGGTGACCAATCCCAAGCATGCCAAGAACGCGCTTGCCTATGACGTTGCTGTAGGGCTGTGCTACCTGACGCCCGATCAACTTTACGGCTTGCGGATCGAGGCCGATTGGCGGATGGGGGACGGCATTCCCGATTCCAATCCGAACAAGCCGTACGCCGACTACTTTAAATACGGAACGCTTGATCGAATGTCGATGCACGAATGGGCACATGCCACGAATAGCGAAGGAAAGATACCCGAGGCGATCACGGACGAACGTGAAGGCGAGTTTTATCTGAAGGCCGGGGGTTTCGTATGAAGCCCCTGATCGCCACGCGGCCGCGACGCGTCGCCATCGCTGTTTCGACATGGCTGATCGCCACCATGCTCATGGCGTCTCTGATGGCGCATGTCGAACAACCCGACCCCTCACATTTGGAAATAGGAGACTGGATGAAACGATTCTTTGTCGTACCTGGCCTGGCCGCGCTGATGGTGTTTCTGTTCACCACGGCCATCATGCGTCCAGCACAAGCCACCTCTGTTCGAGAGTCCACGGGGATTGCAGCGCCAGCAGCCGAGGTGCCCGCTAAGCCGTTCGTCGCACAGGTTGTCGGCCTGATGTGGTTGAATCCTTTGCAACGCATGGACTATCCAATCGAATGGCAATTGTTGTGGACGCAAGGGTTTGCAACACCGAACAAAAACGATGACATGGTGCGCACTGATCCGCAGTCGTTTGCGACACTTAAGTCAATCGGAGCGTTGGTGTACGGCAATCGTGGCACGGAAACATTCAAGGGTTTCTATCACAAGTACGTAAGCAAGTTTCTCGTGTTGATGCGTTCGCGCTACTTCTCGAACGCGAGCTATTTCTACACCGTGAAATCCGACAATCCCAAAGATTGGCGCGAGCTTGCCGGAATACATATCGAGCTCGCGCTGCCTCCAAGGCTCGATCCGATCGAAGCGAAGACGTACTTTATCAATGAGTTTCTCCAATGCTTCGAAATTGGTCCGCCGTCACCCAAGACGCTTTGGAGCCGCGACACGCCCCCTGATGTCCAGATCACGCAAGGCGGCGCGAACGCCGGCTTTACATCGCTGAACAAGGCGCTGGACTACCTGCAGGCCAATCCCGACAAGACCGCGTGGGCAATGAACTGGGACGCCCCGAACTTCCCGCCCACGGATGCGCAGATCAACGAAAACCTCGTCGTGCTGTTCCTCGCCGGCCCGAACTTCAACACAGAGCGCGAACCGCTCGCATGGATCGGCAAGGCCGCGGCCGGCGACACGAAAGCGTTCTCGCCGAAAGTCGGCACGACGCGCGCCGTACAGGCGTGGAAGGCGACGATCGCCGAAGCGGCACGCAATGCCGGCGTCGCGGTCACCGACCTGAATTACATCGTTCACGATGCTGGCAACGGCAGCGATGCAGCGTCATCCCGCCTCGTCGCGCTCACGCAAACCTTGACCGAAACGCTTCCGGAATACGACCACAAGAAGCAGACGTTCAACACCGCCGCCCTGCTCGGCGACATGGGAACAGGCAGCGCATTGACCGACGTCGCGCTCGCGATCGGCCGGATCAACCACTTCGGCGGCAATGCACTCGTCGCCGGCACGACCGACCCCGAACACCCCGTCGCCGTCGTCGTCATGCCGCCATCGAATCTCACGCAGATCGACCCGACCAAGGACTGGTTTCGCGCGCGCGGCGGAAACAACGCCTACCTGCCGTGGTGGGGACGCCGACACGATGTCGATTACGGCATGCAGGGCTATTCGTGGTGATGCAAACCGGCGCTGAGACGCATGACCGACGATCACGGACGAACGTGAAGGCGAGTTTTATCTGAAGGCCGGGAGTTTTGTATGAAGCCCCTGATCGCCACGCGGCCGCGGCGCGTCGCCATCGCTGTTTCGACATGGCTGATCGCCATCGTGCTCATGGCGTCTCTGATGGCGTATGTCGAACAACCCGACCCCGCACATTTGGAAATAGGAGATTGGATGAAACGATTTTTTGTCGTACCTGGCTTGGCCGCGCTGACGGTGTTTCTGTTCACCACGGCCATCATGCGTCCAGCACAAGCCGCCCCTGTTCTAGAGTCCACGGGGATTGCAGCGCCAGCAGCCGAAGAGCCGGCCAAGCCGTTCGTCGCGCAGGTTGTCGGCCTGATGTGGTTGAATCCGTTGCAACGCATGGACTATCCAACCGAATGGCAATTATTGTGGACGCAAGGACTTTCCACACCGAACAAGAATGACGACATGGTGCGCACCAAACCCGAAAAATTTTCGTCGCTTCGATCAATCGGAGCGTTGGTGTACGGCAATCGTGGCACGGAAACATTCAAGGGTTTCTATCACAAGTACGTAAGCAAGTTTCTCGTGTTGATGCGTTCGCGCTACTTCTCGAACGCGAGCTATTTCTACACCGTGAAATCCGACAATCCCAAAGATTGGCGCGAGCTTGCCGGAATACATATCGAGCTCGCGCTGCCTCCAAGGCTCGATCCGATCGAAGCGAAGACGTACTTTATCAATGAGTTTCTCCAATGCTTCGAAATCGGTCCGCCATCGCCCAAGACGCTTTGGAGCCGCGACACACCCCCTGATGTCCGGATCACGCAAGGCGGCGCAAACGCCGGCTTTACATCGCTGAACAAGGCGCTGGACTACCTGCAGGCCAATCCCGACAAGACCGCGTGGGCAATGAACTGGGACGCCCCGAACTTCCCGCCCACGGATGCGCAGATCAACGAGAACCTCGTCGTGCTGTTCCTCGCCGGCCCGAACTTCAACACCGAGCGCGAGCCGCTCGCATGGATCGGCAAGGCCGCGGCCGGCGACACGAAGGCGTTCTCGCCGAAGGTCGGCACGACGCGCGCCGTACAGGCGTGGAAGGCGACGATCGCGCAAGCGGCACGCAACGCCGGCGTCGCTGCCACTGACCTGAATTACATCGTTCACGATGCAGGCAACGGCAGCGATGCAGCGTCATCTCGCCTCGTCGCGCTCACGCAAACCTTGACCGAAACGCTTCCGGAATACGACCACAAGAAGCAGACGTTCAACACCGCCGCCCTGCTCGGCGACATGGGAACAGGCAGCGCATTGACCGACGTCGCGCTCGCGATCGGCCGAATCAACCACTTCGGCGGCAACGCACTCGTCGCCGGCACGACCGACCCCGAACACCCCGTCGCCGTCGTCGTCATGCCGCCATCGAATCTCACGCAGATCGACCCGACCAAGGACTGGTTCCGCGCGCGCGGCGGAAACAACGCCTACCTGCCGTGGTGGGGACGCCGACACGATGTCGATTACGGCATGCAGGGCTATTCGTGGTGATGCAAACCGGCGCCGCGGCACAGTGCGAGCAACACGCGACCACCACACGAATCATTCGGAGGACGAGTCATATGCGAGGAATCATCCGGGTAGGCGACATGCACACCCACGGCGGCCGGGTCGAATCCGGAGCCGGAATCAGCAAGGTCATGGGGCGCGCGGTCGCGCGCTTCGGCGACGCTTGTTCGTGTCCGATCCACGGCGCCTGCACGATTGCAGCAGGCGACCCTGCCTTCAACGTTGAAGGCCAAGCCGCCGCGTTCGACGGTCACGAAACGACCTGCGGCGCGAAACTGATTTCCTCACTTCCGAATTCGGGGCGAATTTGAATGCAGAAGACACGACGCATGACCGCCGAACAGTTCCGACTATTGCGGCTTCAAGATACCCGAATCAAGCCGGTGAACCAGTGGGCGCTGCACGAGATTTTCGTGAAGGGCCGCCCGCAGCGCGAACTGGCCGCGAAACTGGGCATGAACCGCTCGGCAATGTCGCAGCTCGTTCGCAAGGCGTGGCAGCGGTATCTGGACCTGCCGGGTAACGTCACACGCCTCACCACGGTCACGATCACGATTCCGTCGAAATACGAGCAGGCGCTGCACGCCTGGGTGCAGGACGCGCATCGTTTATCGAACCGGCCCGATCAAAACGAGCCGGCCTGACCGACTCGCGCGCTGCGGCATCCGTATGACCAATTCGCGATGCCCGCCTCCCTCAAAAGAAAACATATCCCCCAATATCCGATATAGATAGATCAATATTCCATATCCAGCTAAATTCTCAGCCACTTTTGGATCCTTTTTCCCCACCCGACCTCGTATCATTTCTCCCATTCCGAAGAGAAGAGCAAGAGAAGGACATGAGCGATATCACCCCGCTGCACTACCTCGACTACGCAGCCACCACCCCCGCGGATCCCCGCGTGATCGAAGCGATGACGGCCTGCCTCGGTGCCGACGGCATCTTCGGCAATCCCGCGTCGAGCTCGCACGCCGCCGGCCGGCTGGCGAAGGAAAAAGTCGAGCACGCGCGCGCGCAGGTTGCCGCGCTGATCGGCGCGCACGCCGACGAGATCATCTGGACGTCGGGCGCCACCGAATCGAACAATCTCGCGCTGAAGGGCTACGCGGAGGCCGCGACCGACAAGCGCCACCTGATCACGAGCCGCATCGAACACAAGGCCATCCTCGACACGATGGCGAACCTGTCGAAGCGCGGGATGACGGCCGCTTACCTGAGCCCCACCGTCGACGGCGAAATCACCGTCGACGCCGTGGCCGCGGCGATTCGCCCCGATACGGGCCTCGTGTCGCTGATGCTCGTCAACAACGAGCTCGGCACGCTGACGGACATCGGCGCGATCTCGCGCATCGTGCATGCGGCGGGCGCGCTGCTGCACGTGGACGCCGCGCAGGCGCTCGGCAAGACGCCGATCGACGTGCGCGCGCTCGGCATCGACCTGCTGTCGATGTCCGCGCACAAGGTGTATGGCCCCAAGGGCATCGGCGCGCTGTTCGTGCGCCGCGACATCGCCGATCGCATCGCGCCGCAGATTCACGGCGGCGGCCACGAGCGCGGCCTGCGCTCGGGCACGCTCGCGACGCATCAGATCGTCGGGATGGGCACCGCGTGCGAGCTGGCCGCCGACAAACTCGAGGGCGAAGCCGAGCGGATCGCGGCACTCGGCGCGCGCCTGAAGGACGCGCTGCTCGCGCTCGGCGACATCACGCACAACGCGGCAGCGGCGCGCCGCATCCCGCACACGTTGAGCCTCACGGTGAACACGCCGGGTTTCTTCCCGTTCATGCTCGGCGATTCGCTCGCCGTGTCGTCGACCTCCGCATGCAACTCGACCAGCGGCGCGCCGTCCCACGTGCTGACCGCGATCGGCCTCGATGCAGAAACCGCGGGCCGCACGGTGCGCATCAGCTTCGGCCGTTTCACGACCGAGCAGGACGTCGATTTCGCGGTCGCGTGTTTCGCGCGCGCGATCGAGCAATGCCGGGCCGCGGCCGCAACCGGGTTCACCGCGTCGCGCCAGATCACGCCGGCGGATCTGAAGGCGATCCGCAATGCAGGCTTTCGCGCGGTGATCTGCAACCGGCCGGACGGCGAAGGCGCCGATCAGCCGGCCTTCGACGAGATCGCGGCCGCCGCGCGCGAACTCGGCCTCGACGCACGCTATCTGCCGGTCGAACGCGACCGGATCGGCGATGCGGAAGTCGACGCGTTCGGTGCGCTGGTCGATGCGCTACCAAAGCCCGTGCTCGCGTATTGCCGCAGCGGAAGCCGCTCCGGGATGCTGTGGAACCGGCTGACGGCGCGGAGGACGGCAACGGCCTGAGCGCAACGCCGTTTCCCGTCCGGGGAAGCGCGGTGCGCCTCGGGCGGTGCGCCGGTTCCCCGCCGCTACTTCGCATACTCCAGTTGCAGCGCCACCCAGTCTGACGTCGCGTCGCCGTAGCGCGCCGCGATGTCTGCGAGCACACCGGGCAGCACCGCGTCGCCACGCCGCCCGTCCGGAATCGTCACGCGCGCGTGCGTCGCATCTGCGGGCTGCGTCAGCAGCCGCAGTCCGTGCCTCGATTCGATCACGCGCGCGTCCGCCGTTGCGACGACATCGCTGCGCCATGTCCGCGCCCACGCATCGGCGCTGAGTGCCACCGGCGGCGCATCGATCGGCCTCAGCTGGCCGCTCGGCTCGCTGTTCGCGCTGATCGTCACGGTGTCGATGTCGCAGATCGCGTCGGCGTTTCCCACCGCCGGCGGCCTCTATCACTGGGGCGTCATCCTCGGCGGCAAGAAATGGGGGTGGATGACGGCGTGGCTCAATCTGATCGGCCTGATCTTCGTGCTCGCCGCGATCAACTTCGGCACCTACGATCCGTTCTTCAAGACGCTGATCGCCCCGATGTTCGGGGTCAGTCCGGACAGCCTGACGTGGTGGCATCAGACCTCGTTCATCGTGGTCATCACCCTCTCGCAGGCGACGCTGAACGCACGCGGCATCAAGATCGCGAGCAAGATCACCGACCTGTCCGGCTACCTGATCTTCGTCGTGACGATCGCGCTGGTCGTGTCGCTGCTGGTCTACTCGCCGGTCGCGTTCGACCTGCATCGGCTCGTCACCTTCACCAACTTCACGGGCGTCGACGGCGGCGCATGGCCGAAACAGACCCTGCCGCTCGCATTCCTGTCCGGCCTGCTGCTGGTGACCTACACGATCACGGGCTTCGACGCGTCCGCCCACACGTCGGAGGAGACGCACGACGCGGCGAACAACGTGCCGCGCGGCATCATCGGCTCGGTGTTCTGGTCCGCGGTGTTCGGCTACGTGATGGTGTGCACGTTCGTGCTGGTCATGCCGGACCTGACGGCCGCGATGAAACAGGGCACCGGCTTCTTCGAAGCGATCCTCGCGCCGATCCCGAAGACCTTGCGCGTGTGCCTCGAGCTCGCGATGTTCTTCATCAACTACGTGTGCGGGCTCGCCGCGATCATGTCGACGTCGCGCATGATGTATGCGTTTGCGCGCGACGGCGGGCTGCCGGCGTCGAAGCTGCTGCGCAGCGTGAATCACAACCATCGGACGCCCGGCCCCGCGATCTGGACGTGCGCGGTGCTCGCGATCGTCGTCACGCTGTACGGCGACGCGTTCTCGGTGTTGAGCGCGGGCAGCGCCGTGTTCCTGTTCATCTCGTATGCGATGCCGATCGGCTCCGGGATGCTCGCCGAGGGGCGCACGTGGACCGAAAAAGGCCCGTTCCAGCTGGGCATCTGGTCGAAGCCGTGCGCGTTGCTCGGGCTGGTGGGCGCCTGCGTGCTTGCCTACGTCGGCATCCAGCTGCCGAACGAGAAGGTGCTCTACGTGCTGGTTGTGTTCGTGGTCGTGCTGATGGTGACCTGGTACGGCTTCGGTGTGCGCAAGTCGTTCGCGGGGCCGCCGGTGCTCAAGGACACGCGCAACGACGCGCGCATTCGCGAACTCGAGGCCAACGTCGATGCGTCGGTGTGAAGCAACGCCGGCTCGCACGTAGGCTCACAACGCAAAAAATCCGGCTCGCACACACACGGCGAGCCGGATTTTTTTAATCGCGTCGGACCAGACGAGTTCAACCGCCTGAGCAGTTGAACCCCCGACCATGCACCCGATTGCAGCGCGTTAGCCGTATACCGGGAAACGCTGCGTCAACTCGGCGACGCGCCCGCGCACGCGCTCGATCCTCGCCGCATCTTCCGGCGCTTCAAGCACGTCCGCGATCAGGTTGCCGACCTGCTCGGCTTCCGCCGGGCCGAAACCGCGCGTCGTCATCGCCGGCGAACCCAGGCGGATGCCGCTCGTCACGAACGGCTTTTCCGGATCGTTCGGGATCGCGTTCTTGTTCACCGTGATGTGCGCGGCGCCCAGCGCCGCTTCCGCCGCCTTGCCCGTGATGTTCTTCGCGCGCAGGTCCACCAGCATCACGTGGCTTTCGGTGCGGCCCGACACGATCCGCAAGCCGCGCTTGACCAGCGTTTCGGCCAGCACGCGTGCGTTCTCGACCACCTTTTCCTGGTACGCCTTGAATTCCGGCG